>NZ_JBIUZW010000011.1:34732-109498 GCF_044745245.1 Herbaspirillum sp. NPDC087042 | reverse complement strand
AAATAAACAGCAACAACAGAGATCAACAAAACCTATCAACTATTTCCCAACACCACTATCATCCCATCAAGGTCACGTGGCTGCCTTCGGAGAGCGACGGACGCAGGCGCTGGCGCGACAGTTCCATCAGGCCGAAGCGCGAGATCTTGCCCATCTGGACGCGGGCACGGTCGTGGTGCAGGGCGTCCTTCAGGCGACCTTCGACTTCGCGCTGGTTCTTGGAATTCTCCATGTCGATGAAGTCGATCACGATCAGGCCACCCAGGTCGCGCAGGCGCAACTGGCGGGCCACTTCATCGGCAGCTTCGAGGTTGGTATTGAAGGCGGTGGTCTCGATGTCGCTGCCACGGGTGGCGCGCGCCGAGTTCACGTCCACCGATACCAGGGCTTCGGTGTGGTCGATCACGATGGCGCCGCCCGAAGGCAGCGGCACCGTACGCGAGTAGGCGGTCTCGATCTGGTGTTCGATCTGGAAGCGCGAGAACAGCGGCACGTCGTCGCGGTAGCGCTTGACGCGGTGGACCATGTCCGGCATCACGTGGGCCATGAACTGCTGGGCCTGGTCGTGGATCTCGTCGGTATCGATCAGGATTTCGCCGATATCGGGCTGGAAGTAGTCGCGGATGGCGCGGATGACCAGCGAGGATTCCTGGTAGATCAGGAAGGCGCCCGAGGCAGACTGGCCGGCGCCTTCGATGGCGCGCCACAGTTGCATCAGGTAGTTCAGGTCCCACTGCAGTTCATCGACGTTGCGGCCGATGCCGGCGGTGCGGGCGATGACGGACATGCCATTGGGCAGGTCCAGCTTGTCCATGGTCTCGCGCAGTTCCTGGCGGTCTTCGCCTTCGACGCGACGGGAGACACCACCACCGCGCGGGTTGTTGGGCATCAGGACCAGATAGCGGCCAGCCAGCGAGATGAAGGAGGTGAGGGCCGCGCCCTTGTTACCGCGTTCTTCCTTTTCGACCTGGACGATGATTTCCTGGCCTTCGCGCAGCGCTTCCTTGATGCTGGCGTTGCGGACGTCGATGCCTTCCTTGAAGTAGGAACGGGCCACTTCCTTGAACGGCAGGAAGCCGTGGCGTTCCTCACCGTAGTTGACGAAGCAGGCTTCCAGCGAGGGCTCGATGCGGGTGATCACGCCCTTGTAGATGTTGGACTTGCGCTGCTCGCGTCCAGTCGTTTCGATGTCGATGTCGATCAGTTTCTGACCGTCAACGATCGCTACGCGCAGTTCTTCCTGCTGCGTTGCGTTGAACAACATGCGTTTCATGTTTTCACTCCGGGATCCGAAGATCCTTCAAATGGCCCGTCGGTAATGCGGGTAGCGGGCCAAAAGTACAGGGGATGTACGCGAGAACGAAGTGATTGGGGAGGGAATTGCCTTGATTGTGTGATGCGCCTTAGCAGGCGCTCCAGCACAAGGGGGCGCGGATGCGGCAGGCCGGAACGCCGGGCAGCACCGTATCCGCGCCGCGCGCTCCGCCATAGGCGGTCGCGCAGGCAACTGCGGACGGTAAGCTGGTCTGTGAAGCCAAACGTAACATATCAATAGGGTTGGCGACGGCGATCGGGTTCAACTGCATCAACCGGCAAGCTTCGCGATGCACCGGCGGCGGCCGCGGCATGGCCCGGACAAAGCGCTGCAAGAGGGGCTGGCCGGGTGGGCCTGCCGCCCGTTGCGCTGCTTCTCGCCAGGGGCTGTGCGCTGCGGACCAGTGCCGGAACACCGGATGCGAGTCTTGCCAGACTTTTATCCTGATGATCCAAACAAATCTGTTCCACTTCCATGGCGTTATCCGATTGCAACTGCGGTGCAAACTGGACTCGCGCAGGGAAGGTGCGTACTCGTTTCGAGGCCTTTATGTGGACCACGCAAGCGACATGATCGGTTGTATTGTCAACCGTTGCAGCGCTTTTCTTGCGTCTGCGATGCCGCGCATCGTGGTTTTCGGGGCCCCCTTCGTCAATTTTGCAAATGAGCGAGGCTGACGAAGTCTCCTCTTGTGTAGAATGTTCCTTTTTATTCTACTAACGCCGTTTTTTGGTCGGCGTCAATCGATTATATATTCAAAATGAAGGACTTAGCGAGATTTTCTAGGGGGGCTTCTGAAAGCGCCAATCAGGCGCCGGCCACCCGGAGTGCAAGCGCCTCGCAGAACGTCCCTCAGGTGCAGTTGCTGACCATTTCCGACGAAGAGGCGGGACAGCGGATTGACAACTTCCTGCTGCGGGTCTGCAAAGGTGTTCCCAAGAGCCATATCTACCGCGTCCTGCGCTCGGGTGAGGTGCGTGTCAACAAGGGCCGCATCGACCAGACCTACCGCCTGGTCGAAGGCGACGTGGTGCGCGTGCCGCCAATACGAGTGGCCGAGAAGCAGGAGACGGTGGTGCCTGGCGCCGAGTTCCGCATCCTGCTCGAAGACAATCACATGCTGGTCATCGACAAGCCCGCCGGGGTCGCCGTACACGGCGGCTCGGGGGTGAGCTACGGCGTCATCGAGCAATTGCGCGCGGCCCGGCCACAGGCCAAGTTCCTGGAACTGGTGCATCGCCTGGACCGAGATACGTCTGGCGTATTGTTGATCGCCAAGAAACGATCGGCCCTGACCAGCCTGCACGAGCAGATGCGCGACGGCAAGACCGACAAGCGCTACCTGACCCTGGTGCAGGGCGACTGGCAGAACGCCCGCCAGCACGTCAAGTTGCCGCTGTTCAAGTACAGCACGCCCGATGGCGAGCGCCGCGTGCGGGTGCAGGCCGACGGCCAGCCTTCGCACACGGTGTTCTCGCTGCTGCGGCGCTTCGGTGAATTTGCCTTGCTGGAAGCTGAACTGAAGACCGGTCGCACCCATCAGATCCGGGTGCACCTGTCCTCCAGCGGTTTCCCCATCGTCGGCGACGACAAATACGGCGATTTCACGCTCAACAAGGCCTTGCAGAAGGCCGATGGGAGCCGGATCGCCTTCAAGCGCATGTTCCTGCATGCCTGGCGCATCAGTTTCATCCACCCGGACAGCGGCCAGACGGTCACGCTCAAGGCCGGCCTGCCGCAGGAGTGCACGCGCTTCCTGCGCAGCCTGGAAGGCGGTGCCGAAGGGGATCTGTTGCCGCATGGCATGGCCAACGGTCTGGAGGACTGAGAAGGGATGCACGTACTCGCCCGGGATGTGATACTTTCTGCCCGGAATCAATAGTTGAGCATGTCGGTTTGGCAAGCAAACCGACAGCGGTTGCAAGCGGAAAGAATCTCAGACATGGCAAGAAAGCAATTCGACCTGATCGTCTTCGATTGGGATGGCACCCTGATGGACAGCACCTCCACCATCGTGCGCTGCATCCAGGCGGCGGCGCGTGACCTGGGCTTGCCGATTCCCGACAAGAGCGCGGCTTCCTACGTGATCGGCCTGGGCTTGCAGGATGCCATGCAGGCCGCCATCCCCGATGTGGATCCCAAGTACTACCCGCGCATCGTGGAGCGCTACCGCCATCACTACCTCGGCCAGGACAAGGACCTGACCCTGTTCGAGGGCGTGCCCGAGATGCTGGCCGACCTGTCCCAGCAGGGTTACTTCCTGGCCGTGGCCACCGGCAAGAGCCGGGTCGGCCTGAACCGGGCCATGAATACCACGGGCCTGCTCAACGCCTTCGACGCCACCCGCTGCGCCGACGAGACCTTCTCCAAGCCGCATCCGGCCATGTTGCAGGAGTTGACGCGCGAGCTGGGCCAGGACATGCAGCGCACCCTGATGATCGGCGACACCACCCACGACCTGCAGATGGCCATCAACGCCGGTGCACGCGGCGTGGCCGTGGAGTTCGGCGCCCATCCGGCGCAGCAGCTGCAGGCGCTGGCGCCGCTGTACTCGGCCAAATCCATCCGTGAGCTGCACCAGTGGCTCACCGACCATGCCTGAGCCGGGGAGCGCCGCATGACGACTTTCAGCGAGATCCTGGTCTGCGCCTCGGCTGAACTGGCCGAAGGCGGCCTGGGCAAGCGCTTTCCGGTGCAGGTCCATGGTGACGAGACCACCGGCTTCGTGGTGCGCTACGGTGGCGTGGTCTATGGCTACCTGAACCGCTGCGCCCATGTGCCGGTGGAGCTGGATTGGGCCGAGGGCGAATTCTTCGAATCCAGCGGCCTCTATCTCATGTGTGCAACACATGGGGCCGTTTATGCCCCCGATACCGGGAAATGCGAAGGCGGTCCTTGTACCGGCGCGCATTTGCGTAAGATCATGGCGGTGGAGCGGGACGGCCAGGTGTACTGGTGTCCCGACGACATCGTCAAGCCCGTCCAGGCATGAGCCTGGCCGGAAATCTGGCGCAGGCCGGCCATGGGCCGGGGCGCCGCTTTGAGTGAGCCTATGAGCAACAACGAATCTGACAAGCCGCAACCAGACCCGCAGTCGCCGCCGCCGCCGTCTTCTTCTGCACCTGTTCCCGCCAGCGCGCGCGAAGAGAAGAAGTCCGGCTGGGAGCGCGACGTGCTGGAAAAGCTGGCCCTGTTCGCCGTCAAGGAACAGCGCGCCCGTCGCCGCTGGGGCATCTTCTTCCGCATCGCCATCCTGATGGTGATCGTGCTGGGGGCCTGGATGGCCTTCACCTATGGCAAGACCGAGAGCGAGCCCCTGGGGACCCATACGGCCTTGGTCGAGATCAAGGGCGCGATCGACTCCGAGGGCCAGGGTTCGGCTGGCGTGGTGATCCCGGCGCTGGACAAGGCCTTTGCCGCCACCGATTCGGTCGGCGTGATCCTGAAGATCAACAGCCCCGGCGGCAGCCCTGTCCAGGCCGGCATGATCAATGACGAGATCACGCGCTTGCGCAAGGCCTATCCCAAGAAGCCCATCTACGTGGTGGTGGAAGAAGTCTGCGCCTCCGGCGGCTACTACATCGCGGCAGCGGCCGACAAGATCTTCGTCAACAAGGCCAGTCTGATCGGTTCGGTGGGCGTGCTCATGGACGGCTTCGGCTTCACCGGCCTGATGGACAAGCTGGGTGTGGAGCGTCGCCTGCTGACCGCAGGCGAGAACAAGAGCTTCATGGATCCCTTCAGCCCGCAAAGCCCCAAGCAGCGTGAATACGCGCAATCCATGCTCGACGAGATCCACCAGCAATTCATCGAGGTGGTGCGCCAGGGCCGCGGCACGCGCCTGAAGGAAACCCCGGACACCTTCTCCGGCCTGGTGTGGACCGGCTCCAAGGCCGTCGAGCTGGGCCTGGCCGATGGTTACGGTACCGTCGACAGCGTCGCGCGTGACGTCATCAAGGCCGAGGATGTGGTGGACTACACCCAGACCGAGAACCTCTCCGAGCGCGTGTTGAAGAAGTTCGGCGTGGCCTTTGGCGCCGGCTTTGCCAAGACCATGATGTCGTCGGCACCGCCGCAGTTGCGCTAGGCCTGGCGCCTTCGGGCGTGATCCATGCGAAAAGGCCGGTTGCCCACAGCAACCGGCCTTTGTCTTTGGGCCTGCCGGATGTCTTGCGGGCTTACTGTGCCAGTAGCAGGAAGACCGTCGGTTTCTTGTGGAAGTCCGGCCCCGTCTTGCCGGCCAGCGCAGTCTTCCATTGTGCGGCGGTCAGCGTGCGCACCGATTCGGTGGGCAGCGAGAGATCGGTGGCCACGCAGACCAGGGTAGTGGCCTGGCAGGTCTGGGCCAGGGCCTCCAGCATGGCGCCGTTGCGATAGGGCGTCTCGATGAGCAGTTGGGTCTGGCGCTCCTTGCGGGAGCGGTCTTCCAGCTGGGCAATGCGCTTGCGGCGCGCCTCGGCATCGGTGGGCAGGTAGCCGTTGAAGGCAAAGCTCTGGCCGTTCAGGCCGCTGGCCATCACCGCCAGCAGCAGCGAGGACGGCCCCACCAGCGGCCGCACCTGGATGCCATGCTGATGCGCTAGCCGGACCAAGTTGGCACCGGGGTCGGCCACCGCCGGCACACCGGCTTCGGAGATCAGGCCACCATCCTGGCCGGCCAGCAGCGGTGCCAGCAGGGCGGGCAGGGCAGCGGCATCAGTGTTGACGTTGAGTTCGGCGATGCGGATTTCCTGGATGGGCTTGGCCAGCGGCAGGCTGCTGCCCAGCAGCTTGAGGAAGGCGCGCGTGGTCTTGGCGTTCTCGGCCACGAAGTAATCCAGCCGCGCCGCGATGGCCTGCACCTGGCGCGGGATGATCGCGTCCAGCGGATGCGGGGCGTCGGCATCGGTAGGGAGCTCGGTCGTGCCCAGGGTGTTGGGAACCAGATAAAGAATGCCGGGCATGGAAGGAAAATAGGATAAATTGTATAAAATAATATGTGCGCCGCACCATGGTGACGCAGTGCCGCCATTCTACAGCGTGCAGGCTGTCATCAATCTGTAATGCGCGCCGATTATCTTGTCTGTCGGGAGACGGCTCGTGGTTTAAATTATTTAGGCAATTGGCTTGGTCGCGATTGCGGAAGGAAATGCATGTTTGCAGCGGTAGATCTCGGTTCCAACAGCTTTCGGTTGCACATCGGCAAATACGAGGACGATGGCATTCGGGTCATCAAGAGTGCGCGCGATCCCATTCGCCTGGCCGCCGGCATCGACAAGAACGGCAACCTGACCGAGCAGGCCTGTAAGAGCGCCATCGACTCGCTCACGCGTTTTCGTGCCGTCCTGCGCGACTATCCGCTGACCGCCGTGCGGGTGGTGGCCACCAATACCTTGCGCGTGGCCAAGAATGCGGCCGAGCTGCTGCCCGAGCTGGAACGCGCCATCGGTTATCCGGTGGAAATCATTTCCGGCGAGGAAGAAGGCCGCCTGATCTACATGGGCGTGGCCGGCGTGCTGGCCGAGCCCGATGAAGAGCGCATGGTCATCGACATCGGCGGCGGCTCCACCGAGGTCATCCGTGGCCTGGGCGAGCATATCCGCCATGTGGAATCCTTCGGCATCGGCACCGTCAACCAGAGCCTGGCCTTCTTCCCCGACGGCGCCATCACCGCCGCCGCCTTCGAGCGCGCCATCATCTCGGCGCGTTCGCATGTCGAGGATGCGGTCCACCTGTTCAGCTTCGATGCCACCGGCGTCAATGTCTACGGTTCTTCCGGCACCATGCGCGCCATCGCCGATACCATCCGTCGCAATGGCATGGGAGACGGCCGCGTCAGCTTGCCCAGCCTGGACGACCTGATGCAGCGGCTGATCGATTTCGGCCACGTCAGCCAGATCGCGCTTGATGGCATGAAGCCCGACCGCGCCGGCGTCATCATGGGCGGGCTGGCGGTGCTGATCGGTTTCATGCAGGAGTTCGGCATCGAGTTCATCACACCGGTGGAAGCCGGCCTGCGCATGGGCGTGATGTGGGACCTGCAGTTGCGCGCCACCAAGGCCGACCGGCGCGACCGCTCGGTGGAGGAGTTCGCCCGCCGCTTCCACGTCGATGCCGCGCGCGCGCATGGCGTGGCCGATACCGCGCTGGGCTTCTTCGAATTGTTGAAGCCGGCCACCGATTCCTATGAGCGCTACCTGCACTGGAGCGCGCTGCTGCACGAGACCGGCCTGGTGGTCTCGCCCACCGGCTATCACAAGCATTCGGCCTACATGATCGCCAATGCCGACTTGCCGGGTTTCACCACCCGCGAGCAACGCTTGATGAGCATCCTCATCCTGGGGCAGAAGGGCAACCTCAAGAAGATCAGCGACCTGCTGGCCGACGTCGACTTCGCCAAGGCCACCCTGGCGCTGCGCCTGGCAGTGATGTTCCGCCATGCACACATCACGCTGGACCTGGACAAGGTCAAGGTCAAGCTCAAGAGCCGCATCGACCTGGAAGTCCGCCGCGACTACATCAAGGAACATCCCAGCATCTCCTTCTGGATCCAGAAGGAGCAGGAGTGGTGGGCCGGCATCGGCGTCGACTTCGCCGTCAAGGTGCTGGCCTGATCCATCGGGCAGGCCGGCGGAGATGATAATGCTTCTTGTTTGTGTTATAGTCGCTGCCGGTGTTCGCACCGCAATCCCGACACATCCATAACGAGGCGCCCTCAGGGCGCCCATCGCGACCGCATTGTCCACGGCTCCACCCGGAGCCACTCCCCGGACCGCCATCCGCGCCAAAAAGAAACGCCGTCTTGCCACGGCGCTTAGACATTCATTGTCACTCTTTTTGAAAAGGATGGTCCATGTTCCCTCGTCAATTTGCCGTCGGCGCCTTGCTGGCCGCGACAGCCCTGTCCGCCGTCGCCCAGGAGAAGGTGCTCAACCTCTATTCGGCGCGTCACTACCAGACTGACGAAGCCCTCTACGCCGACTTCACCAAGACCACCGGCATCAAGATCAACCGCATCGACGGCGACGATGCCGGCATCCTGGCACGCTTGAAGAGCGAAGGCGCCTCCAGCCCGGCCGACGTGATCCTGCTGGTGGATGCGGCGCGCCTGTGGAAAGCCCAGAGCGATGGCCTGTTCCAGCCGGTCAGGTCCAAGCTGCTGGACGAGCGTATCCCGGCCAACCTGCACAGCAAGGAAGGTGGCGACGGCACCCAGTGGTTCGGTTTCTCCACGCGTGCGCGCGTGATCGTCTACAACAAGGCCAGCATCAAGCCGGACGACGTGGACAGCTACGAAGCGCTGGGCGACCCGAAGAACAAGGGCAAGCTCTGTACCCGCAGCGGTTCGCATCCGTATAACGTGTCGCTGTTCGGCGCGCTGCTGGAGCATGATGGCGCAGCCAAGACCGAGGCCATCCTCAAGGGCATGGTCGCCAACCAGGCGCGCCAGCCGGTGGGTGGCGATACCGACCAGATCAAGGCGGTCGGCTCGGGTGAGTGCGGCGTGGCCATTTCCAACTCCTACTACGTGGCACGCCTGCTGCGATCCACCAAGCCGGAAGACGTGGCGCTGATGGAGAAGGTCGGCATCGTCTGGCCGAACCAGAAGAGCTATGGCGCCCATGTAAACATCGCCGGTGGCGGTGTGGCCAAGCATGCGCCGCACAAGGCCGAGGCCGTGCAGTTCCTGGAATACCTGGCCAGCGATTCGGCCCAGCGCTACTTTGCCGAGGGTAACAATGAGTGGCCGGCGGTCAAGAGCGTGAAGACCGAGAACCCGGCGCTGGTGAAGATGGGCCCCTTCAAGGCAGAAGTCATCAACGTCGGCGCGGTCGGCGCCAACCAGCAGAAGGTCTTGCAGATGCTGGATCGGGTTGGTTATAAATGATTGGCGCCATGGCGTGAAGAGGTGATGAAGGGCCCGTGTCTTGTACACGGGCCTTTTTGTTTCAGGCACCTCGACGCCATCGCCGGATGCCTCCGGGGTTCGGACCCACCCTTCGGCAGCCACGGCGGTTTTCTGCTTTAATCATCAGCTTATCCTGGCCCTGGGTAGCGCATCGCTCCCCGGGCCAGCCCATGAACGCGCCTGGATCCGGCGTATCGGGTCGGTCCGGGTGATGATGACAATCAAAGCAAGGAGCCCATCTATGCAGAGCAATCGTCCTGCGCAAACTCAGCGTATCGCCTTGGTGACCGGTGCCGGCAGTGGCATCGGCAAGGCCGTGGCCAACCGGCTGCTTGAGGATGGTTTTGTCGTGGTCGCCGCCGGCCGTCGCCGCGAGCCGCTCGATGAACTTGTGCGCCAGGCCGGCGAGCAGGGCCGCGAAGCCCTGGCGTTGACCGCCGACGTACGTGATCCCGCCAGTGTGGAGCAGTTGTTCGCCCAGATCGAGGAACGCTATGGCCGGCTGGACGTGTTGTTCAACAATGCTGGCATCAATGCCCCCGCGCTGACCATCGATGAATTGCCGATCGAGAAGTGGAAGGATGTCATCGACACCAACATCACCGGTGTCTACCTGTGCGCCCGTGCGGCCTTCGGCCTGATGCGCCGGCAATCGCCCCAGGGCGGCAGGATCATCAACAACGGCTCGGTGTCGGCGCATGCGCCACGGCCGCTTTCGACACCGTACACCGCCAGCAAGCATGCCGTCCTGGGCTTGACCCGGAGCATCGCCCTCGACGGACGTCCGTTCAACATCGCCTGCAGCCAGATCGATATCGGCAATGCACTGACCGAACTGTCCGCGCGGATGCAGCGCGGCGTACTGCAAGCCAATGGCGAGACGGCGGCGGAACCCATGTTCGAGGTCCGCCATGTGGCCGACGCCGTGGGCTATATCGCCAATCTGCCCTTGTCGGCCAATGTGCTGAACATGACGGTCATGGCGAGCAACATGCCCTTCGTGGGACGCGGCTAGCGGGAGGCGCCCAGGCTCACGCTCAGGACCGTGAAGCTGTCGGCCAGGAAGATCGGGTCGGCCTTCTCGCCCTGGGCATCCGGGGCCGGCTGGCTGAAGTCCATGGTCAACAGGAAGGCGCTACCCCGTACCGGATCGTAGGCCATGTTGTGCGCCCAGGGGCGGGTACCGACATAGCCGAGCGGACGATAGCGCGGCGTGGGGCCATCCTCGTCCAGCCCGACCAGGTCCAGCCTGGCGGCATTCCCGCTGGGCACCAGCAGCAGCCGGCGCACGCCATCCCAGGCCAGGGCATTGATGGCCGGTGTGGCGGGCAAGCTGGCCATCGGGGTGCCGTCGTCAAGACCGGCAATCGACAATTGCGGTATCTTGCCCCGGCAGGCGATGAACAGGCGAGCGCGTTGCTCGTCGGCGGCCAGCGCGCTCGGATGCTCGCAACCGGGGAAGCGCTTGCCCTCCCATCCGGGCAGGGTTTGCAGCGTGGCTGCCGACAGGCGCATGACGCGTCCCTCATCGCGCAGCGGTACCAGGACCGTGCCATCGGCCAGTGCCAGAGGCGCATCGAACTTGCGGGCAGCGAAGCTGCGCTGCGCCACGATCCGGCCGCTGGCGGGATCGAACAGCCAGATGTCGGAGCGTTCGGTGCGGCGGCCGCCGGTGATGAGCAGCTTGCCGCTGACGGCATCGAAGACCAGGTTGTTGAGGTTGCCGACGTCGATCTTCAGGCGCTGCAATTGGGTCAGCGTCGACAGCCGCAGCACGCCCAGCGTGCCATCCATGTAGGCCACGAAGGCCCGGTCCAGCGCTGGCGCGAAGGCCACGGCGTTGGCCCCGGCGGTGCCGGGGATCGTGGTGACGACCACATGCCTGTCGGTATCGAAGACGGTCAGGCCGTTTTCACGACGTGCCAGGAACAGGTAGGGCCGGGTCGGATCGAGGCTGCCAACGCCCCAGCTATGTCCGGTGCCGGGCAGCACGTCGCTGCGCACCGTGACAGCGGGCATGCCGGTGTCGGCCCATGCCACTACCGGGGCCAGTATCGGAGCCAGGACCAGCGCAGCGGCCAGGGTCGCCGCGGCCATCAGGGGAGCGGTGCGCATGCTCAGAACTCCACCGAGGTCAGCAGCGAGAACTGGCGCGCATCGCCCAGCGAGACGAAGTACTGATTGGCGCTGGAGGTGTAGTAGGTCTTGTTGAACAGGTTCTTGATATTGAACTGGAACTTGACCGCCTTGCCACCGATGTTGGTGTCATAGGTCGCGAAGGCATCGGCCACCGTGTAGGCGGGCAGCATGAAGCTGTTGGCCGAGTCGCCCGGACGTTCACCCACGTAATGCAGGCCGCCGCCCACGCGCAGCTTGTCGCCGCCGCCGGCGATGGCACCGACGTCATAGGCCAGGCTCAGGGCCGCGGTCTGCCGGGCCACGTTCCACAGGCGCAGGCCGGCATAGAGCGGATCTTCGGTGGTCTTGGCGTCGAGGTAGGCGTAGCTGCCGATCAGCGACAGGCGCTTGCTGAGCTGACCGGTCACATCCAGTTCCACGCCGCGCGAGCGGGCCGCCCCCGAGGTACGCCAGTCGGTCAGGTTGGTGGTGGCGTTGAATTGCGAGACCAGCACGTTCTTCTTCTTGATGTCGAACAGCGCCAGGGTGCCGGACAAGCCACTCGGATTGTCGTATTTCACACCGGTCTCCCAGGAGGTCGCTTCTTCCGGTGCCACTGCCGAATCGATCACCACGCCGCTGGCCAGCGGTGCGATCGAGGAGGTCGGCTTGAGCGACTTGGTATAGCTGGCATACAGCGAGATGTGCGGATCAAGCTGGTAGATCAGGCCGGCGCGCGGCAGCCACTGGTTGCCGGACAGGTTGGTATTGGCCTTGAAGGGGCGTCCGCGTCCGGCCATCTGGCTGTAGTCCTGGAAGCGCAGGCCACCCACCACGATCCAGCGCTGCCCCAGATGCAGCGCATCCTGCACGAACAGCGACTGGTTGTGCAGCAGGTCGGTCTGGTCGCTGTCGGAGGCCGAGACGGTGGTCGAGGGCGACAGGCTGCCATAGACCGGATTGAGATAGTTGAACGAGCCCGACACCGTCTGGCGCAGCAGGTCGGCGCGATAGATCTTGCGGTACTCGATGTCGGCGCCCAGTTGCAGGTCATTGCGCAAGCCGCCCAGGTCGAACTTGCCATCCACATAAGCGATGCCATAGTTGTCGGTCGACAGCGCACCATGGGTGGCGTCGTTGCTGCGGGTGAGCGTGCCGGCGGCGGCGTTCAGGCCAGTGATGCGCAACTGGTTGGCGTCATAGACTTCGCGGTTGTAGCTCAGTCCGACGTGGGCCTTCCAGTCGGGATTGATCTGGTGATCCACCGTCAGTTGTGCGGTCTCGCTGCTGCCCTTCATGTTGTTGTAGGGCTCGTCCAGGCGGCGCTCGGCGGGGATGGCCAGGGGCCGGTTGGTGCGCGGATCGATGGCGGTGCCACGGTCGAAGGGATAGAGGAACTCGCGCTGTTCCATCTGGAACACCACCTGCGTATCGCGGCCATACCAGGCCAGCGAGGGCGCGACCACGGTTTCCTGGATCTGGCCGAAGTTGCGCCAGTAGTTCTGATCGGTGCGATCGACGATGAGGCGATAGGCCAGCCCGGAGTCACCGATGGGGCCGGTGGTGTCCAGCGTGAGCTGGCCGCCGTTCTTGCCGCCGCCATAGGTGGAGCCGCCGAAGGAGACGGCGTTGTACTGCTGCAGTAGCGGTTTCTTGGTGATGATGTTGATCACGCCGCCCGGATCCATGAGGCCATAGAGCAGGGAAGACGGTCCCTTGAGCACTTCCACGCTTTCGCTGGTGGCATTGAAGGCACGTCCCTGTACCAGCGGCATGCCGTTGCGCATGACCGAGCCATCGCGGTTGCCGCCGAAGCCGCGCTTCATGATGGTGTCCTGGGTGCCGGCCAGGGTATTGCCCTGGGTGATGCCACTGACGTCGGCCAGGGCATCGTCCAGGTTGCGCGGACGCTGGTCCTTGATGACCTGCGCCGGCACCACGTTGACGATCTGGGGGATATCCAGCGCTGTCGCCGCGCCGCGCAGGGTCGAGGCGTGCGGGACGGCGCGATAGGTGCCGTCGGCTTCCCCGGTGGCCGCTGCCACCACTGCCACCTGGGGCAGCTTGCCATCGGCGCTGGCACTGGTCGCGCCGGCACTGACGACGATGAAGCTGCCATCGCCCTGGCGTGCCGCCACCAGCCCGGTGCCGTCCAGCAGGCGTTCCAGGCCCTGTTCGGTGGAGAAGCTGCCATTGAGACCAGAGGAGCTCTTGCCCTCCATCAGGCGGGCATCGGCCGACAACAGGATGCCGGCGTCAGCGGCGAACTGGCGCAAGGCCTGCCCCAGCGGACCGGCGGCAATCACATAGGCGCGCTTGGGCGCCTGATTGGCCTGGCCGGGCGTGGCCTGCTGGGCCAGGGCGGCGCCAGGCAGGGCCAGCGGCAGGGTCATGCAGGCCAGGTGGACGGCCACGGCCAGCGGCGCGAGCCGCATCTGCGGCGAGGTGGAGCGGGGTGTTTGCATGGGATGCCCTTCTTGAACTCGTTGGTGGTTTATTCCTATTGCCCATCGAGATCAAAAAAGCGGAACCGGAATCGTGAAAATATTTTCTGCGTGCGTGCGCGCCGGCACATAGGGAGGTCAAGTCGGGGCAGGTGCGGCTTCGATGCTGACCCACCACGGCAGGATGCGGCTCACCCGGATGGGCAGCGTGGCCTCCAGGGCCTGCAGCACGCGATCGGTATCGTCCAGGGGGTAGACGCCCACCAGGCGCAGCGCCGCCACCTCGGGTGCACAACCCAGGTAGCCATGCCGATAGCGGCCCAGCTCGGCCAGGAAGTCGTCCAGCCGGACGCCATCGGGCATGAGCAGGTGCCTCGACCAGGCCGCCATGCTGTCATCGGCCCGTTGTGGTGCCTCGACCAGGTCTTCGGTGAAGCGTACCCGCGTGCCGGCCTGCACCACCACGGGCGCCGCCATCCCGGCCGGGGTGATGCGGACCTGCCCCTGCAGCACCGTGAGCAGGGTGGCGCCATCGACCAGCCGCACCAGGAAGCGCGTGCCCAGCGCCTGCAGGCGGCCGGCGCGCACATCCACCACCAGCGGGCGCGGTGGCAGCTGCGCGTCATGCGCGGTCTGGATCATCAGCTCGCCCCGATGCAGCATCACGCGCCGCCAGGCGTTGTCGAAGTCCACGTCGGCCGCGCTGGCCGTGTTCAGCCACAGCGTGGAGCCGTCGGCCAGCTGCTGCTGGCGCGTCTGGCCGATGCCGGTGCGGTATTGCGCATGCAGGGCCGCGACGTAGTCGCGCAACTGGCCGGACTGGCCAAGTGCCCCGGCCACGCCCACGCCAGCGGCCAGCCAGGCCAGGGTCTTGATGGCGCGGCGGCGCTGACGGCCATGCGGGGACAGGACCCGGTGATCGATCACCGGCGAGAGCAGGTTGAATTCGGCATTGACCGCCTCCACCCGTTGCCAGGCCGCGCGGTGACGATCGTCCTGCGCCATCCACTGGTGCCAGCGGACGCGGTCGGCCTCGCTGGCATCCTCGGCACGCAGGGTGGCGAACCATTCGGCGGCCTGCTGCAATTGCATGAAGGAGGGTTTGTTGTCCACCAGCGAGGGCGGGCGGGACTGGAGCTGTTCAGGCATGGGGCAGGGAAGTGTTCAGTCGTCGAGCAGGCTCATGCAAGCCAGCATGGCCTGCGCCATGTACTTCCTGACCATGCGGTCCGAGACCCCCAGTTCGGCCCCGATTTCCAGATAGGTCATGCCATCGAGCTGGGCCATCAGGAAGGCGCGACGCACCTTGGTCGCCAGGCCGTCGAGCATGGTATCGATGCGTACCAGGGTTTCCAGGACCAGGGCGCGTTGTTCGGGGGAGGGTTCTTCGCGCTCGGGGTGCAGCGCCAAGGCATCCAGATAGGCGCGTTCCAGGTCACGCCGGCGCCAGTGATTGACCACCAGCGCATGGGCCACCGTGCGCAGGTAGGCGCGCGGTTCGGCCAGGATCGTCGCCTGGCGTGCCGCCAGCAGGCGCAGGAAGGTGTCCTGGGCCAGTTCGGCGGCATCTTCCCGCGAGCCGAGCTGGCGCCACAGCCAGCCGTACAGCCAACCATGATGGTTGCCGTAGACCTGTTCGATGGAGTCGCCCAGGGGCGCATTGCTGGAATAAGCCACGATACCTTCAGAGCCGGAAACAAGCGAGACGATGAATTGAATCGACCGTGTCGTGGCAACTGCGGCTGGACCAAGGCGATCTACCCCGGCGCAAGGACCGGGATGCGATGGCCTTGATTATATTGCGAACAATTCCTATTTACAAATCTTATACAGAGCTTGCCGGGATGTTGTGCAGTGTTTGTTGTTTTCCGGCGCTAGTGCGTGGCGCGGGCCGCATTCTGGCGGAACGCCAGCAAGCAGATCAGCATGAAGCCCAGCAGCGCCGCCGAGGCCCCATAGCGGCTCAGTTCCAGCCCGCCCTGGGCATGCGGCTTGTCCAGGAAATCGCCGACTACCGCGCCCAGCGGCCGGGTCAGGATGAAGGCGGCCCAGAACAGCAGCGTCGTCGAGACCCGGCTGGAATAGTGGATCACCAGGATCAGCAGCAGCAGCGCCCCGAAGATCAGCGCGGCACCGGTATAGCCCAGCCCGGCGCTGTCGGCCGCCCAGTCGCCCAATGCCGTGCCCAGGGTCTGGGAGAACATGATGGTGACCCAGTAGAAGATCTCGGCCTTGGGCGTGCTGATGCTGCTTACCGAGACCGACCCCAGGGTGCGATGCCAGACGAACAGCGAGACCAGCAACAGGCCCAGCAGCAGGCTGGCGCCACCCGCATAGCCGATGCCCAGCGAGCGGTCGGCGAAGTCGGCCAGGGTAGTGCCGACCGTGGTGGTGGCGACAATCGTGGCCCAGTAGAGCCAGGGATGGAAGGCGCGGGCGCGGACCTGCGCCACCACGGCCAGCAGGAACACGGCCGCGAAGATGACCGTGCCCACCAGGTAACCCAGCTGCATGGACATGGAGACGGCATCACCGGCGGTTTCACCGAGGGTGGTGGCGGCGATCTTGATGACCCAGAACAGCAGGGTCACTGCGGGAACTTTCACGACGGCCTGCTGGGTCGGGGTCATGCTGGCTCCTTGGCGGATGAAAAGAGTCACAGAGCTTATCGGTGCCGACTTAGCGCATTCTTAGGGCCTGGGCCTGGCTCTTCGTCAGGAAGCGTGCCACCTGATCTTTGTGTGCCACGATCAAGCAGTGTCATGAATGCGCTCCCGGGTCTTGCCGGTCGCCGTGTCTCAGCGGCCAGTGGCGCTGCGCAGCGGGAAATGGACAGTGGCGCGCAGGCCGAGGCAGGCGCCTTGCGCGTCGTGGCGGTTGCTCAATGCGAGGCGGGCGCCGTTGCGTTCGGCGATCGCCTTGACGATGGCCAGGCCCAGGCCGGACCCGGACTCGCCGCTGCCCAGGATGCGATAGAAGGGATCGAAGACCCGGTCCATCTCTTCATCGGGAATGCCCGGCCCGGAATCCTCCACCGTCACGCTCAGAAAATCTGGCCCCTGGCTGGCCCGCAAGACCAGCTGGCCACCTGCCGGGGTGTAGCGGATGGCATTGTCGGCCAGGTTCTTGATGAGCATGAGGGCGTCGAACAATTGCCCGGTGAAGACCGCCTGGCGCTGCGTATCGACCTCGATATCCAGGTTCTTGGCTTCGGCGGCGGGGATCAGGTCTTCCAGCACCTGCTTGAAGACGTCTTCCATGGCGATGGTGGTGTCGGGCTGGATCACCGACTCCTGGCTGCGTGCCATCACCAGCAATTGTTCCAGCAGGGCGCGCATGCGCTGCAGGCCGCCGCGCAGTTCGCTCATGCGGGCCTGCGCCGGCTCGGGCAGGGCGATCTTGCGGATGTTGTCGGCCTGCAGGGAGAGGGCCGTCAGCGGCGAGCGCAGTTCATGGGCGGCGTCGGCCACGAAGCGCTTCTGCATGTCCACCGATTGCTTCACCCGCAGCAGCAGGGCATTGATGGAGGCGGTGAACGGGCGGATCTCGCTGGGCACCCGGTGATCGTCCAGCGCGCTGAGGTCGGCGTCGCGGCGCTGGTCCAGTTCGTGCGAGAGCTGCTTGACGGGCTTGAGCATGGTGCGCACCAGCACGTTGATGAGCAAGAGCAGCAGGGGCATCAGCAGGGCCAACGGGAACACCGTGCGCCAGGCACTGCTGCTGGCGATCTCGTCGCGCACGTCGGTGCGCTGGCTGACCACCAGGCGCGCGCCGTCGGGCAGGTGGCGCAGGAAGACGCGCCAGGTATAGCGGCTGCCCGCCAGCGTCTGCACGCGTTCGGGCAGCGACGGCGGCAGACTGACCTCCTCGTCGAGCAGGCGCAGCTTGTCGACGCCGGAGGCCAGCACCTGCACGATGACCTGCGACTCCGGGTCCTGGCTCTGCTCGATGCTCTGGGTGATGAGCAAGCCCGTCTGCGGCGCCTGCTGCTGCATCAGGCCGGCGATCTGGCGCAACTGGTCGTCCTGGAATTCATTGGCCTCGTGCAGGGTGCCGCGAAACGAGAAGTAGCCGCCGCCCATGGAGGTCACGATGATGGCCAGCGAGAGCCAGAACGAGAGCTGCCCCTGCAGCGAGCTGCTTATTTTTCCTTTGAGACCATCCATCCCAGTCCCCTGACATTCTTGATGACGGCATTGCCGAACTTCTTGCGGATGGAGTGGATCAGGTATTCCACCGCATTGCTTTCCACTTCCTCGTTCCAGCCATAGATGCGGTCTTCCAGGTCCTGGCGCGAGAGGATGGCACCGGGCCGCAGCAGCAGCGACTGCATCAGGCTGAATTCGCGCGCCGAGAGGCGCTGGCTGGTACGCTCGAACTCCATTTCGCGGGTGCTCGGGTCGAGCCGGATGGCGCCGTTGCTCATGACCGGGCTGCTGTTGCCGCCATGCCGACGGATCACCGCACGCATGCGCGCCAGCAGTTCGTCCATCTCGAAGGGCTTGATGAGATAGTCGTCGGCGCCGGCATCGAGGCCGCGCACCCGGTCTTCCAGGCTGTCGCGGGCAGTGAGGATGAGCACCGGCGTGGCGATCTTGTGGTCGCGCAGATGGCGCAGCACATGGAAGCCATCCAGGCGCGGCAGGCCGAGGTCCAGCAGGATCACGTCGTACTGGTGGGTGTTCACCGACAACTGGGCGGCCCCGCCATCGCTGACGCAATCGACCGCATAGGCGGCGTCGCGCAAGGCCTGGCCGGTGGCGTCGGAGATCATGCGGTCATCTTCTACCAGGAGCACTCTCACTTCGGACCTTCCATCAAGAGCAGGTTCAATCGCGCCCGCCTCACGCATGGCGTCCCAGCAGGGAACGTTGCCATTGCATCGCCAGCGCGTTGAGCCGGTGGACCCAGGGCTGGCCGAAGCGCTGCAGCACACCGGCCACCGCCCACGACAGCAGGAAGGCCGCCACCATGTCCAGCGGGAAATGCACGCCAGCGCGGATCCGCGCCCAGGCCGGCAGCAGGCCGGCCAGCGTCAATAGTAGACCAATGCGTCGGGTCTGCGGGCAAAACGCCAGGCCCAGGGCCAGGCTCCACCACAGTGTCAGGTGGTCGCTGGGCAGGGAGGCATCCGGGACATGGTCGATCAGCAGCCGGCCCAATCCCAGCGCAAAGGGGCGGGGATGCGGGAAGAGCCAGCCAATGAGTGCACCGGCGCCCAGCGCCATGATCGCTGCCAGGACGGCATTGACGATGGCCTTCTTGTACCGGAGATCGCCCCTGAACCAGCCGCAGGCCAGCGCCGGCAGCAAGACCCAGACCAGCCATTGGGCCGAGAAGACCGCCAGGTGGTCCAGCCAGGGACTGGTGGTGCCGGCGCCGCTGTTGAGCAGCAGGAATATCTGTTGATTCAATTGTTCCATGTTCATATCGCCATGACTGAAGCTGGCCATCGTAAGGGGCCAGACTTAGGCGTGACTGAGGATCAGGGTGGTGAAAGGAAGATCTGCGCATGCCATGCGGCTAAGCGTTTCCTAAGTCTGGCGCGCCATGCTGCGGGCCTGAATGCATTCAATGGAGGCAGCATGACTATCCAGGCAGGTCTGCCAGCGCCCATGCGCTGGACCAACAAGGTACCGCAGGTGACGCTGGTCTTCTGGCTCATCAAGATGATGTCCACCACCGTGGGCGAGACGGCGGCGGATTTCCTCAATGCCGACCTGGGCTTCGGACTGGCCGGCACCTCGCTCGTGGTCGGCGTGCTGTTGCTGGCGGCCTTGTACTTCCAGATGCGTGCCACGGCGCACCAAGCCTTGCGCTATTGGACGGCGGTCTTGTTCATCAGCGTGTTCGGCACGCTCATCACCGACAACCTGAGCGACGTCCTGGCCATCCCCCTGGCCTGGTCGACGGCGGCTTTCCTGATCCTGCTGCTGGCGGTCTTCGCACTGTGGTTTGCGCGCGAGCACACGCTGTCCATCCATCATGTCGATACCCCGGCGCGCGAAGCCTTCTACTGGCTGGCCATCCTCGCTACCTTTGCCCTGGGGACCGCCGCGGGCGACTGGTTCGCGGAAGGGCTGCACCTGGGCTACTGGCCCTCGGCAGCCATCTTCGCTGCGGCCATCGGCGTGGTGGCGTTGTCCCATTACATCCTGAAGGCATCCCCTGTGTGGTGCTTCTGGATCGCCTATGTGCTCACGCGTCCGCTGGGGGCATCCATTGGCGACGGTCTGGCGCAGTCCTCGGGGGAGGGTGGCCTGGGGCTGGGAACGACGCTGACCAGCGTGATCTTCCTGGTCATGATCGTGGCGCTGGTGGCCGCCTTGTACCGGCGCGGCAGGGCGGCCGGCCCAAAAAGCCAAGCCTGATACCGTGATACCATCGCCGGCATGAGCCCATCTGCCAGTACGAATGCCTCTTCCCGCCATGAACTGAAGGTCGCCGACTCCCTCGACGAGGTCAGCGCGCAAGACTGGCAAGCGCTCACGCAGGGCAATCCCTTCGTCGGCCATGGCTTCCTGCAGGGCTTGCAGGACACCGACTGTGCAGTGCCCGATGCCGGCTGGTATCCCAAATTCCTGCTGCTCTATCGCGACGCCGTCCTGGTGGGCGCGGCACCCTGCTATTTCAAGACCCATTCGCGCGGCGAGTTCGTGTTCGACCATGGCTGGGCCGATGCCTTTGAGCGCCATGGGCGCGAGTACTACCCCAAGCTGGTAGTGGCGGCGCCCTTCACGCCCGTGCAGGGACCGCGCCTGCTGGCGGCCGATGAGCAGGCCCGCACGGCGCTGGCCCAGGGGATCATCGCCCTCACGCGCTCGGGCTCGGCATCCTCGGCCCACGTGCTGTTCGTGGAAGACGCCGACCGCGAGGCCCTGCGCGAGGCGGGCTTCATGATCCGCGAGGCTGTGCAGTTCCATTGGACCAATGCCGGCTATGCGACGCTGGACGATTTCCTGGCCAGCCTGCACCAGGAAAGGCGCAAGAAGATCCGCCAGGACAGCCGTTACGTGGCCCAGGCCGGGATCGCCTACCAATGGCTGGAAGGCGAGGCCCTGACCGACGAGCACCTGGTGTTCTTCTATCAGTGCTACTGCAACACCTACCGGGAACACTGGTCTTCGCCCTACCTGAGCCTGGCGTTCTTCCGCCAGATGCATCGCGACCGCTCGCTGCACCTGGTGCTGATGCTGGCGCACCGGCAGGGTCAGCCGGTGGCCTGCGCCCTGAACGTGCTGGGGGCCGATATCCTCTACGGCCGCTACTGGGGGACGACCGAGTTCGCCCGCGGCCTGCACTTCGAGACCTGCTACCTGCAATCCATCGCCTATTGCATCCAGAACGGCATCGGCGCCTTCGAGGGTGGTGCCCAGGGCGAGCACAAGATGGCCCGCGGCCTCTTGCCCACCAAGACCTATTCGGCCCACTGGATTGCCGACCGGCGCTTTGCCGAGGCCATCGGCGACTTCCTGGAGCGCGAGACGGTGGCCATGGACCGCTTCGTGGAGCAACTGGAGGACAGTTCGCCCTTCAAGCGCCAGGCCTAGCGGAACAGAAACGATACACATGCGATAATCCGGGCTCTGCCCCTGTGGAGCGGGCCGGGTGCGTACCTCCCAGGCGTGCGCCCAACATGAAGGGCGCGCGTCGGCGCACGGGCGACCCGCGCAGAGCACAAGAATACGAGAGCACGAAAGCACGAAGGCAAGATATGCAAAGCGATTTCTTCAATCTCTACAGCCATGGTTTCGCCCGCGTCGCGGTGGCGGTGCCGGACTGCAAGGTGGCCGATCCCGGCTTCAACGCCGAACGCACCATCGCCCTGGCCGAGCAGGCCGCTGCCCGCGGCGCGGTGCTGGTGTCCTTCCCCGAGCTGGGCCTGTCGGCCTATAGCTGCGAAGACCTGTTCCAGCAGCGCGCCTTGCTGGAGGCGTCGCTGCAGGCCCTGCAGTCGGTGGTGACGGCATCCTCGCGCATCCCCGCCGCGCTGGTGGTGGGCATGCCGCTGAAGGTGGACCACCAGCTCTATAACTGCGCCGTGGTCATCAGCGCCGGCCGCATCCACGGCGTGGTACCCAAGAGCTACCTGCCCAACTACAGCGAATTCTACGAAGCGCGCCAGTTCAGCAGCGCCGATTGCGCCGTCACGCGCAGCGTCACCCTGCTGGGCCAGGAGGTGGGCTTTGGCAGCCAGCTGCTGTTCGATATCCGCAATATCCCTGACTTGCGCTTCCACATCGAGATCTGCGAAGACGTCTGGGTGCCGATCCCGCCGTCGTCCTTTGCCGCCCTGGCCGGGGCCACCGTGCTGGTGAACCTGTCGGCCTCCAATATCGTGGTGGGCAAGTCGGGCTATCGTCATCAACTGGTGGCGCAGCAGTCGGCGCGCTGCCTGGCGGCCTACCTGTATTCCTCCGCCGGCAATGGCGAATCGACCACCGACCTGGCCTGGGATGGCCAGGCCCTGATCTGCGAGAACGGCGAGCTGCTGGCCGAGTCCGAGCGCTTCGCCGAGGGCGGCCATGTGATCTATGCCGACATCGACCTGGAACGGCTCTCGCGTGAGCGCTTCCACCAGACCACCTTCGGCCAGTCGGTACGCCGCCATGCCGAGGAAGTGCGCAAGTTCGAGGTGGTCGGCTTCGAGGTGCAACTGCCGCAACAGCAGCAGGCGCTGCCGCTGCAACGCCGCGTGGCACGCTTCCCCTATGTGCCGGCCAATGCCGAGCAGCGCGAGCTGCGCTGCCGCGAGGTCTACAACATCCAGGTGCAGGCGCTGGTGCAGCGGCTGTCGTCCGCGGGCCTGAAGAAGGTGGTCATCGGCGTCTCCGGCGGACTCGATTCGACCCATGCGCTGCTGGTCTGCGCCAAGGCCATGGACAAGCTGGGCCTGCCGCGCGCCAACATCCTGGCCTATACCATGCCCGGCTTTGCCACCAGCAGCCGCACGCTGGTGCAGGCGCACCAGCTGATGACCCAGGTCGGCTGCACGGCCCGCGAGATCGATATCCGTCCCAGCTGCGAACAGATGTTGAAGGACCTGGACCACCCTTACTCGCGTGGCGAGCCGGTCTACGACATCACCTTCGAGAACGTCCAGGCCGGCGAGCGTACCAACCACCTGTTCCGCCTGGCCAACCACCAGGGCGCCATCGTCATCGGCACCGGCGATCTGTCGGAGCTGGCGCTGGGCTGGTGCACCTATGGCGTGGGCGACCATATGTCGCACTACAACGTCAATGCCAGCGTCCCCAAGACCCTGATTACCCACCTGGTACGCTGGGTGGCCGAATCGGGCTCGCTGGAGCTGACGCAGCCGGAAGTGCTGGTCCACATCCTGGAAACCGAGATCAGCCCCGAGCTGGTGCCGGGTGCTACGGCCGGCGAGCCGGGTCAGCGTACCCAGGACTTCATCGGGCCCTATGAACTGCAGGACTTCAGCCTGTACTACATCCTGCGTTACGGCTTTGCCCCCAGCAAGGTGGCCTTCCTGGCCCACAGCGCCTGGCATGACCGCGAGGCCGGCCATTGGCCGGACGGCCTGCACGGGGCGCACAACGAATACAGCTTGCCGCAGATCAAGAAAAACCTGGGCATCTTCGTCTATCGCTTCTTCAAGACCAGCCAGTTCAAGCGCTCCTGCGTGCCCAACGCGCCCAAGGTCGGCAGCGGTGGCTCGCTCTCGCCGCGTGGCGACTGGCGCGCGCCCAGCGATGGCGAGGCCACGGTCTGGCTGGAGGATCTGGCCCGGATTCCGGACCTGGAGGCCTGAATCCAGGTTTTTTGCGCTGCCACATGCTCGCAGAGGTTGAAAGCGGCGGGCGCCTGATTGACAATGCGCAGGTGGGCAGGGAGGCCCGGCCCTGACGCCAGGATAATAACAACGCAGCAACCGATATTTACCAGATCGTTTCTTTACGACATATCAAGAGAGGAATTGCCATGAAACAAGTGACCGCCATCATCAAACCGTTCAAGCTGGACGAGGTGCGTGAATCCCTCGCCGAGGTTGGCGTCACGGGCCTGACGGTCACCGAAGTGAAGGGCTTCGGTCGCCAGAAGGGTCATACCGAGCTCTATCGCGGCGCCGAGTACGTGGTCGATTTCCTGCCCAAGGTCAAGATCGAGGTGGTGGTCGATGCCAAGGTGGTCGAGCAGGCCGTGGATGCCATCATCAAGGCCGCCCGCACCGGCAAGATCGGCGACGGCAAGATCTTCGTCCAGGAAGTGGAGCAGGTCATCCGTATCCGTACCGGCGAGACCGGCCCGGACGCCGTCTGATCCTTGTCCCGCAGCAAGAAAGACCGGCCGCTGGCCGGTTTTTTTACGTCCATCGCCGGCTCCTGATGTGCCAGCAGGTGTTGCAGGGTGTTGCGCGGCCGTGTTCCGGGTTGCGCCAGATTGACACAGCCTGACTGCGTGTCGCCGCGGCCAGCCGCGCCCACCGGGCCTGGCGCGGCTGGCATGCGACTTGCCCCTGATGGGGATGAACGCCCGCCCTGGCAGCCACGGCCGCCCGAGTTGCGCGGGGTTTCAAACCATAACCATCGGAGACGACATGAACCTGGCAGACATCAGCAAACTCGGCGTACGCGACCCGTTCAAGCAACGCTACGACAACTTCATCGGCGGCAAATTCGTCCCGCCGGTCAAGGGGGAATACTTCGAGAACATCAGCCCGGTGATCGGACGCGCCTTCTGTGAAGTGGCCCGTTCCAGCACCGAAGACGTGGAACTGGCCCTGGACGCCGCCCACGCCGCCAAGAAGAGCTGGGGCAAGACCTCGCCCACCGATCGTGCCAATCTGCTGCTGAAGATCGCCGATCGCATGGAAGCCAACCTGGAGCTGCTGGCCACCGCCGAGACCCTGGACAATGGCAAGCCCATCCGTGAAACCATGGCCGCCGACATCCCGCTGGCCATCGACCATTTCCGCTACTTCGCGGCCGCCGTGCGTACCCAGGAAGGCAGCATCGGCACCATCGACAACGATACCTACGCCTATCACTTCCATGAGCCGCTGGGCGTGGTCGGCCAGATCATCCCCTGGAACTTCCCCATCCTGATGGCGGTGTGGAAGCTGGCCCCGGCGCTGGCCGCCGGCAACTGCGTGGTCCTGAAGCCGGCCGAGCAGACCCCGGCCTCGATCATGGTGCTGATCGAACTGATCGCCGACCTGATCCCGCCGGGCGTGCTCAACATCGTCCAGGGCTTTGGCGTGGAAGCCGGCAAGCCGCTGGCCTCCAACAAGCGCATCGCCAAGATCGCCTTCACCGGCGAGACCACCACCGGCCGCCTGATCATGCAGTACGCCTCGCAGAACCTGATCCCGGTGACCCTGGAGCTGGGCGGCAAGTCGCCCAACATCTTCTTCGCCGACGTGATGGAGCGGGATGACGACTTCTTCGACAAGGCGCTGGAGGGCTTTGCCATGTTCGCGCTGAACCAGGGTGAGGTCTGCACCTGCCCCTCGCGCGTGCTGGTGCAGGAGTCGATCTATGAGCGCTTCATCGAACGCGCCCTGAAGCGCGTGGCCGCCATCAAGCAGGGCAACCCGCTGGACAAGAGCACCATGATCGGCGCGCAAGCCTCGCAGGAGCAGCTGGAAAAGATCCTCTCCTACATCGACATCGGCAAGCAGGAAGGCGCCAAGGTGCTGACCGGCGGCGGTCGCGAGACGCTGGGTGGCGACCTGGCCTCGGGCTACTACGTCAAGCCGACGGTCTTCGAGGGCAACAACAAGATGCGCATCTTCCAGGAAGAGATCTTTGGCCCGGTGGTCTCGGTGACCACCTTCAAGGATGAGGAAGAAGCCCTGGCCATTGCCAACGACACCCTCTACGGCCTGGGCGCTGGCCTGTGGACCCGCGATGGCACGCGCGCCTTCCGCATGGGTCGCGAGATCCAGGCCGGTCGCGTGTGGACCAACTGCTACCACCTCTATCCGGCGCACGCGGCCTTCGGCGGCTACAAGCAATCCGGCATCGGACGTGAAAACCACAAGATGATGCTGGACCACTACCAGCAGACCAAGAACCTGCTGGTCAGCTACAGCCCCAAGGCGCTGGGCTTCTTCTGATCTCCGTTTGACTCCTTGATGCAAGGCAGCTTCGGCGCCGGACCGCGTTGCGGCCGGCGCCGCTTTTACATGCAACCCGACAAGGGAGGGCAACGATGGCAGCATCGCAACGGGTAACGGCCACCGAGGCCACGGTGGCACTGCTGCGCCAGTTGAAGGCGCGGCATGGCGAGCTGATCTTCTTCCAGTCCGGCGGCTGCTGCGATGGCAGCGCACCGATGTGCTATCCGGCGGGAGATTTCACGTTGGGCGATACCGACGTCCATCTGGGCGAGATCGATGGGGTGCCGTTCTATATCGGCGCCGACCAGTTCGAATACTGGAAGCACACGCAACTGATCATCGATGTGGTCAATGGAAATGGAGGCATGTTCTCGCTGGAGAACGGCAGCGGCAAGCGCTTCCTGACGCGCTCGCGGCTGTTTTCCGATGAGGAGTATGACGCCCTGGCGCCGCTCAGTGCTCGCGTGACTTGAGGCGGCGGTAGATCGTATTGCGCGACACCCCCAGCGCCTTGGCGGCGGCGCTGACGTTGCCGCCATGGGTGCGCAGGGCGCGTTCGATGGTGGCCCATTCATTGTCCTCGATGGACAGCGATGCGGGCCGCTGCTCCCTGGCGAGCTCATGCAGCGGGGCCGCTGAGCCGGCTTCCTCCAGGAAATCGTCGGGCAGGTGGTGCAGGCCGATGGCGGCCTCGCCGTCGGCCATGGCCAGGGCGGTGCGCACCAGGTTGGCCAGTTGCCGCAGGTTGCCGGGCCAGCGGCTAGCTATCAGCAAGGCCTCCACCTCGGCATCGAAGCGCGGCGCATCGGCACCGCCTTCCTGCTGCAGGATCTGGTAGGCCAGCTGCGCCAGGTCGCTGCGTTCGCGCAGCGCCGGCAGGCGCACCTGCAAGCCATTGATGCGGTAGTAGAGATCTTCGCGGAAGGCGTGGCGCGCGGCCATCTCGCGCAGCGGCTGGTTGGTCGCGCACACCAGCGCGAACTCCACCGGGATGACCCGGTTGCTGCCCAGCGGCGTGACCGAACGCTCCTGCAGCACGCGCAAGAGGCGGCCCTGCAGGGCCAGCGGCATGTCGCCGATCTCGTCGAGGAAGAGGGTGCCGCCCTGGGCCTGGGCGATCTTGCCGATGGATCCCTTGCGACGTGCGCCGGTGAAGGCCCCGTCTTCATAGCCGAACAGTTCGGCTTCGATCAGGTTTTCCGGGATGGCCGAGCAATTCACCGCCACGAAGGGCGCTGCGCCGCCCCGGCTCTGGGTGGCGCCAAAGCGCGCGCTGGCGCGGTGGATGGCCTGCGCCAGCCATTCCTTGCCGGTGCCGGTCTCGCCGGTGATGAGCACGGGGATGTCGCGATCGATGACCTTGCGCAGCTTGGCGATGATAGCGCTCATGCGGGCGTCGCCGGTGTCGAGCGCGGCCAGGTCGGGACGGGCTGTGGTGGGCGCCGGACGCTGTTGCGCCGGTAGCGGCAGGGCGGCGCCGGCCGGATTCGCTCCGGGCGCTTCGATGACGGCTTCACGGGCATTCTGGAAGTGCTGGTCGCGCAAGCGTAGCTCGGCGCGACCATGGATGCGGATGCCATTGTGCAGGCACAGCTCCAGCAAGCCGGAGGCAGCCTTGCGGTGGTGCTCGAAGAGCAGCGACAGCGGCACCCCGAAGAGCGATGCGAAGGTATGCGATTGCAGCGCCGCCAGCGACAGTCCCAGCTGGAACTGCGCGCTGCGATTGGCGGCCAGGAAGCGCCCGCCGGGCGTGAAGCTGACGATACCCTCCACCAGCGTGCCGACGAATTCGGCGCGGCTATGGAAGTGCAGGGTGAGGCAATCGGGGAAGCTGCCGGCCAGCAGGTGGTTCTCGATCATCTGCGCCGACATGCGCACCAGCGCCATGGTGTGCTTGTGGAAGCTGCCGCATTCGCCCGAGACATCCAGCACGCCCAGCACCTGGCCGCGATGGTCGAAGATGGGCGCGGCCGAGCAGGTCAGGAAGCCATTGGCATCCAGGTAATGCTGCTGGGCATGCACTGTGGTGGGTTTTTGCTCGAATAGCGCCGTGCCGATGGCATTGGTGCCGCGCAATTGCTCCGACCAGCGTCCACCCGGGCCGAGTGCCACGCGATCGGCCTTGGTCAGGAAGTCGCTGTCGCCCTGGGTATGCAGGATGGTGCCCTCGGCATCCGAGAGGATCACCATGCTATGGGTATTGCGGATCTGGTCGTAGAGGGTTTCCATGACCGGCCGGGCATGGCCGGAGAGGACCTGGTTGGCTTCCAGCATCTGCGCCAGGTCGGCGCGCGAGAGCTGTTCCAGGTCGGGGCGCTGGCCGCGCGTGATGCCATAGGACGAACTGCGCTGGTGCGAGCGTTCGATCGCCTGCAGGTCCGGCATGCCATCGGTCGTGGCCTGCAGCAAAGGCGTGGCGCCCAGCAATGCACCGGCGCCGGGCCGGTTTGCCTGGTGGTATTGCATCCTTGTCTCCTTGGAACCTGTCCGGTTCGGGCTCCCCCTTTGTTATCGCTTTCTTGTGTTTCGGGAAGCCGGGGGTGAACAAGCATACCCGATTAACGCGGCACCGGGATAAATTGAAACAGCATTTGCGGGCGGGCCGAAGTGAAGGCAAAATACTGTTCATTCATACAGTATTGTTGAGTCCGACGTGGCCCGTTTCCCCAAGTTTCCGCAAGGCATCGCTACTCCTTTTCCGGAGCAGCCGCAGCCTCCGAGCGATGATGATCCGACCCTGACGCCGGAGGGCTTCGTGCATCGGCCGCAGGTCGCGCAGAAGGGCCGGGGCGCGGTGACCAACTTGCGCGGGCGCTATGAATCGGTGAACCGCGAAGCGTTCGACGATGGCTGGCAGGCGCTGGACTTTGTCGACAGGTCCGCCGGCTCGGCGGCATCGGTGGAAGAGGGAGGGGAAGATGGGGACGACGGCGACGAGCCGCCGCGCCTGAAGACCATCGTCACCGAGGAACAGGCCAGGTCCATCATCAGCCGCAACAGTTCGCCGGACCTGCCTTTTTCGCTCTCGCTCAATCCCTATCGCGGTTGCGAGCACGGCTGCATCTATTGCTTTGCCCGGCCCTCGCACAGCTACCTGGGCCTCTCGCCGGGGCTGGATTTCGAGAGCCGCCTGGTGGCCAAGACCAATGCGCCCGAGCTGTTGCTGCGCGAACTGGCGCGGCCGTCCTACCAGCCCGACACCATCACGGTGGGCATCAATACCGACGCCTATCAGCCCATCGAGCGCGAGCGCCAGTTGACGCGCCGCATACTGCAGATCCTGCACGACTGCGAGAACCCGGTGGCGCTGATTACCAAATCCTCACTGATCGAGCGCGACATCGACCTGCTGGCCGCCATGGCGGCCAAGCGCCAGGCCATTGCCGCGGTCACCATCACCACCCTCGATGGCGCCATTGCGCGCACGCTGGAGCCGCGTGCGGCCAGTCCGGCGCGGCGCCTGCGGGTGATCCGTACCCTGGCCGAGGCCGGCATCCCGGTGAGCGTGTCGATTGCGCCGGTGATCCCCTTCGTGACCGAGCCGGATCTGGAACGGGTGATGGAGGCGGCCGTCGAGGCCGGGGCGCGGCAGGCCGGCTATATCGTGCTGCGGCTGCCATGGGAGGTCAGCCCACTGTTTCGCCAGTGGCTGCAGGCGCATTTCCCGGACCGGGCGGCGCGGGTGATGAACCGCATCCAGGACATGCGCGGCGGCAAGGATTACGATGCCGAATTCTCCACCCGCATGCGCGGCACGGGCGTCTGGGCGGACCTGTTGCACCAGCGCTTCGAGAAGGCCAGCCAGCGGCTGGGCATCGATCACCGCAACCGTGCCTTTGCCACGCTCGATGCCAGCCGTTTCCGGCGGCCTCAGGTGGTCCCTGCCGCGCCGGCCGGGCGCGCCAATGACCAGCAGCTTGACCTGTTCTGAGCCCATGCGTCGACGCCGGCTGCTACACTGCGCGCTTTGATCGCATCCCCTCTCTTTGCATGCACACCCTGGAACAATTGCGCAGCGGCGCGCTGGCCGGCATCACGCGGCTGTCGCTGTCCTGCGGCTTGCGCGAATTCCCGCGCGAGATCTTCACGCTGGCCGATACGCTGGAAATCCTCGACCTCAGCGGCAATGAACTCACCAGCCTGCCCGATGACCTGCCACGCCTGACGCGGCTGCGCATCGTCTTCTGTTCCGACAATCCCTTCACCGAACTGCCGGCCGTGCTGGGGCGCTGTCCCGCGCTGGAGATGATCGGCTTCAAGGCCAACCGCATCGCGCATGTGCCGGACGAATCCCTGCCGCCTTCGCTGCGCTGGCTGGTGCTGACCGACAACCGGATCAGCCAACTGCCGGCCAGCATCGGTCGGTGCACGCGTCTGCAAAAGCTGATGCTGGCCGGTAACCGCCTGAGCACCTTGCCACCGGAGCTGGCGGCCTGCCGCAATCTGGAGTTGCTGCGCCTGTCGGCCAATGCGCTGGCGGCGTTTCCGCACTGGCTCTTGACCTTGCCGCGCCTGAGCTGGCTGGCCATGGCCGGCAATCCCTGGTGCGCGGCGGTGGAAGAGGGCGCCGATCGCGACGTCCAGGTGACGGCGATCGACTGGAAGGATCTGCAATTGGAGGACAAGCTGGGCGAGGGTGCCTCCGGCGTGATCCATGCTGCACGGTGGACGGCGGGCGAGCAGAGCCAGTCGGTGGCGGTCAAGCTCTTCAAGGGCGCCGTCACCAGCGACGGCCTGCCCGAGCGCGAGATGGCCGCCTGCATCATGGCCGGCAGCCATCGCGGGCTGATCCCCGTGCTGGGACGGCTGCAGGGGCATCCGCAAGCGGTGCAGGGCCTGGTGATGCCGCTTATTGCTGCCGATTTCACGACCCTGGCCGGTCCGCCCAGCCTGCAATCCTGCACGCGTGATGTCTACGCGCCAGGTTTTAGCCTGGCCTGGACCCAGGTGCTGGCCATTGCGCGCGATATCGCCTCGGCGGCGGCGCACCTGCATGCCCAGGGCATCGTGCATGGCGACCTGTACGGCCACAACATCCTGCATCGCGAGGGAGAAGCCTTGCTGGGGGATTTTGGCGCCGCATGGCTCTACGATCCGGGGCAGGCGCACGCCTGGGGTATGCAGGCCATGGAAGTACGGGCCTACGGCTGTCTGCTGGACGAATTGCTGGCACATGGCCAGCCTGACGATGCGGCGGGCCAGAAGCAGCGCGCGACCCTGGCCGGCTTGCGCCAGGCCTGCCTGTCTGCCGATGTCGCAGCGCGACCGCACTTCGAGGCCATCGTGGCCATGCTCGATACGCTGGCCACGTCCTGAAATGGCCGGTGGTGTGCTGCGGGCCTAGGCCCGTTCGCTGGACTTGAGCAGCACCACCAGCGCGCCGGCGCCACCATCGGCGGCGCGTGCCTGGCAGAAGGCCATGACCTCATCCTTCTGGGCCAGCCAGTTGCGCACCTTGTGCTTGAGCACGGGCTCCTTGTTGACCGAGCCCAGTCCCTTGCCGTGGATCACGCGCACGCAGCGCAGACCGCGCCGGCGCGACTGGCGCAGGAACTCGCCCAGCGCCTCACGGGCCTGGTCGCGGCGGTAGCCGTGCAGGTCGAGCTGGGCCTGGATCACCCAGTTGCCGCGACGCAATTTTCCCAGTACGTCGGCACCGACGCCGGGGCGGGCGAAACTGAGGTTTTCATCGCTGTCCATCAGCGTCTCGACGGTGAATTCGTCGGAGAGCGATTCCAGCAGGGCCGCCTGTTCATCGGCCAGGTGCTGGCGGGCGATGGGCGCCGGTGGCACCAGCGCATGGTGCGCCGTGTCGGCCGTCTTGGGTCGCAGTGGCGCTATCTGGCCAATACTGTTGCGAAAGAGATTGGCTTCCTCGCGGGCCTGCGCGGCCTGGCGTTGTTGTTGCGCCAGCGCTTCGGCACGCGCCTTTTCCTGTTCCTTCAAATCCTGGCGCAATTCCTTGAGCGCCGAGAAATCCTTCATTGTCGCCATGACAGCCACCCAACCCTGTAGCGAATGTTTCCTGAGCTGGCTACTGTATCAGAAGCTCGTCATGACTTCAGCTCTGAAGTGATATCTGTGAAGCTGTACGGATCAGCCGCAGGCGACCTTGATGATGATTTCGCCGGGATCGACATGGATGTTCAGGCGGCGGGGATTGAAGTCCATGGTGGCGGCGTCGCCCGGCTTGAGCACGCGCGTGTCGCTGGCGCCCGATTCGGCTTGCGCCTGGCGCTCCACGTAGCCACTGAGGTTTTCACCGATCAGGTGCTCGGCCTTGGCGGCATCGCAGCGACCGGAGGCGGCCGTGTCGCTGGCCTGGGGTTCGCGGGAGGCACTACAGGCGGCCAGGACGACAACCACGCCCAGCAGGGCAAGCAGGCTCTGGGTGGCAGGAGTGAGGCGGGGCACAGTGTTTTCCTTGTTCGTTATAGTTGATAGAGTGAAAACAAAAAAAGCCGGAACGATCACTCGTTACCGGCTTTTTGACGCCCTGACTGGCTACGAGTTCTCGCAGCGCAGCAATTTATCACGAATTGTCACGAATTTATTCGAGACCTTCCAGATAGCGTTGTGCATCCAGTGCCGCCATGCAGCCGGTACCGGCGCTGGTGATGGCCTGGCGATACACGTGGTCCTGCACGTCACCGGCGGCGAACACGCCTTCGACGCTGGTTGCCGTGGCGAAACCTTCGGTGCCGGTGCGGGTCTTGAGGTAGCCGTTGTGCATCTCCAGCTGGCCCTCGAAGATGCTGGTGTTGGGCTTGTGGCCGATGGCGATGAACAGGCCGTGCACCGGGATCTCGGTGATGGCGCCGTCCTGGGTCGACTTGATCTTGATGCCGGTCACGCCGCTGTCGTCGCCGACCACTTCATCCAGGGTCGAATGCCACTGGATGGCAATCTTGCCTTCGGTGACCTTGTGCAGCAGGCGGTCGATCAGGATGGGTTCGGCGCGGAACTTGTCGCGGCGGTGCACGATGGTGACCTTGCTGGCGATGTTGGAGAGGTACAGGGCCTCTTCCACGGCGGTGTTGCCGCCACCGACCACGGCCACTTCGCGGCCACGGTAGAAGAAGCCGTCGCAGGTGGCGCAAGCCGACACGCCACGGCCCATGAAGGCTTGTTCCGAGGGCAGGCCGAGGTACTGGGCCGAGGCGCCGGTAGCGATGATGAGGGCGTCGGCCGTGTATTCGCCGCTGTCGCCGATCAGGCGGAAGGGGCGTTCGGACAGCTTGGTGGTATGAATGTGATCGAAAATGATCTCGGTATTGAAGCGCTCGGCATGCTGCAGCAGGCGCTGCATCAGTTCCGGGCCTTGCACGCCCAGCGGGTCACCCGGCCAGTTTTCGACGTCGGTGGTGGTCATCAGCTGGCCGCCTTGCTCCACGCCGGTGACCAGCACCGGGTTGAGGTTGGCGCGCGCGGCGTAGACGGCGGCGCTATAGCCGGCGGGGCCGGAGCCGAGAATCAGGACCTTGGCATGTTTGGGCGTGCTCATAAGCTACTCTTTGTATGTTGTGGGTTCACCCCTCCAGCTGGAGGCGACACCCGGGATTTCAATTCCTGACCGCGAACCGCCGCCGGCGGCCGACCAGGAGACGACTCTGGTGCATCTGATGTGCATGATTGGCAGCGCCAGACTGATTGCCGCGCTGCAAAACGGGTAAGATTATAGTCCAAGCCATTCGGCCGGCCGATGGAATTACGCTATGTCGCCGATAGTCGGCACGGGTAGGCAGCTGATGCAGGTGAGTTTGCAGCAAGACAAGAACGATAGCGGGAAATGCCGGTCAGTGCAGCATGGTTGCCAGTGGCCATGCGCAAAACCGCGAAGCGCCAATTCAATGCCGTTACAATGACGGCGAGTTTTTTTTGCACGGAAGTTATGTCGAAGACGAGTCAAGCCCACATCCGCACCACCAAGGCCGCGGCGCCGCCGATGCCCAACCGCCTGGTGCGGCTGCTATCCGAGGCGCGCTGGCTGGCGCTGTCTGCATTGCTGGTCTACCTGGCCTTGATCCTGCTGAGCTACTCCAAGACCGATCCGGGCTGGTCGGTGGCCAGTTCGGTGCCGCGCGTGGCCAACTGGGGCGGCCGTGTGGGCGCCTGGATGGCCGATCTGCTGCTGTACATCTTCGGCCTGTCGGCCTGGTGGTGGTGCGTGCTGCTGGGCCGGTCGGTGTGGAACGGCTATCGCAGCCTGTCCAATCGTTTCCTGGTGGCCCAGCCGGTCGAGCCGGAGCACCAGCAGGAACCCCTGATCCGCGCCGTGGGCTTTGTCTTCATGCTCACCGGCAGCATGGGGATCGAATTCTCGCGCATGCACCGGTTTGCGCCCAAGCTGCCGCATTCCTCCGGCGGTGTGCTGGGCGAGATGATCGGCTCGTCGGTGCAGCCGACCTTCGGTTTCACCGGCTCCTCACTGCTGTTGCTGCTGTTGTTCGGACTGGGCTTCTCGCTGCTGTTCCAGGTGTCGTGGCTGGCGGCGGTGGAGCGTCTCGGCGGCGCCATCGAGGATGGCCTGTTCTGGATACGTGACTTCTTCTCGGCCCGCGCCGATCGCCGTGCCGGCCAGGAAGCCGCCGTCAAGCGCGAGGAAACCGTGGTGCAGGAGCGCGCCAAGATCGTCGAGGCGCCGCCCATCCGCATCGAGCCGCAGATCGTCGAGGTGCAGAAATCCGAGCGCGTGCAGAAGGAAAGGCAGACCAGCCTCTTCGACGATGCCGATACCGACCTGCCGCCGCTGTCGCTGCTCGACGAGGCGCCACCGGCCCAGCAGACGGTCTCGGTGGAAACCCTGGAATTCACCAGCCGCCTGATCGAGAAGAAGCTTTCTGATTTCGGTGTCGAGGTCAAGGTGGTGGCGGCCTATCCGGGCCCGGTGATCACCCGCTACGAGATCGAACCGGCCACGGGTGTGAAGGGCAGCCAGATCGTCAACCTGGCGCGCGACCTGGCGCGCTCGCTGTCGCTGACCTCGATCCGGGTGGTGGAAGTCATCCAGGGCAAGAACTACATGGGCCTGGAACTGCCCAACCCCAAGCGCCAGATCGTGCGCCTGACCGAGATCCTGGGCTCCAAGGTCTACCACGACAGCCATTCCAGCCTGACGGTGGCGCTGGGCAAGGACATCGCCGGCAACCCGGTGGTGGCCGACCTGGGCAAGATGCCACACCTGCTGGTGGCCGGTACCACCGGCTCGGGCAAGTCGGTGGGGATCAATGCCACCATCCTCTCGCTGCTCTACAAGTCCACGCCGCGCCAGGTGCGCCTGATCCTGATCGACCCCAAGATGCTGGAACTGTCGATCTACGAAGGCATTCCGCACCTGCTGGCACCAGTGGTGACCGACATGCGCCAGGCCGGCCACGCCCTGAACTGGGCGGTGGAAGAGATGGAGCGCCGCTACAAGAAGATGTCCAAGCTGGGCGTGCGCAACCTGGCCGGCTACAACCAGAAGATCGCCGATGCCGAGAAGCGCGGCGAGAAGATCCCCAATCCCTTCAGCCTCACCCCGGATGCCCCGGAACCGCTGGAGCAGCTGGAAACCATCGTCATCATCATCGACGAACTGGCCGACCTGATGATGGTGGTGGGCAAGAAGGTCGAGGAGCTGATCGCCCGTATCGCCCAGAAGGCGCGCGCGGCCGGCATCCACCTGATCCTGGCCACGCAGCGTCCGTCGGTGGACGTGATCACCGGCCTGATCAAGGCCAACGTGCCTACGCGGATTGCCTTCCAGGTCTCTTCCAAGATCGACTCGCGCACCATTCTCGACCAGATGGGCGCCGAAGCCCTGCTGGGCATGGGCGACATGCTCTACAACCCGCCCGGTACCGGCTTGCCGGTGCGGGTGCACGGCGCCTTCGTCTCGGATGACGAAGTCCACCGCGTGGTGGAACACCTGAAGGCCCAGGGGGAACCGAATTACATCGAAGGCATCCTAGAGGGTGGCGTGCTGGAAGACGCCGATGGCGGTGGCAGTGGCGGCGGTGCCGGCGCTGGTGCCGGCGGCGGCGAGGGCGACGAGATGTACGACCAGGCCGTGGCCGTGGTCCTGAAGCATCGCCGGGCCTCGATCTCGCTGGTACAGCGCCACCTGCGCATCGGCTACAACCGTGCCGCACGGCTCCTGGAACAGATGGAGCAGAGCGGTCTGGTGTCGACCATGCAAACCAATGGCAACCGTGAAATCCTGGTGCCGGCGGGCGCCGGCGGCGGTGACGCCGAGCAGTGATCTTCTTGCCTTGAAGGCCGCGCGCCAGCGCGTCGCGGCCGCCCCCGGTGGTGGTACCTAGCAACAATGGAATCGAACAACATGGACAACTCCAGAACAACTTCCCGCTTGCGCAGCGCGCAAGCCCAATCCCTGAACCTGCGTCGCAGGATCATGGCCGTCGGCCTGTCGGCACTGGCCGTGGCCGGCGCCATCGCCATCACGGCCCTGACCCCGGGGCGCGCCTCGGCGGCCGCGCTGGACCAGTTCAAGCAATTCGTCACCAGCACACAATCGGCCAAGGGCGCCTTCACCCAGCGCATGGTCAGGACCGAGAACGGCACCACCAGGATCATCAATACCTCCAGCGGCAGCTTCGTGTTCTCGCGTCCGGGCAAGTTCATCTGGACCTACCAGAAGCCCTATGAGCAGGTGATCCAGGCCGATGGCGAAAAGCTGTTCATCTACGACAAGGACCTGAACCAGGTCACCACCAAGAAGCTGGGCAATGCCCTGGGCTCCTCGCCGGCGGCGATCCTCTTCGGCAGCAACGACCTGGAAAAGAACTTCACCCTCAAGGAAGCCGGCGACAAGGATGGCCTGGAGTGGCTGGAAGCCATCCCCAAGAGCCGCGACACGACCTTTGAGCGTATCGGCATCGGCTTGAAGAATGGCATGCCGGTGGCCATGGAGCTGCATGATTCCTTTGGCCAGGTTTCGGTACTGAGCTTCGACAGCTTCGACAAGAACCCGGCGCTCAAGCCCAACAGCTTCAGCTTCACCGTTCCCAAGGGCGCGGACGTGTTCAACAACTGAGCGTGATGCGCCGGGGTGGGTTTTCCGGTGCCAGGCTCCAATGACAACAGCCCCGCAAGCGCAAGCCTGCGGGGCTGTTGTCATGGTGACGCGAGAGCCTGGTCTCAGGTCTCTGGCATCTTCAGCAGGGGCAGCTTGTCGGGCACATCCTTCCACTTCTCGTGCTCGGGCAGCGGGGCCTGGGCCTGGGTGATGGGCTTCCAGCCGGGCAGTTTGGACAGCTTGGCATTGAGGTCTTCGAAATGCGCCAGGGCAGCGGGCAGGTCGGTGGCGTTGTAGATGGCGCCGACCGGGCATTCGGGGACGCACATGGAGCAATCGATGCAGCCATCCGGATCGATGGCCAGGAAGTTCGGTCCCTCGACGAAGCAATCCATCGGGCAGACGGTGACGCAATCAGTGTACTTGCACTGGATACAGGAATCGGTGACGACAAAGGGCATGGCAGGCACGGCGGGTAGTGGAGGGGAGGCGCGGCGGTGGAGTGCCGGCGCGGCGTCATTCTAACGTCTGCGCAAAATGCTTGCAGACGCCCCGGTAGTCCCCTCATCCACGGTGCCTGCGTTAGACTACGGCCTTTGGCGAACGCGCCCGGCCATCCGGCGCTGCGCCTGCATCCTGAAACGACATGAACCAGATTCCCCAGGCCCTGCCGACACGGCCATTCCTTTTTGCTGACCTCGTTGGCGCCCGCGCCGGGGAGCCTCGCCATGGCTGACCTGTTTGCGCAAGAACCCGCCGCGCCGCTGGCCGAAGCGCTGCGCCCCAAGACCCTGGACGAGGTCATCGGGCAGTCGCACCTGCTGGGTGAAGGCAAGCCCCTGCGCCTGGCCTTCCAGTCGGGCAAGCCGCATTCCATGATCTTCTGGGGGCCGCCGGGCGTGGGCAAGACCACGCTGGCGCGCCTGACGGCGACGGCCTTCAAGTGTGAGTTCATTGCCTTGTCGGCGGTGTTCTCGGGCGTCAAGGATATCCGCGCGGCCATGGAACAGGCCGAGCAGAACCTGTCCATGGGCAAGCACACCATCCTGTTCGTGGACGAGATCCACCGCTTCAACAAGTCGCAGCAGGATGCGCTTCTGCCCTACGCCGAGAGTGGCCTGGTGACCTTCATCGGCGCCACGACCGAGAATCCCTCCTTCGAGGTGAACTCGGCGCTGCTCTCGCGGGCACAGGTCTATGTGCTCAAGTCGCTCACCGACACCGAGCTCAAGCAGCTGCTGCAACGCGCCCAGGACAAGGCGCTGGGTGAGCTGCAATTCGACGAGCAGGCCGCTGACACCATCATCGGCTATGCCGATGGCGATGCGCGCCGCTTCCTGAACCTGCTGGAGCAGACCGATACCGCTGCCCGCACCACCGGGACCAGCCTGGTCACGGCCGAGTTCCTGCAGAATGCGCTGACGCTGAACAGCCGCCGCTTCGACAAGGGCGGCGACAATTTCTACGACCAGATCTCGGCCCTGCACAAGTCGGTGCGGGGTTCGCACCCGGATGCGGCCCTGTACTGGCTGACCCGCATGCTCGACGGCGGCGCCGATCCGCGCTACCTGTCACGGCGCATCGTGCGCATGGCCTGGGAGGATATCGGCCTGGCCGATCCACGCGCCATGCAGATCGCCAACGATGCCGCGCTGACCTTCGAGCGCCTGGGCAGCCCCGAGGGCGAGCTGGCGCTGGGGCAGGCGGTGATCTACCTGGCGGTGGCAGCCAAGAGCAATGCCGGCTACAACGCCTACAACGCCGCGCGTGCCTTCGTGAAGCAGGACAAGAGCCGGGAAGTGCCGGTGCACCTGCGCAATGCCCCGACCAAGCTCATGAAGGAGCTGGGCTACGGGCATGAGTACCGCTACGCGCATGACGAGCCCAATGCCTATGCGGCCGGCGAGACCTACCTGCCGGATGGCATCGATGAGCCCGGCTGGTATCAGCCGGTGCCGCGCGGGCTGGAGATCAAGATCGGCGAAAAGCTGGCCGTCCTGCGCAAGTGGGATGAAGAGGCCGGCAAGGACTGAGCGATGCTGCCGGCCTCAGGCCGTCACGTCATAGCGCACGGAAACCTCGCCCTTCTTGACGCGCGCAGACTGGATCTCGATCCTGCCGATCTGCGCCAGCGACTCCACATGCGTTCCGCCGCAGGGAAAGGCCGGCAGATGGCCGAAGGCGACCTTGCGCACACCACCTTCAAACGACAGCGCACAGGCCAGGTCCTCGGCGATGAGCGCATTGCAACGGCGTTCGATCTCGCCGCTATCCAGCGCCGACACGGCCTCGTTGGCGATGCCGACAACACGGCCTTCGGTCGGCCAGTGATGGGCTTTGGTAGGTGTCCATCCCAGCTGCATCATGACATGGCCGATGACATGTCCTGCCGAATGCAACCGCGCATGCAGCTGGCGCGGCACCTGGTCGACCCGGGCCAGGACGGGGCCGGGGGCAATCGCCGCATTGGTGTAGTGGATGATGTCGTCGTTCTCGTTGCTCACGCGTAGCACCTCCACCGCGCCCAGCCATCCCACATCACTGGGCTGTCCGCCACCCTGCGGATGGAAGGGTGTGGCCGACAGGCGCACGGCATGGCGGCCATCCTCCAGGAGGGTGCAGCTCAACACATCGATATCAGCGCTCAGGGCTGGCTGGGTCAGGTACAGACGCTCGGTCATGGCTTGCCTTTCAAGGGTTGCCGCCATTGTATCGATGGGGTGAAGTTGCGATAATCCGTCACCGCAGCAAATATTCTTTGCGCCATGAGCACAAATCAAAGCATCGCCCTGTTGAGTGAAATGGCTGTGTTCGCCAAGGTGGTGGAGGCCGGGAGTTTTTCGGAGGCCGCGCGCCAGCTCGGGGCGACGCCGTCTGCCGTCAGCCGCTCGGTGGCGCGCCTGGAGAAGGCGCTGGGCACGCAACTGCTGCAGCGGACCACCCGCAAGCTACGCCTGAGCGACAGCGGTCGCGAGATCCATGCGCGTTGCCAGGACATGCTCGATGCCGCGCAGTCCGTGCTGGCGGTCTCAGGCTCGTTCGAGGCCGAGCCGCAAGGGCAGGTGAGGGTCAGCGTGCCCAAGGCCGTCGGGCGCTATCTGGTCCATCCGCACATGCCGGATTTCCTCCAGGCCTATCCGAAGGTGGATGTGCTGCTGCGGCTGGAAGACCGCTACATGGATCTGATCGACGACCAGGTCGATCTGGCTATCCGCATCACGGACAAGCCGCCACCGGGGCTGATGGGGCGCCCGCTGATGCGGATCGAGCATCTGCTGTGCGCGACGCCCGGTTATCTGGCGGCGCATGGAACGCCCGCCCATCCGCAGGCACTCAGGGAGCACAGCTGCATCTATCTGGGCGAGACGCCGGGAGACGCGCGCTGGCGTTTTCGCCGCCAGGGCAAGGTGGTCAATGTGGAGGTGCGCGGGCGCTATGCGGCCAACCACACCGGGGTGCGGCTCGATGCAGTGCTGCGCGATATCGGCATCGCCAGCCTGCCGTATTTCATCGCCCGGCCGGCGCTGGAAGAGGGGCGTATCGTCCAGGTCTTGCCGCAGTGGACCTTCAGGACAGCCTATTGCGGCGATCTCTGGGCACTTTATCCGGCCACGCGGCATTTGCCGCCCAGGCTGGGTGCGTTTGTGGATTTCCTGTCCCGGCGGCTGGCGGCAGAGACGACACTGGCGGAGGCGGACCGGTCAGCCCGCTAGCCCGGCTCAGGCAGCCGGGCGGCTCCAGACCGGGAAGCTGCCTTCCATGGCCGACATGGCGGCAATCACCGTCTCATCGCTGCGCTCGTTGTCGTAGCCGGGCAGGCGCTGCTTCATTGCTTCCTGCAGCGCATCCAGGCCTTCGGCATCGTTGGGGACGAGCACGCCCTTGATGGCGTCGCCGCTCTTGCCGGCGATGATCCATTGCGGTTGCGGCAGGCTGCCTTCGCTGATGCGGATGGTCACGTCGCTGACCTCGCTCCAGGCGATACCCTCCCGTTTGGCGCCGCGCACCACGGTGCGGATCTCTTCATCATCGAACGCCACATCGATCTTGCGCGCCTGCTGGGCCGCCATCCTGGCCGGCGACAATTCGGCTGCGCCCGGGGCCTGCACCTTCCAGTCGCTGGTCTTCACCCTGGGCGGCACGAAACGGTTCTTGATCTGCTGGCCGAAGGCGAAGGCAGCACCGAAGGACAGGCCGGCGATCAGCCCGTAGAACAGGCTTGCCTCGTTGGACATGTAGTGGATCCCGGCCCACAGACCGATCGCAAAGGCCGCTACCAGGCCCAGCAGGGATAACAGGACGGGGACATCGCGCGGGGCGCGGGGATCTTGCTGGTCGGACATGGAAAAGGGTGGTCGGGTTGCGGGATTGGCCCGAATGGTAACCCGTGCCGGCGCCCCCGGCTACCGCACCTACAGCAATTTCTTGTGCCAAAGCGCCTGCGGAAGCCCGTTGCAGGCTCGCGGCTTGGTACAATCGCGTTTTCAGGCATCAATTTCAATTGTTTTTTCTTCCCATGATCGACATCCAACTCCTCCGTAAAGACATCGAGAACGTCGCGGCCCGCCTGGCGGCCCGCAAGTTCGTCCTGGACGTGGCCGGCTTCAATGCGCTGGAAGCAGAGCGCAAGCAGATCCAGACCCGTACCGAAGAACTGCAGGGCAAGCGCAATACGCTGTCCAAGCAGATCGGCATGCTCAAGGGCAAGGGCGAGGATGCTTCCGCGGTGATGGCCGAAGTCAACGGCATCGGCGACGAGCTCAAGGCCTCGGCGACCCGTCTGGAAGAAGTGCAGCAGCAGATGACCCTGTTCCTGCAGGCCGTGCCCAACCTGCCGCACGAATCCGTGCCGGTGGGGACCGATGAGAGCGGCAACGTCGAAGTGCGCAAGGTCGGCGCGCCGCGCCAGTTCGACTTCGAGATCAAGGATCACGTCGACGTCGGCAACCCGCTGGGGCTGGATTTCGATACCGCCACCAAGCTGACCGGTTCGCGCTTCGCCGTCCTGAAGGGCGGCATCGCCCGCCTGCACCGCGCGCTGGCGCAGTTCATGCTGAACACCCATACCATGGAGCATGGCTACACCGAGTGCTACACGCCCTACATCGTCAACGCCGACAGCCTGCGCGGCACCGGCCAGTTGCCCAAGTTCGAGGCGGACCTGTTCGCGGCCAGGAAGGGCGGCCAGGAAGGTGAGGCCGAAAATGCGGCGCTGTACCTGATCCCCACGGCCGAAGTGCCGCTGACCAACTTCGTGCGCGACGAGATCGTGGCCGGCGATGCGCTGCCGTTGAAGTTCACCGCCCATTCGCCTTGCTTCCGTTCGGAAGCCGGTTCCTATGGTCGCGATACCCGCGGCATGATCCGCCAGCACCAGTTCGACAAGGTGGAAATGGTGCAGATCGTCCATCCGGAAAAGTCCTACGAGGCACTCGACGAGATGCTGGGCCATGCCGAGACCATTCTGAAGAAGCTCGGTCTGCCCTATCGCGTCATCACCCTGTGCACCGGTGACATGGGCTTTGGCGCGGCCAAGACCTATGACATCGAAGTCTGGCTGCCGGCGCAGAATACCTATCGCGAGATTTCCTCGGTGTCCAATTGCGAAGCCTTCCAGGCCCGTCGCATGCAGGCGCGCTTCCGCAATGCCCAGGGCAAGCCGGAACTGCTGCATACCCTGAACGGTTCCGGCCTGGCGGTCGGCCGTACCCTGGTGGCCGTGCTGGAGAACTACCAGCAGGCCGATGGCAGCGTCGATATTCCCGACGTGCTGCAAGCCTACATGGGTGGCGTGACCAAGCTGGTGCCGGGCGCGTGATGCCTGGTGCGTGACATCGGGAGGCTTGCCGCCGCCTGCATGCAAAAACGGCTGCCTCGTGATGAGGCAGCCGTTTTTTTATGGCGCTGCGGAGGGCGAAAACGTTTTCGCGACCGTGCTGGCTAACCTTCCTTCAGGGCCCAGGAGAAGGTGGCCGGGATGCGGCGCTCGATGAAGAGGTTGCTGCCGGTGGTCTTCTTGGCCTGCATCTTGGCGCGGGTGGCGGCCGAGGCGATCTGGTGAGGCGAGGAGTATTGCGAGGGCTCGATCTTGACCGCGCCCAGCGAGAGCGTGACCAGCGGATGGAAGACGCGCTTGCCCTGGCGGTCCTCGGTGAAGTAGCCGCGGCGGTCCAGGTCTTCGTCGTAGTAGAAGGCGCGGGTGGCGGCTTCGAAATTCTCCAGCACGTTGCGGCAGCGCTTTTCCCAGTCCTCGCTCTGGAACATGATCAGGAAGTCGTCGCCGCCGATGTGGCCGATGAAATCCAGGTCGGGGTCGACCGCCTGCTGCAGCACGCGCCCGGTGGCCTGGATCATGTCATCGCCCTTGCGGTAGCCGTAGACATCGTTGAAGGGCTTGAACAGGTCCAGGTCGGCGTAGCAGATGCAGAATTCCACGCCGCTTTGCAGCAGGTATTCGATGTGGTCGTTGATGGGCACGTTGCCCGGCAGCTGCGTGAGCGGATTGGCATGGCGCGCCGCGTCGATCTGCATCTGGGTGATCTCGCGCAGCAGGTCGTGGCCGGTGCCCAGGCCCATGTACTGGCCACGGTCGGTGATGATGAAGCCGTTGGACAGGTGGTGCGACTCGGCATGGACCAGCAGGTTGGAGAGCTCTTGCAGGCTGGTATCCTGCTCGGCCAGGATGGGGTTGGGATCCATGAAGAAGGCGCAGGACTTCTTGCCGTACAGTTCGCGGCCATACAGGCGGGCGAAGCGTTCCACCATGCTGTAGCGGTTGATCAGTCCGATCGGCAGGCCGTTGCTGACTACCGGCAGGGCCTGCAGCTGCGGATCGTTGACGAACATGTGATAGACCGCGTCATTGGTCACCTCGGGGCTGACATAGCGGGTTTCGCGCAGCAGCTTGAAGGCGGTGGCATTGCGCTTGCCGGGGCCGTACTTGTTGGTGTCCAGCGGCACCTTGTCGCGACGCAGGGTCTTGGTCACATCGTCCGAGATCGACACCGGCGGGTCGGCCAGCGGGCGCGAGATATGGTAGCCCTGGCCGCAGGCGATGCCCAGATCGCGGATGGTGAGCAGCTCGGCCTGGGACTCGATGCCCTCGGCGATGACGATGGAGCCGGATTTCTCGGCGATCTCCTGGATCGAGCGCACGAACTGCAGCTTCATCGGGTCGTGGTTGATGCCCTGCACGAAGTGCATGTCCACCTTGACATACTCGGGCTGCAGCTCCGACCACAGACGCAGGCTGGAGAAGCCTTCGCCGAGGTCGTCGATGGCGATCTGGAAGCCCATGTCGCGGTAGTGCATGGCGGCGTTGCGCAACTGGGCGTAATCGTAGGTCGGCTCGTTCTCGGTGAGCTCGATGATGATGCGCTTGGGATTGACGCCCAGGCTTTCCAGGTAGCGCAGGGTCTCGCCCTGGATCGCCTCGGGTTGCATCAGCGCGCCCGGCGACACGTTCAGGAACAGGTTGCCCTGCAAGCCCAGCTGGGCGAAGCGGGTCAGCACGATGTGGCGGCACAGGTATTCCATCTGTACCGACAGGTTGTGTGCGCGCGCCACCTTGAACAGCGCCAGCGGCGAATGCAGCGGGGTATTGGAGGGGCCGCGGATCAGACCTTCGTAGCCCAGGATCTCGCCATTGCGCATGCGCACGATGGGCTGGAACAGGGCCGTCAGCTTGCGCTGGGCGATGATCTCATGCAGCAGCAACAACATCGGATCCTCATTGCCCGTCGGGGCGGCGCCCGCGGCGCGGGCGATCAGGTCGGCAACTTCGGCACCGAGCGGGAAGGAAGCGTGAGAAAGGGGCGCCATGTGGCAGGATCCGGGGTGAGAAGGTTCCAAAGAACGGAAAATAGTTTACGGATGCTAGAAGTCATTTATGACAAGATGATGATGGAACCACACACTCGCGCTTCTCAATGTGAAAATAAGAGCGGGGATCGCAGGGCTTGGCTTGTCTTTGATGTCGCTCAATTAATTTTTTATTCTTTTTCCAAGAAAACTATTCCCTTCCGAAAATTGTTCTGCTATAGTCGCTGTCTTTGCTGCACCACGCAGTGAAACGACCGAAGTTAACCGGAGAGGTGGCAGAGTGGTCGAATGTACCTGACTCGAAATCAGGCGTACGTTAAATCGTACCGTGGGTTCGAATCCCACCCTCTCCGCCAGTTGGCTCGACAGTAGTAGAGATAAGGCTCTGATTTTTTCAGGGCCTTATTTTTTTATGTGCCGCGTTTTCGCAGTCATTCCGCGATCTCGCATGATGGTGCGCCCGTGTGTTGGTTTGATGGTCTGGGCGCGCATCAGGATTCTCATGGGTCGCAGCGTATTCTCGAGGGGGGAGTGCGCTGCCGGCATCAATGGCATCCGGGTTCCCGGGTGTGTCACGCGGCAGCGTCACTTCGGTGAATGTGCCTGTGGTTTATTTTCATCCCCGCTCACGATGCAGTGCCGCCCGCCTGGCGGCCTTGTTATAGTCTTCAAACGTGCATGCCTTCGTAGCGGACCTACCATGTCCTTGAATCGTCTTTTCCGGCTGATTTCCATCGCGCTGCTGATGTTGTTTCTGGCATTCGCGATTTCGCTGGTCTGGATGGAATGGCATGCCTATCGCAGCGGCGCCAGCAGCGTGCCGGCCTTGCGACATTTCCGGCAGGCCCTGGTGGCCATGGAAAAACTCTCGGCCGAGCGTGGTCCGGCCAACGCCTATATGGGCGCAGCGCCTGACGAAGCCGCGGCCCTCTACCAGACCCTGAAATCCGCCCGCGATACGACCGATGCCTCGCTGGCGCAACTGCGCACGGCCCTGGAGGCCGATGCCGGCTTGCGCCAGTCGGGGACGCTGGAACGCGTCAAGACGGTGCAGGACCGGCTGGAGTTCGTGCGGGCCAATGTGGATGGCGTCGGGCAGCAGGCGCCGCAGTTACGCACCGATAGCGGGGTGCTGGCCTCGGTCAACGGCATGGTGGACCTGATGCCGCAGATGATCCGGGTGGTGGCCGACCTGGGTGGCGAAGTCGACCGCGCTGATCCGTCCCTGCGCGATGGCCTGGCCGCCGTGCGCGCCGCCGCCAGTCTGCGGGAGTATGCCGGCCAGGTCGGTTCGCGCTTCGTGCCGCCATTGATCGCCCATCGCAAGCTGACCCAGGAGGAGGTGGTCGAGATCGGGCGGCTCTACGGCCGCATCGAGCTGCTGCGCAGCCTGCTGGCGACGCAGACGGCCGAATATTCGTCCCAGCCGGCGTTCGCGCATGCGCTGGAGATGGTGGATCGCCAGTACTTCGACAGCGGTTTCCAGTTTCTCGATTACCTCTTGCAGATGGGTCTGGGCTCGGGGGAGTACAACGTCACGCCGGCCGACCTCTACAAATATTACGTACCGCAGATGAAGTCCATCATCGACCTGCGCGATCTGCTGCTGGACGACATGATGGCGCAGGCCGAGCGGCACAATACCCAGGCACGCAATATCCTGGTGCTGGTGGTGGCGCTGACGGTGGTGGCCTGTCTGTTCTTCCAGTTACTGATGGTGCTGATCCGGCGCCGCGTGGTGCAGCCGCTGGTCCAGGCCACCGACCTGGTGGCGGGCCTGGTGGAAGGGCGACTGGAGCGGGAGATTCCGCAGACGCCGCACGATGACGAAATTGGCGCCATGATGCGCGCGCTGCGCGTGCTCAAGCAGCGCATGCGTGAGCGCAATAGCCTGGCCCGTGAGCGCGAGGCTCTGATCACGCAGCTGCAGACATCTTCCAATACAGATTTCCTCACGGGCGTGCTGAACCGGCGCGCCTTCTATTCGCACGGCCAGCAGCAGATGAGCGTGGCCCAGCGCTACCAGCGCGAGCTGGCGGTGATCCTGTTTGATATCGATCACTTCAAGCGCATCAACGATACCCATGGTCACCAGGCTGGAGATGCCATCCTGCGCGGCGTGGCGCAGACCGTGTCGGGCCTGCTGCGCAAGGTGGATGTGCTGGCGCGCTATGGTGGCGAGGAATTCATTGTCCTGCTGCCGGAGTCGGATCTGGTGCAATCCGGCAGTGTCGCCGAGAAGTTGCGTCAGGCGCTGGAGCAGGGTGATTTCGAGGTCGATGGCGGCATGCGCATCAAGGTCAGCGCCAGTTTCGGCGTCGCTGCTGTCTGCGGCGAGCAGGGCCTGGAATACCTGATCCGGCAAGCCGACCAGGCGCTTTATCGTGCCAAGAAACTGGGGCGCAATCGCGTCGAGCTGGCCGGGCGCAACATGGAGACCGACTCCGAGGCGCATTGAGCATTGAACATTGGCCAGGCGCGGCTCAGGTGCTGTCACGTTCCAGGATGGAATAGCCCAGGTCGCATGTCGTTTGCGCTACTTCGCCGCCGTCGAAGCGGGTCAGGAGCATGTCGGCTGCCGTCAGGCCGATCTGGTGCGCGCTGATCTGTACCGTGGTCAGTGCCGGCAAGACTTCGCGCGCGATTTCCAGGTTGGCGAAACCGGCCAGGGCGATGCGTCCCGGCACGGCAACGCCGCGCCGCGCACACTCCAGGGCGGCACCGGCGGCCATCACGTCATTGCTGAAGAAGGCGGCGTCGATGGCTGGGTGCAGCTCCAGCAGCCGGCCGATGGCGTCGCGCCCGGCCTGCAGGAAGGAGTTCATCTGGATGCGGACATGCGCGGGCTCGCTGGCGCCATGTGCGCGCAAGGCCTCGCGCAGGCCGGCCAGCCTGGCCATGCCGCGCGGATCGTCGCCGCCCACGAAGGCCATGCGGCGATAGCCTTTCCCGTACAGATAATCCCCCATGGCGCGTCCGGCGGCATGGTTGTCGAAGCCGGCCAGCATGTCGATGGGCTGTTCGCACAGGTCCCAGGTTTCCACCACCGGGATGCCGGCGGCCTTCAGGCGTTGTAGTGTGCGCGCCGAGTGCTGCACGCCGGTCAGCACCAGGCCATCCACGCGGCGGCCGATGAAGGCTTCGACCAGGCCGGTTTCCGCCTCTTCCGAATAATCAGTCTGGCCCAGCAACAGCTGGTAGCCGCGCTGGCTCAATGCTTCCGACAGGCCGCGCACCGACTCGGCAAAGATAGAGTGGCTGATGGTGGGAACGATGGCGGCCACGATGCGGGTGCGGCGCGAGGCCAGTCCGCCGGCCAGCAGGTTGGGGATGTAGCCCATGCTGGTGATGAGGGCCTCGACCCGGGCGCGGGTGGCGGGCGAGACCTTTTCCGGCGTGTTGATGACGCGCGAGACCGTGATGTGCGATACCCCGGCGGCGCGGGCCACGTCTTCCTTGGTGATGGCACGCGACGGCGCGGCAGGGGTGGGGGTATCGGGTTTGCGGATCATGGCTGGGTGGGTGAGGGTGTTGTCGCAAGCATATCAGTAGCCTGTGCCGCTGGCGCCTGCGGATATCCGCAGGCGCGGGAGTGGGGTGGCCTCAGTCGCGGTCGTTGAAGGCCGAGATGTGCGAGACCTGGAACACGCCCGACAGCGAATGCAGTTCGTCCCGATGCAATTGCGCCAGCCGGTGCAGGTATTGCTCGCCCAGTTCGGTCAGCCGCACTTGTACCAGTCGCTTGTCGCGGTCGTCGGGCGTGCGCGTGACCAGTCCGGCCTTCACGCAGCGTGTGACCAGGGCTACCACGCCATGGTGCTGCGACTGCAGGCGCTCGGCCAGTTCGCTGATGCTGGCCCAGTCGCGCCCGGGATAGCCCCTGATATGCAGTAGCAGCAGGTATTGCAGCGGCGTGAGTCCTTCGCCCTGGGCGGCCTCTTCCGAAAAGCGCAGGAAGCGGCGCAACTGGTAGCGAAATTCCGACAATGCCTCGAAATCATCCTTTTGCAGGCGGGACGGGCTTTTCATGGCTGCCGGCCTTCAATGGTGGGAGTGGCGTGCCGGCTGGCATAGGGTAAAAAACGGCTGGATCGGGACATATATATCATCTTGTGATGTAATTGCGGTTTGCTCTTCCGCCGCAACGGCGGAGGCATTCCGATAGTCATGTCGTTACGGAAACGGATATGCCCGATTCTATCTTGCTGTGGTTCAAAAGTTTCATTCCCGCCAGGAGCAATGTCGATCGCTTCGAGCGCATGCGCTCTTGCGCCGGCAGCCTGTTCGGTATCCTGCTGGTGGGGCTGGTCAGTTATGCCATCCTGCCGCACGACACCCGGACCATCTGGCTGATCGCGCCCATGGGGGCCTCGGCGGTGTTGCTCTTTGCCGTGCCTTCCAGTCCGCTGGCGCAGCCCTGGTCCATCATCGGCGGCAACCTGTGCGCGGCGCTCATCGGCGTGACCTGCGCCCGCCTGGTGCAGGAGCCGGCGCTGGCTGCCGCTCTGGCGATCGCACTGGCGATCGGGGCGATGTTCATGCTGCGCTGCATTCATCCGCCCAGTGGTGCCGTGGCCCTGACGGCGGTGCTGGGTGGGCCGGTGGTGCATGACATGGGTTATGCCTTCGTGCTCTCGCCGGTGATGCTCAACTCGGTGTTGCTGCTGTTGACGGCCTTGTTCTTCAACAATGCCAGCGGGCGGCGCTATCCGCACGCCCAGCAAAGCGCTGCGCCGCATCCGCACCAGACCCGGGATGAATTGCCGATCACGCGGCTGGGCTTCTCCCATGAAGACCTGGATGAGGTGCTGAAGAACTACAACCAGGTCATCGACATCGGTCGCGATGATCTCGAAGAGATCTTCATGCGTACCGAGATGCGGGCTTACCACCGCCGTTTCGGCCAGACGCTGTGTGCCTCGGTGATGTCGCGCGATGTCGTGGTGGCCGAGTTCGCCACTACCCTGGACGAGGCCTGGACGCTGCTGCAGCAGCATCGTCTGCGTGCCTTGCCGGTGCTGGATCGTGGCCGGCATGTCATCGGCATCGTCAGTCGCAGTGATTTCCTGGAGCATGCCGGGGTGGAAGTGCATACCGGGCTGGTGGCGCAATTGCGCGCGCTCCTGCATCGGGTGCCGTTCACGCATTCGGAGAAACCCGAGGTGGTCGGGCAGATCATGAGTCGCCCCGTAATCACCGCGCAGGTCGATACGCCGGTGCTGGAACTGGTGCCGCGCATGGCAGAGGGCTTGCACCAGATCCCGGTGGTCGAGGCGGACGGCAAGCTGGCGGGGATGCTGACGCAATCGGACATGATTGCCGCGCTGTATGAGAAAAACCTGGCGGCTGCGCGCGGTGTGCCTGGCCTGCGCAGTGTGGCTTGAGGGGGGGGGGGCGGGCTTGTGATGCTTGTGCCACAAGAGTTATCGACCGCGTGAATATCTGCTATTGCCACAATAAAGCAGACTCGTTCATGGCGCATCGCTATAGTTGGACCTGTCTCCTCCAATCTCCTCCTTAAGAAATTGGATTCAAGCCCGCACCTCTTGGTCGCGGGCTTTTTTTTGCCCGTTCGCCTGGTGGCGGGGTATCCCTTCTTGCGATGTGGATGGAAGTGCTGCGCTTCTTGGTAAGATGTCGCATGCGGCACCGGTTTTCTCGTGCGTGCCGCTTCATGTTCCCAGTTCAGATTCAGTCAATGTCTTCAACATCGTCTTCCGGAAATTCCCCTCAGCCTATGCCCGAGCGGCCCGATACGCCTTGCGTGGCCGTCTGTTCCACCACCTTTGACGATATCTGCCGCGGTTGTGGTCGCACCGTCGACGAGGTGGCGCAGTGGGTCTTCATGGATGTGGAGCAGCGCGAAGTCGTGTGGCAGCGCATCCTGGCCCAGGGCTACCCGCGCCGCAACTACTGAGGGCGGGTTCCTGGCGTTACGCGGGTGTCGTACCGAAGAAGCGCACGCCGGCCTGGCGCAGCATGCTGGTCAGCGCAATCAGTGGCAGGCCGGTCAGGGCGGTAGGGTCGTCGCTGCGAATGCTCTCCAGGATGGCAATGCCCAATCCTTCGTTCTTGGCGCTGCCGGCGCAGTCATAGGGTTGCTCGATGCGCAGGTAGGCATCCAGCTCGGCGTCATCGAGATCGCGGAAGCGTACCAGGGTCTGTACATTGCAGAGCTGGGCCGTGCTGGCGGCATCGGCGCGACGGCCATCCCACAGGCACAGGGCGGTATGGAAGATCACTTCTCGTCCGCGCATCATCTGTAGTTGCTTCAAGGCATTGGCATGATTGCCGGGTTTGCCGATCTGCAGGTCGTCCAGCGTGGCGACCTGGTCCGAGCCGATGACCAGGGCCGCGCCAGCGCGGGTGGCGATGGCGGCGGCTTTCTCGCGCGCCAGGCGCAGGGCAGTGGCCTGCGGGGTTTCGCCGGAATGGGGTGTTTCGTCGATGTCCGGTGCCATGGTCTCGAAGGGCAGGCCAAGGCGGCTCAGCAACTCCTTGCGATAGACCGAGCTGGAGCCCAGGATCAGGCGGGGTGGGGTGCTGGTGGTGTGTTGATGCAACATGGAATGCGGTCGGTTCGGATTGGGAAAAGCGCGGTGAAGGCGCCTGGAAGCCGGATTTTGGCTGAAAGTCGCGGGAAAAGACGAGTTTCTTCGTCAATGTGTGAAATATTTCGCCAGAAAATTGCAAACGCCCGGCTAAGGCTTTGACTGGTAAGGAATTTTTCTGTTATGATCGCAGGTTTTCCGGATTCTGCTTTGGCTATGAATGCATTTGTTATCGACGCGTTCGAATTCTGCAGGCTGAAACAGCAGGCGCAGGGTGAGATTCCGGTTGCTGAATTAGGTCGTCTGGCGCAAGAGACGGTTGACCGTTCTGGCACGATCCGCTGGGCTTTGTCCGGCGATATCGACAAGCTGGGACATGCTCAACTCAGTCTGGCAGTGTCGGGTGCAGTTAATCTGATCTGTCAGCGTTGCCTGACGGCATTGAATTTCGAGATTGATTCGAAGTCGCTGCTGGTATTGGCAAAAGATGAGGCGCAGGCCGACTCGATCGAAGAGCTGATCGATGATGACGAGATCGATGTCATCGTTGGTTCGGCGACTTTCGACGTGAACTACCTGATCGAGGACGAGGCGTTGCTGGCATTGCCGGTGGCGCCCAAGCATGAAACCTGTCCCGAGACTGGTGTGGCGGCCGAGGCCAAAGGTGCTGAACGGGCTTCCCCGTTTGAGGTACTGAAGAAGTTGAAGCAGTAATTTGTTTGGGGATGTCTGGCAAGTGCCGGGCAGCGGCACAGCGGGTTGTCGGCAACGGAACTCCGATGTGTTAAAATTTTCAATCTTAAGTAAGGTTTAGGAGTAATCATGGCCGTTCAACAGAACAAAAAGACCCCGTCCAAGCGCGGTATGCATCGTGCACACGACTTTCTGACTGCACCCCCGCTGGCTGTCGAGCCGACGACTGGTGAAACCCACCTGCGTCACCACATCAGCCCCAACGGTTTCTACCGTGGTCGCAAGGTGCTGAAGACCAAGAACGACGAGTAATCTCTTCATTGAGCTTGCTGTTTTTGGAGAAAAGCGGCGCAATGAGCTTCTGTTTCAAGAGGTTCATTTTGCGCCGCTTTTTTATGTCCGTTGCATCCGTGTAATTCGTGTGCGGACGTGCCTGCCTGCTTGCCTGGACCTTCATGTCAGCTCTTGTCTGAGCGTGCCATTTTGAACGGTATCCAATCTGCCTCATAATGTGGGCTGGCAAGGCTCTGAATCAAATCGATGACCATCAAAATTTCAATCGACTGCATGGGTGGCGATCATGGCCCGTCAGTCACGCTCCCGGCCGCTGCCTCCTTCCTGGCTCGCCAGTCCGATGCCGAGCTGATCCTGGTCGGGCAGGAAAGCGTCCTGCTGCCCTTGCTCAAGAAGTACAAGCTGGCCGGCGAGCCACGCGTGCGTATCCACAATGCCTCCGAAGTCGTGACCATGGAAGACCCGATCGAGGTCGCCCTGCGTCGCAAGAAGGACTCGTCCATGCGTGTGGCGGTGAACCTGGTCAAGGATGGCCAGGCCCATGCGGCTGTCTCGGCCGGCAATACCGGCGCACTCATGGCGGTGTCGCGCTATGTGCTCAAGACCCTGCCGGGCGTGGATCGTCCGGCCATCTGCACCATCCTGCCCAACCAGAAGGATGGCCCTACCTACATGCTCGACCTGGGCGCCAACGTTGACTGCGAGCCGCAGCATCTGCGTCAATTCGCATTGATGGGATCGGCCCTGGTCGCGGTCATGGAGGGCAAGGCCAAGCCGACGGTGGGCCTGCTCAACGTGGGCGAGGAAGACATCAAGGGCAATGAACTGGTCAAGGCCACGGCCGGCCTGCTGCGCGCCGAACACGAGAAGGGTATCCTCAACTTCTACGGCAACGTGGAAGGTAATGACATCTTCGAAGGCACCACTGATCTGGTAGTGTGCGACGGTTTCGTCGGCAACGTGACCCTGAAGGCGTCCGAAGGACTGGGGCGCTTCGTCAAGTCGGTGCTGACCAGTGAATTCAAGAAGGGCATCATCAACAAGCTGGGTGCGCTGATCGCCTATGGTGCCATCAAGGCCCTGTCGCGCCGGCTCAATCCTTCCCGTTACAATGGCGCCAGTCTGCTGGGTCTCAAGGGCCTGGTATTCAAGAGCCATGGCGGCGCCGATGTGTATGCCTTCGAGTGGGCGATCCGTCGGGCGTATGATGCTGCCAAATACGATGTGCTCGCGCGCATCGCCGCCAGCATGGCGGAGCTGATGCCCCAGGGACAGGGGCGCACGGCCGAGGCGGCTGTCGTGGCACTGGAGCCGGCGGCACCTGTTTCGCTGGATCAACCGAACTAACAAAGCAAGAAGACGGCATGACCATTTACAGCAAAATCGTCGGTACCGGCAGCTACCTGCCGACCAAGCGCGTGACCAATCACGAACTGGCAGCCCAGTTGGCCGGGCAGGGCATCGAAACCTCGGATGAGTGGATCTTCACGCGCAGCGGCATCTCTGCGCGCCACTATGCCGAGCCGACCCAGCTCTCCAGCGATCTGGCCCTGGCGGCCGCCCAGCGTGCGCTGGAAGCGGCCAGCATGCAGCCCAATGATATCGACCTGATCATCATGGCCACTTCCACGCCGGATCACCTGGGGGGCTTCCCCAGCACGGCCTGCGTGGTGCAGCGCAAGCTGGGCGTGACCAATGGCGCGCCGGCCATGGATGTGCAGGCGGTGTGCAGTGGTTTCGTCTACGCCATGTCGGTGGCGGACAGCTTCATCAAGTCCGGCGCGCACAAGAACGTGCTGGTGATCGGTGCCGAAGTCTTCTCGCGCATCCTCGATTTCAAGGATCGCACTACTTGTGTGCTGTTCGGCGACGGCGCTGGCGCCATCGTCATGAGCGCCTCCGAGGAGCCGGGCGTGCTGGCCAGCAAGCTGCACGCCGATGGCAGCCACGGTCACATCCTGTGTGTCCCGGGCAGTGTCAACAACGGCGCCGTGGCTGGTAGCGCCTACCTGTACATGGATGGTCCGGCGGTCTTCAAGCTGGCCGTCTCGGTGCTGGACAAGGTCGCCCGCGAAGCGCTGGGCGCCGCCGGCGTGGATGCCAGCGAGATCGACTGGCTCATTCCGCACCAGGCCAATATCCGCATCATGCAGGGCACCGCCAAGAAGCTGGGCCTGCCGGCGGAGAAGATGGTCGTGACCGTCAATGAACATGGCAATACCTCGGCTGCCTCGATTCCGCTGGCGCTGGACCAGGCAGTGCGCGATGGTCGCGTCAAGCCTGGCCACACCGTCATGATGGAAGGCGTGGGCGGCGGCTTCACCTGGGGTGCGGTGCTGGTCCGCATGTAAGGCTGGGCGGCGCGGGCGAAGTGTCGCCCGGCGCCACTTGTCACCCCGTATTTTTATCCAACCTCAATTTCATCCAAGCATGACAAAATTCGCGTTTGTTTTCCCGGGCCAAGGTTCCCAGGCGATCGGGATGCTCAATGGTTTCGCCGGCAACGAAGTTGTCCGCCAGACCGTCGCTGAAGCCTCCGATGCCCTGCAATTCGACCTGGGCAAGCTCATTGCCGAAGGCCCCAAGGAAGACCTGGACCTGACCACCAATACCCAGCCGGTCATGCTGACGGCCGCCGTGGCGTTCTATCGCGCCTGGCTGGCGGCAGGCGGCAAGGCGCCGGCACTGGTGGCCGGCCACAGCCTGGGTGAGTACTCGGCGCTGGTCGCCGCTGGTGTGATCCAGTTCAAGGATGCCGTGCCGATGGTGCGTTTCCGCGCCCAGGCCATGCAGGAAGCCGTGCCGGTCGGGCAGGGTGGCATGGCGGCCATCCTCGGCCTGTCCGACGATGACGTGCGCGCTGCCTGCGCCGAAGCCGCACAAGGCGAAGTGGTCGAAGCGGTCAACTTCAATGCGCCCGCCCAGGTCGTGATCGCAGGTAGCAAGGCCGCTGTCGGCCGCGCTTGCGATATCGCCAAGGCCAAGGGTGCCAAGCGCGCGCTGCCGCTGCCGGTGTCGGCGCCGTTCCATTCCTCGCTGCTCAAGCCCGCCTCGGATCGCCTGCAGGCCTACCTGGCCGGCGTGGCGTTCGCGGCACCGCAGATCCCGCTGATCAACAACGTTGACGTGGCTGTGGTCAGCGATCCGGCTGCCATCCGGGATGCCCTGGTGCGTCAGGCGGCGGCTCCCGTGCGCTGGGTCGAGACGGTGCAGAAGATGGCCGCCGACGGCGTCACCCATCTGGTCGAATGTGGTCCGGGCAAGGTACTGACCGGCCTGACCAAGCGTATCAACGGCGAACTGGTGGGTGAAGCCATCGTCGATCAGGAATCCCTGGACAAAGTATTGGAGCTGCTCAAGTGAGTGCACAGAATCTGCAAGGACAAGTCGCGCTGGTGACCGGCGCATCCCGTGGCATCGGCCGCGCCATCGCCACCGAGCTGGCCCGTCAGGGCGCGCGCGTGGTCGGTACGGCCACCTCCGAGGCCGGTGCTGCCGCCATCACTGAATATCTGGCCGCGCTGGGCCCCGAAGCCGGTCGCGGCGTGGTGCTCAACGTCAATGACGCCGAGGCCAGCGTGGCCGTGGTGGAACAGGTGCAGAAGGAATTCGGTTCGCTGTCCATCCTGGTCAACAATGCCGGCATTACCCAGGACCAGCTGGCCATGCGCATGAAGGATGAGGAATGGGACAGCGTCATCGCCACCAACCTCACCGCCGTCGGCCGCCTCTCGCGTGCCGTGCTGCGCGGCATGATGAAGGCCCGTACCGGCCGCATCATCAGCATCACCTCGGTGGTGGGCGAGGCCGGCAATCCGGGGCAGATGAACTATGCCGCCGCCAAGGCCGGCGTGGCCGGCATGAGCCGTGCGCTGGCCCGTGAAATCGGCAGCCGCAACATCACCGTGAACTGCGTGGCGCCTGGTTTCATCGATACCGACATGACCAAGGCCTTGAACGAACAGCAGTCCGCCGCCATCTTGCAGCAGATCCCGCTGGGTCGCCTGGGCGCGGCCGAGGAGATCGCTTATGCGGTGGCCTTCCTGGCGTCGCCGCAAGCGGCCTACATCACCGGTACCACGCTCAATGTGAATGGCGGCATGTACATGGGTTAAGTCTGTTCGAAGGGCTTGATTTAAGTCCTTTTGACGTCTGTTGTTTGCAGTTATGCTGGACTTGGCGCAATCTTGCCAAGAATAGTTAAAAGTAAATTTTCCGCGCGCAAACCTGCTAAAATGCGCGCACTTTTGTAACCTATCATCCCTCTGGAGGAACACTATGTCCGATATCGAACAACGCGTGAAGAACATCTTCGCTCAGCCACTGGGCCACGCCGAAGCCGACATCAAGAACGAATCGTCGTTCGTGGACGACCTGGGCGCCGACTCGCTGGACACCGTCGAGCTGGTCATGGCACTGGAAGATGAGTTCGAAATGGAAATCCCCGACGAACAAGCTGAAAAGATCACCACCGTGCAACAGGCGATCGACTACGCAAAGTCGCAAGTCAAGGCCTGATAAGGGCTTTGTAATAGTTTCAGGAGAATTGCTTGAGCCGCACTCGTGAACGTCGTGTAGTCATTACCGGCCTGGGATGCATCTCGCCTGTCGGCAACAACGTCGCCGATACGTGGAGTGCCATCAAGGAAGGCAAGTCCGGCATCGCTACCGTGACCAAGTTCGACGCTACCCCCTTCACCACGCATTTTGCCGGTGAGGTAAAGGGCTTCAATATCGAGGATTACATCCCCGCCAAAGAAGCGCGTCATATGGATACCTTCATCCACTACGGCATGGCCGCCGGTGTCCAGGCCATCCAGGATAGCGGATTGACGGTAACGGACGAGAATGCCGAGCGCATTGGCGTCATGATCGGTTCGGGCATCGGCGGCTTGCCGCTGATCGAAGAAACCCACGCCGAACTGACCAACCGTGGTCCGCGCCGCATCAGTCCTTTCTTCATTCCGGCCTCGATCATCAACATGATCTCGGGCAACTTGTCCATCAAGTTCGGTCTGAAGGGACCCAACCTGGCGATCGTCACCGCCTGCACCACTGGCCTGCATTGCATCGGCTCCGCCGCTCGCATGATCATGTACGGTGATGCGGATGTGATGGTGGCTGGTGGCGCCGAATCCAGCGTTTCGCCGCTGGGCATCGGTGGTTTCGCCTCGGCCCGCGCCTTGTCGACCCGCAACGACGACCCCGCAACCGCCTCCCGTCCCTGGGACAAGGATCGCGATGGTTTCGTGCTGGGCGAGGGCGCCGGCGTGATGGTGCTCGAAGAGTACGAACACGCCAAGGCCCGTGGTGCCAAGATCTATGCTGAACTGCTGGGCTTTGGCATGAGCGGTGATGCTTACCACATGACTGCGCCCAACCTGGATGGTCCGCGTCGCTGCGTGCTCAATGCACTGCGCGATGCCGGTGTCAATCCGGATGAAGTGCAGTACCTGAACGCGCACGGCACGTCGACCCCGCTGGGCGACAAGAACGAGTCCGACGCGATCAAGGCCGCTTTCGGCGACCATGCCTACAAGATGGTTGTCAATTCGACCAAATCCATGACCGGTCACCTTCTGGGTGGCGCCGGTGGTCTGGAGACGGTGTTGACCGTGCTGGCGGTACACAATCAGGTGTCCCCGCCGACGATGAACATCTTCAACCAGGATCCGGAATGCGATCTGGATTACTGCGCCAACCAGGCGCGGGACATGAAGATCGATATTGCCGTGAAGAACTCCTTCGGTTTCGGGGGAACCAACGGCACCCTGGTCATCGGCAAGATGTAAAATGCACAACCCGGCTTCCACGGAAGCCGGGTTTGTCATTTTGATGAGCCCCCAGCATCCTGGCATCGTATGTCGATAGCGGTCTCTGCGGATATCAAACCTTCCCGCCTGCTCTTGCTGATCACCGGGTTCGCCTGCCTGTGCGTGGCCCTGACCGGCGTGCTGGTATCCCTGTGGATGCCGGGTCCCCTGTCTGGTGTGGCGCGTGCTGCATTGGCGGCCATCTGCATCCTGGCCGCATCTGTTGCACTGGGACTGACCTTGCGTGGACGCAAGGCGATCTGGTTGCATATCTCCGGCACCGGACAGATTCGTGTCGTAGAACACCTGGCGACGGCGTCGAGCCGTGCCAAACCGCAAGTCGTGAAGGCCGGCCTGGCCCAGTTGCTGGCTGGTAGCACCATCTGGCCGGGCATGCTGTTATTGCGCCTGCGCCTGGAAAACGGCAAGGTCCGTACCATTCCCATCCTTTCGGACTCGGTTTCCGAAGATACTTTCCGTGCACTTTCCGTGGCGTGCAGGTGGCTGATCAGTCACAATACGGCCAAAGCGAAGATGTTGGAAAAATAAGGCCGGCAGACTTGAAAATTGCCGGGCTGGAAGCATCTGCCATTGATATGTCAAAGGCAATGACGACAGAACATACGGCCATAAAAAACAAGGAACCCGGTTTGACGACAGAACGCGAAATTGACCAGCAGCTTGTTGAACGCGTCCAGCGTGGCGACAAGAAGGCGTTCGAGCTATTGGTAGTCAAGTATCAACGCAAGCTGATGCGCCTGGTGTCGCGGCTTATTCGCGACCAGGCCGAAGCCGAAGACGTGGTGCAGGAAGCCTTCATCAAGGCCTATCGTGCACTGCCGCAATTCCGTGGCGATTCGGCCTTTTATACCTGGCTTTATCGCATCGGTATCAATACCGCCAAGAATTATCTTGTTACCATGGGCAGAAGGGCGCCCACGTCCACTGAAGCCGATGCAGAAGAAGCGGAAACTTTTGACGACGCAGACCATCTGAGGGACATCAACACTCCTGAGTCGATGTTGGCCACCAAGCAAATTGCTCAAACGGTCAACGTGGCGATGGAGGCATTGCCGGAAGAATTACGTACTGCCATCACGTTGCGCGAGATCGAGGGGTTGAGCTACGACGAGATTGCAGATGCGATGAATTGTCCGATCGGCACCGTGCGCAGCCGTATTTTCCGCGCCCGGGAAGCAATTGCCGAGAAGTTGCGTCCACTGCTGGATACGGCAGCGGACAAGCGCTGGTGATGTCGCTGCAAGGCTGTTGTTAAAAAAGCAAAACAATAAAGCGGGTATGGAACTAAGATTTTTGCCGGGTGACTGCTTATGGATACCAAAGTAACAACCAGAGAACAGATCTCAGCCCTTGCCGATGGCGAGCTGGGTTCTGAAGAGATGACTATTGCCTTCGCGGCCTTGCGTTCCTCGAAAGAGGGACAGGAGGCCTGGGAGGATTACCATCGCATCGGCGAGGTGCTGCGTTCGGAAGAGATGGATGTCTCCCTGAGTGCGGGCTTCTCGGCCAAGATGAGTGCGTGGCTGGATGCCGAGCCTGCCATCGTGGCACCGCAGGTGCAGGCTGCGCCGGCCGTCCAGGAGGCGCCTGCTGCGCAAGTCGCGGTCGCCGCCAATGGTGACCATCGTGCGGCCCGTCCGGGTCGCCTGGTGCGTTTCCTGATGCCCAGTGCGGCGGCGGCTGCTGCTGCCGTGGCGGCCGTGTTCGTGGCCATGCCGCAGCAGGCCGTGGTGACGGCTGACGCCAAGCTTGCTGCGCCGATGGTGCAAATGGCCGCGGCGCCGGTGAGCGTGCCCTCGGCCATCGCCACGGTATCCGATACCACTGGCAATGCGCAGAATGCCAACCAACTGAGTTCGCTGGCCCAGCAGGGTGAAGTCAAGCGCGATTCGCGCATTGACGACTACCTCTTTGCCCATCAGCGTTTCTCGCCTTCCTATAGCTCGGCGCAATACGCCCGTTCTGCAGCCTTCTCCACTGACGCCGATAAATAAGATGCGTCAAACGGGGCGTCTGTACGGCGTACTGTGCTTCCTGTCCGTGTTGATGACGCCCTCCGCCTTTGCCGCGGAGGGTGTTCCATCCCTTTCCCCGGCGCCTGCCAGGGAGATCGCGGCACCTGATTCCTCCCGTCTCCTGGCCCAATTGCAAAAGATGCAAACGGCCGCCCAGCGCCTGGATTATTCCGGTAGCTTCGTCTACCAGCAGGCTTCCCTGATACGGACTTCGCGGGTCACGCACATCGTGGCCGGCAAGAACGAGCTGGAAAAGCTGGAAGTGCTCGATGGCAAGCCGCGCGAATACCTCCGCAACAACGAGGATGTGGCCTGCTACATGCCCGAGGCGAAGGCCGTGGTCATGGAGCGCCGCGTCACCCGGGATGTCTTCCCTGCTATTCTTGACGTCAGGCCGGAAGCGCTGGCCAGTCATTACCAGTTCAGTGCCGGACCCGATGAGCGCGTTGCCGGTCGCGAGTGCCATGCCATTGTGCTGGAGCCGCGGGACAAGCTGCGCTACGGTTACCGGTTCTGGGCCGACAAGCAGTCCGGCCTGCTGTTGCGGGCGCAGACGCTGGATGCGGGTGGAGAAGTGGTGGAGCAGATTTCCTTCACCCAGATACAGATTGGCGGGATTGATCGTGCACGGGTCAGCCCCACGTACAAGGATACGCGCGGCTGGCGCATCGAAAAGGCCGCCATGAGCCCGGTCGATCTGTCAGGGTGGCAGGTGGCGCCGCCGCCGGGGTTTCGCAAGATTTCACAGGTGCGCCGGATGATTTCAGACAGCGCACCTGAGGGCGCGGCGCCGGCGCAGCACAGGCCGGCTGAGCGTGAAGTGTCGCAGATCGTGTTTTCCGACGGCCTGGCGGCCATCTCGGTGTTTATCGAGCCGGGTAGCCAGGGACGCCAGGAAGGCGCCCTCCAGCAGGGCGCCATGAATGTTCTCGGTCGTCGCCAGGGTGATTACTGGCTGACCGTAGTGGGTGAAGTGCCGGCAGCTGCGATCCGGCAAGTATCGAATTCCATTGAACTGAAATCCAAGTAAAAGAGACCGTTGCAATGACTCCCTTGAAGAATACCTTGGCCGGCGCCATGCTGGCAGCTTCCGTGTTTGCCTCTGCGCCGGCCGTGCTGGCGGCGCCGCCCGTGGCCTCGCCGTCAGTAGCGGCCTTGCCTGATTTCGCTGATATCGTCGAGCGCACCGGGCCGGGCGTGGTCAATATCCGCACCACCGAACGCGTGCGCCAGAATGCCCAGGGGCAGGGCGGTGCCGATGATCCGGAAATGCAGGAATTCTTCCGTCGCTTCTTCGGCATCCCTGTCCCGCGCCAGCAGCAACCGGGTACGCCCCGCGGCAATGGCAATGGCAACGGAAGTGGCGGTGGTAATGGCAGTGGCAGTGGCAGTGGCAAGCAGGGCGGCCAGTCCCAGCAGGAAGAAGTGCCGCGCGGTGTCGGCTCGGGCTTCATCATTTCGGCCGATGGCTTCATCCTGACCAATGCCCACGTGGTCGACGGTGCCAGCGAGGTCTACGTGACCCTGACCGACAAGCGCGAATTCAAGGCCAAGATTGTGGGTTCCGATACACGCACCGACGTGGCCGTGCTCAAGATCGACGGCAACAACCTGCCGCGCCTGAGCATGGGAGATTCCGACAAGATCCGCGCCGGCGAGTGGGTGCTGGCCATCGGTTCGCCCTTTGGTCTGGAAAATACCGTCACCGCCGGCATCGTCTCGGCCAAGGCGCGTGACACCGGCGATTATCTGCCGCTGATCCAGACGGATGTGGCCGTCAATCCGGGCAATTCGGGTGGTCCGCTGATCAACCTCAAGGGTGAGGTGATCGGCATCAATTCCCAGATCTACAGCCGTTCCGGCGGTTTCATGGGGATTTCCTTTGCCGTGCCCATTGATGAAGCATTGCGCGTGGCCGACCAGCTGAAGTCCAGCGGGCGTGTCACCCGCGGCCGCATCGGCGTGCAGATCGGTGAAGTGACCAAGGATGTGGCCGAATCGCTGGGCCTGGCACGTGCCCAGGGCGCATTGGTGCAGCGGGTCGAAGCCGGCGGGCCGTCGGAAAAGGCAGGCCTGGAAGCGGGTGACATCATCCTGAAGTTCAATGGCGCAGCCATCGAGCGCCCCAGCGACCTGCCGCGCCTGGTGGGTGCCACCAAGCCGGGTTCCAAGGCGACCGTCAATATCTGGCGCAAGGGCAGCGCACGCGATGTCAGCGTGACCGTGGTCGAGCTGGAAGCCGACAAGCCCAAGCAGGCCGAAGACAAGAAGGCCAAGCCCGACAATACCCCCAATGCCCTGGGGCTGGTCGTCAGTGACCTCTCGGAGGGGCAGAAGAAGGAGCTGAAGGTCGACAACGGCGTGCTGGTGGAAGGTGTCAGCGGTGCGGCAGCGGCGGCGGGCATTCGCCCGGGTGACGTGGTCCAGCGTGTCAATGAGGTCGATGTCAAGGATGCCAAGCAGTTCGCTCAGCTGGTGGCCAAGCTCGATGCGAAGAAGCGCGCTGCAGTCCTGGTGCGTCGTGGCGACTCCTCGCAGTTCGTGCCGTTGCGCCCCAATGGCGGCGGCAACTAGGCCCTGAACTCTCCTGCGAGGCTGCGCCCTGTCGCGGGGTGCAGCCTTTTTCCATTCAATCCAGGATCCATCGAGCGCGCATCCATGTCTGTCATCGCTTCCCATGTCGCAGGCCCCGATGCCTTGCAGTTCATCATCTACTCACGTAGCTATTGCCACCTCTGCGATGACCTGCGTGATGCCTTGCGCGCTGCCCTGGGGGAGCGTCCGGCGCAGATCGAGATGGTCGATGTCGATGCCGACCCGGCCCTGGTGGAGCTCTACGACGAGCTGGTGCCGGTGCTGATGGGGCGGGATGCCGAGGGTGGCTGGGTGCGCCTGTGCCATTACCACCTGGATGGGCGGGCTTTGCAGGCGTTTCTCGCGGCTGGTCGGCAGGAGGCTTGATGCCTGCCGGAAAGATAGGGCCCGATCAGACCTGGATTGTTGCAGGATAAATAATATTTTGCCGTGCTTTTTCCGGGTGTAGGCGTGGGATGCGATGTTGCTCCGCACCGGAAAATCCGGCTTGTCCCTCTGAAATCCGGTAAAATGCCGGGTCGATTTAGCTGTTGCAAAGGCGCTCGGCTGGGCAAGGCCCGCTACAGAGCGCCTTTTTTCATCGTTTCCAGTCTGTTAATGAACAATATCCGTAATTTCTCGATCATCGCCCACATCGATCACGGCAAGTCCACGCTCGCCGACCGCATCATTCAATTGTGCGGAGGCCTGTCCAACCGTGAGATGGAAGCCCAGGTGCTGGATTCGATGGATATCGAGCGCGAGCGCGGCATCACCATCAAGGCCCAGACCGCGGCCCTGTCCTACAAGGCCAAGGATGGCCAGGTCTACAACCTCAACCTGATCGATACCCCGGGGCACGTCGACTTCAGCTATGAAGTCTCGCGTTCGCTGTCGGCCTGCGAAGGCGCGCTGCTGGTGGTGGATGCCTCGCAAGGTGTGGAAGCGCAGACCGTGGCCAACTGCTACACGGCGCTGGATCTGGGTGTGGAAGTAGTGCCGGTCCTCAACAAGATCGACCTGCCTTCGGCCGACCCCGACAACGCCAAGAGCGAAATCGAGGACGTCATCGGTATCGACGCCTCCGATGCCACCCCGTGCTCGGCCAAGACCGGCCTGGGCGTGGAAGATGTGCTGGAAGCGATTGTGGCCAAGGTGCCGGCGCCCAAGGGCGATCCGGATGCGCCGCTGCAGGCGCTGATCATCGACTCCTGGTTCGACAACTACGTCGGCGTGGTGATGCTGGTGCGTATCGTCAACGGTACCCTGCGTCCCAAGGACAAGATCCTGCTGATGGCCACCGAGACCCAGTACCTGACCGAAAGCATCGGCGTGTTCACGCCCAAGTCGCAGTCGCGCGACACCCTCACGGCAGGGCAGGTGGGCTTCATCATCGCCGGCATCAAGGAACTGAAGTCGGCGCGCGTGGGTGACACCATCACCCTGGCCGGCAAGCCGGCGCCGGCGCCGCTGCCCGGCTTCAAGGAAGTGCAGCCGCAGGTGTTCGCGGGCCTCTTCCCGGTGGAAGCCAACCAGTACGACGCCCTGCGCGACTCGCTGGAAAAACTGAAGCTCAACGACGCGGCGCTGATGTACGAGCCGGAAGTATCGCAGGCGCTGGGCTTCGGCTTCCGCTGCGGCTTCCTGGGCCTGTTGCACATGGAAATCGTACAGGAGCGCCTGGAGCGCGAATTCGACATGGACTTGATCACCACCGCGCCGACGGTGGTGTACGAAGTGCAGCAACGCGACGGCACCATGCTGATGGTGGACAACCCGTCCAAGATGCCGGAAGTCTCGAAGATCGAAGAGATCCGCGAACCCATCGTCACCGTCAACCTGTACATGCCGCAAGAGTACGTTGGCTCGGTCATCACCCTGTGCACGCAAAAGCGCGGCATCCAGATGAACATGAGCTACCACGGCAAGCAGGTGCAGCTGACCTATGAAATGCCGATGGCCGAGATCGTGCTGGACTTCTTCGATCGCCTCAAGTCCACCTCGCGCGGCTATGCCTCCATGGACTACGAGTTCAAGGAATACCGTGCCGCCGACGTGGTCAAGGTGGACATGCTGATCAACAGCGAGAAGGTCGATGCGCTGGCCATCATCGTGCACCGCGCAGCCGCCCAGATCCGCGGTCGCCAGGTGGCCGCCAAGATGCGCGAACTGATCCCGCGCCAGATGTTCGACGTGGCCATCCAGGCCGCCATCGGCGCGACCATCATCTCGCGCGAGAACGTCAAGGCCATGCGCAAGAACGTGCTGGCCAAGTGCTACGGCGGTGACATCTCGCGTAAGCGCAAGCTGCTGGAAAAGCAGAAGGCCGGCAAGAAGCGCATGAAGCAGGTGGGTTCGGTGGAAATTCCGCAGGAAGCGTTCCTGGCAATCTTACAAGTGGAAGACAAATAACATGCAGGCATTGTTGGGTAACTTCGCCCTGATTCTGTTCGTCCTGATGCTGGTGACCGGCGTGATCTGGTTCGCCGACACCTTCTTCCTCTCCAAGCAGCGCCGCGCCCGCGCCGATGCCGCCCTGGCCGAGTTCGATGCCCGCGTGGCACGCGATACCGCCGAAGGCATCAAGCGCGATGGCGCAGTCGCCAGCGGCCGTGCCGAACTGCAGGCCAGCCTGATGAAGCAGCCAGCCTGGATCGAGTATTCGGGCAGCTTCTTCCCGGTGATCGCGCTGGTGTTTTTCCTGCGCTCCTTCCTCTACGAGCCGTTCAAGATTCCGTCCAGCTCGATGGTGCCGACCCTGCTGGTGGGCGACCTGATCCTGGTGAATAAATTCACCTATGGCATCCGCCTGCCCATCGTCAACAAGAAGATCATCGAAGTGAACCAGCCGCAGCGCGGCGATGTCATGGTCTTCAAGTATCCCAAGGATATGTCGGTGGACTACATCAAGCGTGTTGTTGGTGTGCCCGGTGATAAAATTGTGTATAAAAACAAGCGCTTAACGGTTAATGGTGAAGAAATTTCTTACAAAGCGCTGCCGGATTATCTGGACGAGGAAAATCTGACGTACTATAAGCAATGGCAGGAAAACCTGACCGGCGTGGAGCACAAGATCCTCACTGATGAGCGTGCCCCCAACTACGTGCCCAATCCCGATGCCTTCCCGCATCACGAGCTGTGCACCTACAACGCCGAGGGCTTTGCCTGCACGGTACCGCCGGGCGAATACTTCATGATGGGCGACAACCGGGACAACAGCCTGGACAGCCGCTACTGGGGCTTCGTGCCGGACCAGAACATCGTCGGCAAGGCCTTCTTCGTCTGGATGAACCTTGGCGACCTGAAACGGATCGGCAGCTTCCACTAAGCGCCGTATCCTGCCGGACCCTGATTGGGCAGTTCGTGTAGTTTCCATTTGGCATTATTTGCGTTGTGGAGGCAGACCCGGAGCAGTTTTCAGCTTTGCTTTGAACCGATCCCGCTGACTGGTCAGGCTGGTTTTCCCCGATCGACGCGCCGCTGCGCGTATCGGGGACAGACTGAATGACGGATGAAAAAATGGATCCTCAACTCTTGCAACATCGGCTAGGCCACACTTTCAAGGATGCGTCCCTCCTGCAGCAGGCACTGACGCACCGTAGCCATAGCGCCTTGCATAACGAGCGGCTGGAATTCCTCGGCGATTCGGTGCTGAACTGCGTGGTAGCGTCGCTGCTGTTCGACCGCTATGACAAGATCGACGAAGGCGACCTCTCGCGCCTGCGCGCCAACCTGGTCAAGCAGCAATCCCTCTACGAGATCGCCCAGCGGCTGGAATTGTCGCAATTCCTGCGCCTGGGCGAGGGCGAACTGAAGTCCGGCGGTTTCCGCCGTCCGTCCATCCTGGCCGACACGCTGGAGGCGCTGTTCGGCGCCATCTTCCTGGATTCCGGTTTCGAGGCGGCGCGCGCGGTGATCCGCTCGCTCTACGTGCCGGTACTGGATCATGTCGATCCCAAGACCCTGGGCAAGGATGCCAAGACCCTGTTGCAGGAATTCCTCCAGGGCAAGAAGATTCCGCTGCCGCAGTACAACGTCATCGCCACCCACGGCGCCGCCCACAGCCAGGAATTCGAGATTGAATGCCTGGTGCCCAAGCTGGATATCCAGGTCTTCGGCACCGGTGGCAGTCGCCGCGCAGGCGAGCAGGCCGCGGCCAAGCTGGCGCTGGAAGCGGTGCAGCTGGCCCTGGCCAAGACCCCGTCGGCCGGCCGCAAGCCGCGTACCCGTACCACCCAATTGAAGCTGGCCGGCATTGCCACCGTCCAGCCGGATGCCCCGGACCAGGAAGCCGGCAAGGGCAATCGTGCCGAGGCGTCCGAACGCACGGCCGGTACCAAGCCGGCCAAGGTCGCCAGGGAGCACAAGGAAGCCCGCGCTGCTGGCGCGGTTGCGGGTGCAGCCCCGGCCCCGACCCCGACTCCCCGCAATGAAGGCAAGAACATCGGCGACCGCGCTGAAACGGTCGCAGCAGAACCCATTTCGGCGGCTTCATCCGCCACGCAATCCAGAACAGCATGACAGATTTCCCCATGACCGACGATGCGTCGGCACCGACCCCCGATAACGATTATCGCTGCGGCTATATCGCTATCGTCGGTCGTCCCAACGTCGGCAAGTCGACCCTGATGAACGTGCTGGTCGGTGCCAAGGTGAGCATCACCTCGCGCAAGGCCCAGACCACGCGCCACCGCATCACCGGCATCCAGACCATCGAGAACACGCAGTACGTCTACGTCGATACGCCGGGTTTCCAGACCCGTCACAGCAATGCGCTCAACAAGACCCTGAACCGCACCGTCACCAATACCCTGACGGCGGCCGACGTGATCCTGTTCGTCATCGAGGCGGGCACCTTCGGTCCGGCCGACAAGCAGGTGCTGGACCTGTTGCCCTCCAACGTGCCCTGTATCCTGGTGTTGAACAAGGCCGACCGCAACAAGGACAAGACCACGCTGATGCCGTTCGCCCGCGACGTGTCCTCGCATCACGACTTCGCCGCCGTGGTGCCGGTCTCGGCCAAGCAGCACTTCCAGCTCGATCGCCTGCAGGAAGAGGTGCGCAAGCTGCTGCCGCAGAATCCGCCGATGTTCGATGAAGACGACATCACCGATCGCAGCGAGAAATTCCTGGCCTCCGAGATCGTGCGTGAAAAGGTGTTCCGCTTTGTCGGCGAAGAACTGCCTTACACCAGCACGGTGCTGATCGAGAAGTTCGAGCAGGAAGGCAATCTGCGCCGCATCTTCGCCGCCATCCTGGTGGAACGCGACACCCACAAGGCCATGGTGATCGGCCAGAAGGGCGCGCGCCTGAAGGAGATTTCCACCCAGGCGCGGCTGGACATGGAGCGCCTCTTCGGCGGTCCGGTCTATCTGGAGATCTGGGTCAAGGTCAAGTCGGGTTGGGCCGACAACGAAGCCGGCCTGCGCGCCTACGGTTACGAATAAGTCCGGGCCGTGCGGCCGGCGCGCAATGGCTGCATAATGACAGGATTGCGCCGCGCCGTAACGACGTGGCTTACCGCATCCAGGACGACCATCCATGACCACCATGCTCACCGAATCCCAGCTGGCAAGCCAGGCCGACACGGCAGTGACGGCGGTTGCGCCGGTCGCACCGGTCACTCCCCAGGCTCCCGCCAAGGCGCCGGCGCGCAAGCCCGCCGCGCCGCGTGCACGCAGTCGCGCCGTCCCGGAGAAGGAGCACAAGGTACTGGCGCAGCCGGGCTTCGTGCTGCACAGCTATCCCTACAAGGAAACCAGCCTCATCATCGACGTCTTCTCGCGCGATCATGGGCGTGTGGCGCTGGTGGCCAAGGGCGCCAAGCGTCCGCATTCCAAGCTGCGCGGTGCCTTGCAGACCTTCCAGCCGCTCTCGCTGTCGTGGAGCGGCAAGTCCGAGGTGCGCACGCTGACCGATGCCGAATGGGTAGGTGGCCTGCTGCCGCTGGAAAAATCGGCGCTGCTGTGCGGTTTCTATCTCAATGAATTGCTGGTCAAGCTGCTGGCGCGCGAAGATGCGCACCCGGCCCTGTTCGACCACTACGTCGCCACCCTCAACAAGCTGGCCCATGGCGAGAATGCACCCATCGTGCTGCGCCAGTTCGAACGCATCCTGCTCCGGCAGACCGGCGTGGCCGGCAACTGGAGTCATTGCGTCTCCAGCGGCAAGACCGTGCAGGCCGATGGCATCTACGTGGTCGACCCGGAGCAGGGCACCCGCCCCGAGCGCATCTCGGATCGCGCCCCCAAGGTGTCGGGCAAGACCCTGCTGGACATGGAACGCGAAGACTACAGCGACCCCACCACCCAGCTGCAGAGCAAGTTCCTGATGCGCTACCTGCTGGCGCACCATCTGGGCGGCGCGCAGCTGAACACGCGCCAGATCCTGATCGATCTCATGCAATTGTGATCTGGCGCCGGCTTGCCGGCCGCCAGTCGTCCCACATCCGCGCACAAGTCGCTACAATCCATGTCTGGCCGCACCGTCATTGAAGTGCGGCCTTGAGCATATCCGACCATCCCGATACGAACACGAACGAAGCTTCCTGACGCCATGAGTTTCCTGCAGCCCGCCGGCCCGACCATTGAACTGGGCATCAACATCGACCACGTCGCCACCTTGCGCAATGCGCGCGGCACCCGCTATCCCGACCCGATCAAGGCGGCGCTGGAAGCCGAGGAAGCCGGCGCCGACGCCATCACGCTGCACCTGCGCGAAGACCGCCGCCACATCCGCGACGACGATGTGAAAGCCATCCGTCCGCTGCTGCAGACCCGCATGAACCTGGAGGCAGCGGTGACGCCGGAGATGATCGATTTCGCCTGTGCCATCCAGCCGCAGGATGTCTGCCTGGTACCGGAAAAACGCACCGAGGTGACCACCGAAGGCGGCCTGGATGTGACCGGTCATTTTGCCGACGTGCAGGCGGCCATCCGCCAGCTGCAGGGCGAAAACGTGCGCGTGTCGCTGTTCATCGATGCCGACCTGCAGCAGATCAAGGCCGCCGCCGAAGCCGGCGCCCCGGTGATCGAACTGCATACCGGCCGCTATGCCGACGCCACCAGCGAGAAGGAGCAGCAGGAAGAACTGGAACGCATCCGCGCCGCCGTGCTTGAAGGCGTCAGGCTCGGCCTGAAGGTCAATGCCGGCCACGGCCTGCACTACACCAACGTACAGGCCATCGCCGCCATCCCGCAGATCGCCGAACTCAACATCGGCCACGCCGTGGTGGCCCATGCGGTCTTCGCCGGCTGGCGCAATGCGGTCTCCGAGATGAAGGCCATCATGGTCAAGGCACGCCTGGACGCCCTCAAGGGCCAGCGCTGAGGCCGGCCGCATGATCTACGGCATCGGTACCGACATCCTCCAGATCTCGCGGGTGGAGGCGGCCCTGAAGCGTAACGGCGACCGCTTCGCCGGCAAGATCCTGGGCCCGCAGGAAATGGAAAAATACCTGCGCCGCAAGGCCAAGGTCGAGGTGCGCGGCATCCGTTTCCTGGCCACCCGTTTCGCCGCCAAGGAAGCCTTTTCCAAGGCCATCGGCATGGGCATGCGCATGCCCATGACCTGGCGCGCCATGCAGGTCCTGAACGACCCCAGCGGCAAGCCGGTGGTGGTCTGCAGTGGCGCCTTGCAACAATGGATGGACGAGCGGGGCCTGAGCGCCCAGGTTTCCATCACCGACGAAGCGGAATACGCCGTCGCCTTTGTCATCGTGGAGAAGTCATGAATCAAGCCACCCAACCCCAGCCCCAGCCCCTCGGTCCGGTCATGCTGGACGTGGTCGGCACCCGGCTGGATGCCGCCGATATCGCCCGTATCCAGCATCCGCTGACCGGCGGTGTCATCCTGTTCGCCCGCAACTACGAGAACCGCGCGCAACTGGTCGCGCTGACCGGCGCCATCCGCCAGGCCCGTCCCGGCATCCTGATCGCCGTGGATCACGAAGGCGGACGCGTGCAGCGCTTCCGCAGCGACGGCTTCACACGCCTGCCGGCCATGGGCCAGCTGGGCCAGTGCTGGGATCGCGATGTGCTGCTGGCCACCAAGCTGGCCACGGCCACCGGCTTCGTGCTGGCAGCCGAATTGCGCGCCTGTGGCATCGACCTGTCGTTCACGCCGGTACTGGACCTCGACTATGGCGTCTCGACCGTGATCGGCGATCGCGCCTTCCACCGTGACCCGCGTGTGGTCACGATGCTGGCCAAGAGCCTGAACCACGGCCTGGCACTGGCTGGCATGGCCAATTGCGGCAAGCATTTTCCCGGCCATGGGTTCGTGACGGCCGATTCGCATGTGGCCATTCCGGTCGACGAGCGCGCGCTCGACGAGATCCTGGGTGACGATGCCACCCCCTACGACTGGCTGGGCATGAGCCTGGCGGCCGTGATGCCGGCCCACGTCATCTATCCCAAGGTCGATGACCGACCGGCCGGCTTCTCCAAGGTCTGGCTCGATATGCTGCGCCAGCGCTTCGCCTTCCAGGGCGTCATCTTCAGCGACGACCTCAGCATGCATGGCGCCAGTGTCGCCGGCGGCCCGCTGGAGGCCGCCCAGGCTGCGCTGGATGCCGGGTGCGACGTCGCCCTGATCTGCAATTCGCCGGACAAGGCCGACCTCATCCTGGCTGGCCTCAAGGGCGGTACCGATGCGGCCTCCGCGGCGCGGCGTGCTACCTTGCTGCCCTGCGGCGAGGCCCTGGACTGGGATGCCCTGCAAGCCGATCCGCGCTATCTGGCAGCACGCGCACTGGTGCAGTCGCTGTAACTGTCCGACCGTCTGGCCATGTCCGATAAGCCTACCACGCCCACTACGCCCGCCACGCCCGCCACCCAGCCCCTCGATCCACGCGAACTGGTGCTGGAGACGGTCGCCCGGTTGCCGCACCTGCCCGGCGTCTATCGCTATTTCGATGGCGAGGACAATGTGCTCTACGTGGGCAAGGCGCGCGACCTGAAGAAGCGCGTCTCCAGCTATTTCCAGAAGACACTGACCAGCCCGCGCATCGCCATGATGGTCGAGCGCATCGCGCGCCTGGAAACCACTGTCACGCGCAGCGAGGCCGAGGCGCTGCTGCTGGAAAACAACCTCATCAAGACGCTGCGTCCGCGCTTCAACATCCTCTTTCGCGACGACAAGTCCTATCCCTACCTGAAGATCACCGCGCATGCCTTCCCGCGCATGGCCTACTATCGCGGTGCGGTCGACAAGCGCAGCCAGTATTTCGGGCCTTTCCCCAATGCCGGCGCGGTCAAGGAGTCGATCCAGATCCTCCAGAAGGTGTTCCTGCTGCGTACCTGTGAAGACACGGTCTTCGCCAACCGCACCCGGCCTTGCCTGCTGCACCAGATCCATCGCTGCAGCGGACCCTGCGTGAACCTGGTCAGCAGCGAGGACTACGCCATCGATGTGGAGAATGCCTCCAAATTCCTGCGCGGTCGCCAGAGCGAGGTGATGGATGCGCTGGAAAAGAAGATGCACGCCTTCGCTGCCGACCTCAAGTTCGAGCAGGCTGCTGCCGTGCGCGACCAGATCGGTTCGCTCTCCAGCGTGCTGCACCAGCAGAGCATGGAAACGGTCAGCGACGCCGATATCGACATCCTGGCCGTGGTGGTGCAGGGCGGTCGGGCCTGCGTCAACCTGGCCATGGTGCGGGGCGGTCGCCACCTGGGCGACCGGGCTTACTTCCCCACCCATGTCGACGATGCCATGGACACCGCCGAGGACAGCATCGAGGTCGAGGTGCTCAAGGCCTTCCTGGCCCAGCACTACATCGACAAGTTCATTCCCGGCTCGCTCATCGTGGGCACCGAGTTCGACGATCCGGCGCTGATGATGGCCTTGATGGAGCAGTGCGGTCACCGTATTACCTTGACCTTCCAGCCCCAGGGCCAACGGCGCCAGTGGCTGGAAATGGCTGCCAAGGGCGCCGAGATCGCGCTGGCGCGGCTGCTCTCCGAGCAAGGTTCGCAACAGGCGCGCACGCGCGCACTGGCCGAGGTGCTGGAGCTGGAGCGCGAAGACCTGGATGAACTGCGGGCCGAATGTTTCGACATCAGCCATACCCAGGGCGAAGCCACCCAGGCTTCCTGCGTGGTGTTCCATCACCACGCCATGCAGAACGGTGAATACCGTCGCTACAACATCAATGACATCACCCCCGGCGACGATTACGCCGCCATGCGCCAGGTGCTCACGCGGCGCTACGAGAAGGTCGCCAATGGCGAGGGCGTCATGCCCGATATCGTGCTCATCGACGGCGGCCGTGGCCAGGTCGAGATGGCGCGCCAGGTGTTGAGCGAGCTGGGGCTGGATATCAGCCTCATCGTCGGTGTCGCCAAGGGAGAAGGGCGCAAGGTCGGCCTGGAAACCCTGGTCTTTGCCGACGGCCGCGAAGCCAGGGAGCTGGGCAAGGAATCGGCAGCGCTGATGCTGATCGCCCAGATCCGCGACGAAGCCCACCGTTTTGCCATCACCGGCATGCGCGCCAAGCGCGCCAAGGCGCGCCAGACCTCGCGCCTGGAAGAGATCGAAGGCATCGGTGCCAAGCGCCGCCAGCGCCTGCTGGTGCGCTTTGGCGGCCTGCGCGGGGTGGTCGATGCCAGTGTCGATGACCTGGCGTCGGTCGATGGCATCTCGCGTCAATTGGCCGAGGAAATCTATCGCCAGCTGCACTGAGCACAGACCTGGCTGCGCCCGATCGCGTAAAGGCGGGCGCAGCAGGGGGCGACTCTGCTACTATTCGGTAAAATTTTTTTCGTGTACGCCGCTCCAACCTACCAAGACGTATGCCCTTCAATATTCCGATTCTGCTGACCTGGTTGCGGGTGGCGCTCATTCCCCTGGTCGTCGGTGTCTACTATCTGCCCGAAATCGGCCTGAACCGCTACGAGCAAGGCATCGCTGCCACCGCCATCTTCATCGTGGCGGCCGCCACCGACTGGTTCGATGGCTTCCTGGCGCGCCGCTGGAACCAGACCTCCGCCTTTGGCGCCTTCCTCGACCCGGTCGCCGACAAGCTCATGGTCACCGGCGCCTTGCTGGTGCTGATACACCTGGGCCGCGTGCATCCGGTGATCGCCTTCATCATCATCGGTCGCGAGATCGCCATCTCGGCCCTGCGCGAATGGATGGCCCAGATCGGCGCCTCCAAATCGGTGGCCGTCAGCTCCCTGGGCAAGATCAAGACGACTGCCCAGATGATCGCCATTCCCATGCTGCTGTACTACGACACCCTGTTCGGACTGGTCGATACCCGCCTGTGGGGCAGCCTGCTGCTGCTGGTGGCGGCGGTGCTGACGGTCTGGTCGATGCTGTACTACCTGCGTCGCGCGATGCCGACGATCCGCGATGCCGACGCGGGGAATCGCAAAAAAATAATTAAATAATTAAGATTGATAGTTGACAACGGCCAACAGGGCCTTATAATAGCGTTCTGTTTTCGATGCGGGAGTAGCTCAGTTGGTAGAGCGATACCTTGCCAAGGTATAGGTCGAGAGTTCGAGACTCTTCTCCCGCTCCAGGTTACTTGGAAAAAAGGAAGCCTAACAAAGCTTCCTTTTTTTATTGTGATAGGTGCGCACGCATTGAAATTTGGCTTCGACGATTTTCGAAAAAAGTCAAAAAAGATGTTTGCAAACAACACGTGTTTTAGGTAGTATGCGTGTCCCCAAGGCGGGGTAGCAAAGTGGTTATGCAGCGGCCTGCAAAGCCGTCTACGCCGGTTCGATCCCGACCCCCGCCTCCAAAACGCTCCATGCGGGAGTAGCTCAGTTGGTAGAGCGATACCTTGCCAAGGTATAGGTCGAGAGTTCGAGACTCTTCTCCCGCTCCAAATTCAGGGACGCAGCCTGGCAGCTGTGTTCCGGCAGCAAGCGGCATGTTGTTGATGCCGCGCAGTAAAGTCTCCTGCGGGAGTAGCTCAGTTGGTAGAGCGATACCTTGCCAAGGTATAGGTCGAGAGTTCGAGACTCTTCTCCCGCTCCAAATTCAGGAATACGGCCTGGCAGCTGTATTCCGGCAGCAAGCGGCATGTTGTTGATGCCGCGCAGTAAAGTCTCCTGCGGGAGTAGCTCAGTTGGTAGAGCGATACCTTGCCAAGGTATAGGTCGA
>NZ_JBIUZW010000011.1:4604-34636 GCF_044745245.1 Herbaspirillum sp. NPDC087042 | reverse complement strand
TCGAGAGTTCGAGACTCTTCTCCCGCTCCAAATTGAAAGAGGAAGCCTTCGGGCTTCCTCTTTTCATTTCTGCCACCGCTGTCCGCTGGCCGGACGCCATGTGCGCATCCCGGCATCCTGCCGTATTGTCTTTTCCCGATTTTCGATTCCCGTCCAGCTGTCAGCTCATCGTCAAGTTCGGCCGCCTGCGAACACAGAAAAATCAAAAAAATCGAATTCCAGCGATTGCCTGATTGCCTCCGGCGTATTTCCCCTCTACATTTCTAGAACCGGCCTTGAAGGGTCATATCGATACGAAATGGGGAGAGGGGCCATGGATAGTTTCCAGAAAGAGATTGACGAAAGAACCAATCTCACATCATCCAACAAGTTTGAACTGCTGCTGTTCCGCCTGGGGGCCGATCCCCACGGTGAGCGCTCCGAGTTGTTCGGCATCAACGTGTTCAAGATTCGTGAAATCGTGCCCATGCCGCCGGTCACCAAGGCGGCCGGCACCCAGTCGCCCATGTTGGGCATGGTCAACATCCGTGGCCAGATCATTTCGGTGATCGATTTGCCGGCCGTGGTCGGTTGCGTACCCAAGACCGGGCTGAACATCCTGCTGGTGACCGAATACGCCCGCAGCACCCAGGCTTTCGCGGTGGAGTCGGTGGATGAGATCGTGCGCCTGGAATGGAGCCAGGTCCTGTCGGCCGAAGCCAGTACCGGCGGCGCCTTCGTCACCAGCATTGCGCGTCTGGACAACGACAAGGACACCAGCCGCCTGGCCCAGGTGCTGGACGTGGAGCAGATCCTGCACGAGATCATGCCCAGCGACCGCAACCTGAAGATGGAAAGCCTGGAAAAGAGCAGCAGCCATGGCATCCGCCCGGGCGCGGTGGCCATTGCGGCCGACGATTCCAAGGTGGCGCGTTCGCTGATCGAGCAGGGCTTGCGGGCCATGGAGATTCCCTTCGAGATGCATGTCACCGGCAAGGAAGCCTGGGAAAAGGTGCAAAAGCTGGCCAAGGAAGCCCGTACCGAGGGGCGGCCGATCTCCGACAAGATTTCCTTCGTGCTGACCGATCTGGAAATGCCGGAGATGGATGGCTTCACGCTGACCCGCAACATCAAGCGCGAGGATTTCCTCAAGAGCATTCCGGTGATCATTCACTCCTCCCTGTCCGGCTCGGCCAACGAGGATCACGTCAAGACCGTAGGCGGTGACGCCTACGTCTCCAAGTTCGAGGCCAATGAACTGGCCGCGACCATCTATAGCGTACTGGACAAGTCTGCCGCCACCAGGCCTTGAAGGATTTTCGGATCCTCCAGAGTTGATCGAAAAGGAGCCGCGAGGCTCCTTTTTCCATGGAGCGCAGGCCTGGCGATGGCCCCGCAGGGCGCCGATCTCGTATACTGGCGCTCCCTTCATCCTGCCGCAGCTGGCGGCGCCGAACACCTAGCCATGCAGATTCCCGTCATCGCCCCCCTCCACGACGCCGAACTGGCGGCCCGCCTGGACCACCGTATCAACGACAAGACCAAGCCCCTGGGCAGCCTGGGGGCGCTGGAGCGTCTGGCGCGCCAGATCGGCCTGATCCAGGGGACCGACCAGCCCGTCATCGCCCGTCCTGCCATCGTGGTCTGCGCGGGCGACCATGGCGTGACGCAGGAGGGGGTGTCGGCCTATCCGCAAAGCGTGACCTGGCAGATGGTGGAGAACTTCCTCGCCGGCGGCGCAGCCATCAATGTCTTTGCCCGCCAGAACGATTGCGCGCTGCATATCGTCGATACGGGCGTCAATCACGACTTTGGTCAGCGGGACGGCTTGCTGGACTGCAAGATCGGCCCCAGCACCGCCAATTTCTGTGCCGGACCGGCCATGCAGCGCGAACAATGCGAGGCAGCCATGGAGGCCGGCATGCGTTTCGTCGATACGCTGCAGGCTGATGTCCTGGGCTTTGGCGAGATGGGCATCGGCAATACCACGGCGGCAGCAGCCCTGATGGCGGCGCTGACCGGCATCGCGGTGCAGGATTGCGTGGGCGCCGGCACCGGCCTGGATGCGCAGGGAGTGGCGCGCAAGGCCGATGCAGTCAGCCGTGCCCTGCGATTGCATGCCGCGGCAGCGACGCCGCTGGACCGGCTGGCCGCACTGGGTGGCTTCGAGATCGCCTTCATGGCCGGCGCCATGCTGCGCGGCGCGCAAAAGCGCCTGGTGCTGCTGGTGGATGGCTTCATCGTCACCTCGGCGCTGCTGGTGGCTGCGGCCATGCAACCGGCGGTGCTCGACTATTGCGTCTTCTCGCATTGCTCGGACGAGGCCGGCCATCGCCGCATGCTGGATTACCTCAAGGCCCGCCCGCTGATGCAGCTCGACCTGCGTCTGGGCGAGGGGACCGGTGCTGCCCTGGCCTTGCCGCTGTTGCGTGCGGCAGTGAATTTCCTGGCGCAGATGGCGACCTTCTCCTCGGCCAGCGTCAGCGAAAAAAATGGCTGAACCCGTCTCCGGGCACAGCATGAAGCCGCCAGCCTGGTACCAGCTGCGGCTGTTCTTCATTGCGCTGCAATTCTTCACGCGCCTGCCGATTCCCGGCTGGGTGGGTTTCCAGCCCGAGTGGCTGCAGCGCTGCACCCGCTATTTCCCGCTGGTGGGCTGGATCGTGGCCTGGGTGAGCGCACTGGTGTACCTGCTGGCCGTGCAATTCTGGCCGCCGGCGCTGGCCGTGCTGCTGTCGACGGCCGCCGGCATCTGGCTCACCGGGGCCTTCCATGAAGACGGTTTTGCCGATGTCTGCGACGGCCTGGGCGGCAGTGTCAGCCGCGAGCGGGCGCTGGAGATCATGCGCGACTCACGCCTGGGCAGCTATGGCGTCGTCGGTATCGGCCTGCTGCTGGCGACCAAGCTGGCGGCACTGCATGCCTTGCTGCCCCTGCAGGTGCTGGCGGCGCTGGGGATTGCACATCCGCTGTCGCGCTGGCTGGCGACCTGCCTGATCTGGCGTCTCGACTACGTGCGCGAGGAGGGCAAGGCCAAGCCGCTGGCTCAGCACATGCGCACCGGTGAATTCCTGCTGGCGGGCCTGTGGGCCGTGTTGCCAATCATCGTGACGGTCTATGTCGGCCTGATGTCCTGGCAGCGCATTGCCATGGGCGTGCTGCTGGCGGTCGTGGCGGCATCCTGGCTGGCGCGTCGCTTCGTGCGTCGCCTGGGCGGCTATACCGGCGACTGCCTGGGCGCGGTACAGCAACTGAGCGAGACGGCCTTCTATCTCGGCGCCCTGGTCACCCTCCCGGCATGGCTGGCGGGCTGAACCATGCAATTGCTCCTGATCCGCCATCCCCAGCCCATGCTCGACAAGCGCCATTGCTATGGCGCCAGTGACATTGCGGTTGCGCCAGAGGTGCTGCAATCCTGCTGCGAACGCCTGCTGCCACAGTTGCCGCGCGGCGTGGCCATCGTCAGCAGCCCATTGCAGCGTTGTGCTCAACTGGCGCAGGCCTTGGCCAAGGCGCTGGGGCAGGAGGCCGTAGTGCTGCAGGCCGGCCTGCGGGAAATGGATTTCGGTACCTGGGAGCGGCGCGCCTGGGACGATATTGCCTGGAGCGAAGTCGAGGCCTGGAACCAGGACCTGCTGCACTACGCCCCGGGGGGCGGCGAATGCCTGCTGACCGTGGCACGGCGCATGTGGGAGGTCTTTGCCGACCTGCAGCGCAGGCAGGCGGAGCAGCTTATCGTCATCTGCCATGCCGGCACGATCCGCATGTTCCTGGCCTGTGCTGCCTGGCAGAGCGGGCAGGTTGGGCCGGCCCATCCCGATGCGGCCGCCCTGGAAGCCATCGCCCTGCAGGCCGCCGCCACGAGGACGGCGATTTCCTATGGCGAAGTGATCAGGCTGGATGTAGCGACTGCCTGAGGGTACGTCACAGCGGAAGCGTCAGGGCTGTCCGCCCGGTGTGCGCGACTCGACCGCGAACTTGATCAGCTCGGCCTGGCCATCGATGTTGAGCTTGCGCTTGATGTTGAGGCGATGGGTTTCCACGGTGCGCACGCTCAGGTCCAGCTCTCGGGCGATCTGCTTGTTGGATTCGCCGTTGGCGATGTGCTTGAGCACTTCGCGCTCACGCTGCGTGAGCAGCTCGCGCTGGGGCAGGGATTGTGTGAGCTGGCGCGCCAGCGCGGCGCTGTAGTAGATCCCGCCCGACCTGACCGTCTCGATGGCCTGCACGATGTCCTGGCTGGGCGCGTCCTTGAGCACATAGCCGCGTGCGCCGGCCTGTATCGATTGCATCACGTATTCCGCCTTGTCATGCATGCTCAGGATCAGCACCGCGATCTCCGGATGACGCGCATGGAAGATCGCCGTCAGCTCAATGCCATTGACGCCGCGCATGTTGATATCCATCAGGGTCAGGTCGATCTCCTGCGCGGCGGCCGCAGCCAGCGCCTCGTCGGCATTGCCGGCCTCGGCCACCACGGCCAGGCCTGGTACGGTCTCCAGGCGGGCGCGCAGGCCGTCGCGTACCAGCGGATGGTCGTCGATGAGCATGACACGGGTGGCAGCGGAAGGGGCGGGCAGGTGATCAGGCATGGGGATGGGCAAACAGGGATGGACGGGGAATGATGGCGCTGATGCGGGTGCCGGCCGGGGAGGAATCGATGTCCAGTTCGCCGCCCACGGCTTCCATGCGCTCGCGCATGTTGCGCAGGCCGATACCGTGGCGCGAATGATCGTCCACCTGCTCCAGGTCGAAGCCGCAGCCGTTGTCCTGCACCTGCAGCATGAGCAGGCTGCGTCCGCCATAGAGGCGCACCTTGATCTGGCTGGCGCCGGCGTGGCGGGCGATATTGGTCAGTGCCTCCTGGGCCACGCGGAAGAGTACGGTATTGACCACATCGGGCAGGGCGGCGCCATCGTCGCCATCCCCGTCATTCTCGAAGACGATCTGGATGCCTTTGCCATCATCGGCGGCATCGGTCGCATCACGCCATTCGCCGCAAAGATGCTCCAGGGCGGCGGCCAAGCCGAGATCATCCAGGATGGCCGGGCGCAGGTCGTGCGAGATGCGCCTGACCTCGGCCAGCACGCCATTGATCTGGGCAGCGGTCTTCTCGAAACCGCTACGCGCGCTGGCGGCCTGCTCGGGCGTGCCGCTCAGGCGCACCAGTGCGGCCTCGATCTGCAGCTTGATCGATACCAGCCACTGGCTGATGCCGTCGTGCAGGTCGCGTGAGAGACGGGCGCGCTCCTCCTCCTGCGAGCGCACCACGCGCTGCGCCAGCTGACGCAGCTTGGCGTCGGCCACGCGATGCTCGCTCAGGTTCAGCAGCAGGCCGGCCAGTCCCACGATCAGGGCACTGGCCAGGGCGATGACGGCGATGAGCAGCATGGTCTGGTGCAGGTAGCCGGAGTTCTGGCGATCGACCTGGCCCAGCGCCGCCTCCACATCGTCCAGGTAGATGCCGGTGCCGATCACCCAGCCCCAGCGCGGCAAGCCGATCACGTAGCCCAGCTTGGGCGCGACCGTCTTGCTGGAGGGTTTGCGCCACAGGTAGCGCTCGTAGCCGCCGCCCTCGTGCGCACGTTCGATCAGGTGCTGGATGGTGAGGCTGCCGGAGGCATCGCGCCAGTTCCACATCTCGCTACCGACCAGCTCGGGTTGGCGCGGGTGCATGATGCTGCGGCCCTGTTCGTCATAGACGAAGAAATAGCCATCGTCGCCGAACTCCAGATCGGCGAGGATGCGACGCGCCTCCTCCTTGATGGCGTCGTCGCTGCGACCGGTGTCATAGAGATGGCTCAGCGCGTGCTGCGCCAGGTCCACGTAGTGGCGCAACTCGGTGTTCTTGCTGGCCAGGTAGGCGGCCTCGATGGCGGCGCGCTGCTGGCGCGCCAGTTCCACCGCCTGGTAGCGCAGCACCAGCGCGATGGCCGTGAAGGCCAGGCAGAGCGGGACGATGGCGAGGAAGATGATTTTCTGGCGCAGCTTCATGCCGCGATTCTACCCAAAGCCCCCCGGCCGTCGTCGAAATTCTGCATGCCGCGCCAGCAGGGCTTTTCCGGCTGGCAAGAGAAGCGGGCGGAACTCGGTAGTTCTACGTAGCGGCTCTGCGTAGTGCTGCGCTTGTGGCCCGGGCGGGGGCTGCCGATACTGGCGGGCATCGCGTGCAGGCCCCGCGCCATGCAGCGACTCCAACAACAATATTCCCATTACCTACAAGGACCCCGCGAGGGAGGAGAACAATGAACCGGATCATTTCCAGGCTGGGCTGGCTCGCGCTGGCCATCGCCGGCGCCAGCGCCTGCGCCTACGTCGCGTTGCAGCGCGGCGAATCGATCAATGCAGTATGGCTGGTGGTCGCCTCGGTGTGCGTCTACCTGATCGCCTACCGCTTCTACAGCAAGTTCATCGCCGAGCGTGTGCTGGGCCTGGATGGCGCGCGCATGACGCCGGCCTACAAGTTCAACGATGGCCTGGACTACGTGCCGACCAACAAGTACGTGCTGTTCGGCCACCACTTCGCCGCCATCGCTGGCGCCGGTCCCCTGGTGGGCCCGGTGCTGGCCGCGCAGATGGGCTACCTGCCGGGCATGCTGTGGATCCTGGCCGGCGTGGTGTTTGCCGGCGCGGTGCAGGATTTCATGGTGCTGTTCATCTCCACCCGGCGTGACGGCCGCTCGCTGGGCGACCTGATCAAGTCCGAGCTGGGTCAGGTGCCGGGCGTGATTGCGCTGTTCGGCGCCTTCATGATCATGGTCATCATCCTGGCCGTGCTGGCGCTGATCGTGGTCAAGGCCCTGGCGGAGTCGCCCTGGGGAACCTTCACCGTGGCCGCCACCATTCCCATCGCGCTCTTCATGGGCGTGTATTCGCGCTACATCCGCCCGGGTCGCATCGGCGAGGTATCGTGGATCGGCTTCGTGCTGCTGATGCTGGCCATCGTCGGCGGCCAGACTGTGCAGGAACATGCGGTGCTGGGACAGATGTTTACCTTCAACGGCAAGCAGCTGACCTGGATGCTGATCGGCTACGGCTTCGTCGCCTCGGTGCTGCCGGTGTGGCTGCTGCTGGCCCCGCGCGACTACCTGTCGACCTTCCTGAAGATCGGCACCATCCTGGCGCTGGCCCTGGGCATCGTCTTCATCGCGCCGCACCTGAAGATGCACGCCGTCACCCGCTTCATCGACGGCAGCGGTCCGGTCTGGTCGGGCTCGCTGTTCCCCTTCCTGTTCATCACCATCGCCTGCGGCGCGGTGTCGGGCTTCCACGCGCTGATTTCCTCGGGCACCACGCCCAAGCTGCTGGAGAATGAAAAGCATGCCCGCTTCATCGGCTACGGCGCCATGCTGATGGAATCCTTCGTGGCCATCATGGCCCTGATTGCCGCCTCCTGCATCGAGCCCGGCATCTACTTCGCCATGAACAGCCCGGCCGCGCTGATCGGCACCTCGCCCGAGAACGTGGCGCAGGTGATCTCGCAATGGGGCTTCCACATCACGCCCGAGATGCTGACCCATACGGCCCAGGCCGTGGGTGAACACACCATCATCTCGCGTGCCGGTGGCGCACCGACGCTGGCCGTGGGCATGGCCCAGATCCTCTCCGGCGTGACCGGCGAGGCGATGATGGCCTTCTGGTACCACTTCGCCATCCTGTTCGAGGCGCTCTTCATCCTGACCGCCGTCGATGCCGGTACCCGGGCTGGTCGCTTCATGCTGCAAGACCTGCTGGGCGCCTTCATTCCGCCGATGAAACGCACCGATTCCTGGGCCGCCAGCCTGACCGCCACCGGCCTGTGCGTGACCGGCTGGGGCTACTTCCTGTACCAGGGCGTGGTCGATCCGCTGGGGGGCATCAACACGCTGTGGCCGCTGTTCGGCATCTCCAACCAGATGCTGGCCGGCATCGCCCTGATCCTGGCGACCTGCGTACTGTTCAAGATGAAGCGCGATCGCTTCGCCTGGGTTACGGTGGCGCCTACCGTCTGGCTGCTGGCTTGCACGCTCACCGCCGGTTGGCAGAAGGTGTTCGATGCCAATCCGCGTGTCGGTTTCCTGGCCCACGCCCAGAAGTACCAGGCGGCGCTCGATGAAGGCAAGCTGCTGGCGCCGGCCAAGTCGATCGAACAGATGCGCCAGGTGATCTTCAACGACTACGTGGATGCCGGCCTGGCGGCCATGTTCATGCTGGTGGTGATCAGTGTGCTGGTATTTGGCATCCGTACCGTATTGAAGGCCCGCGCCGGCCACCAGCCCAGCGTCAAGGAAGCGCCCTATGAATCCCTGCCGGCGGCGACGCTGGTCCAACAGTGACATCCACGGGAGAACCTGTCATGCACAAACCTGGCGCCCTGGCGCAACTGCTGGCCTGGCGGCGCCAGGTCGGCCGCACGCTGAACCTGATGGTCGGCATGCCGGAATATGACACCTATGTCGCCCACATGAAGCAGGCCCATCCTGAGCATTGCGTGATGAGCTATGAAGAATTCTTCCGCGAAAGGCAGGAGGCACGCTATGGCGGCAAGGGCCGGGTAGGGCGCTGCTGCTGATGCCGCAGGCCCTGTTGAGCAAGAGCAAGGCCAAGACCAAAACCAAAAGAGACCTGCGGGTCTCTTTTTTTATGTCCCATTGCCCGGGAGATCGCTCCTCATCAGGAATTTCCTCATATGGTGCGTGATATTTTTGAATTATCATTATTGTGCTTCTGACAATTTGTCAGCAATACTCAGTTTTGGGGAACATCGAGATGGCGATGAACGACTCTGGCAAGACGATCTTGATCGTTGACGACAGCAAGGTATCGAGAATGGTGATCAAGGCCCACGTGCTGGCCGCGCATCCCGACTGGAAGGTGATGGAGGCGGGCACCGGCGAGGAAGCCATCGGTCTGGTGGAAAAATCGGTGCCGGATTACTGCACCATGGATATCAACATGCCTGGCATGCTGGGTACCGATGCGGCTGCGCGCATCCTGCAATCCCATCCGGCGGTGCGTATTGCCATCTTCTCGGCCAATATCCAGGAAACCGTGCAGTCGCGTGCCCATCAGCTGGGGGCGGTGTTCGTGGCCAAGCCGGTCACCGAAAAATCGATCGGCCAGGCGCTGCAGCATTTCAAGGGGGACGCGTGAGCATTCTTTCCGAAATGGAACGTGATGCGCTGACCGAGATCTTCAACGTCGGTGCCGGTCGGGCTGCCCTGAGCCTGTCCGAAATCGTCGGCGACGAGGTCAGGCTGTCGGTCCCGGCAGTGGAAGTCTTGCGCACCCGGGACGTCGACGAGCACATCTTGCCCAGGGCGCCGGGGCGCTTTGCCACGGTCAGCCAGAAGTTCGATGGCCCCTTCGACGCCGAGGCAGTGCTGCTCTTCACCGAGGAGCGGGCCCTGGAGATCGTGCGCGACATGATGGGTTCGCAGATGAGCCTGGATGAACTGGCCGAGTTCGAGCGTGAGGCCATGTGCGAGCTGGGCAACATCATCCTCAATGCCTGCCTGTCGGCCATGGCGGACATGCTCGACATCACGCTCAACAGTTCCCTGCCCAACTACGTGGTGTCGTCGCCGGCCGAGATCTCGACCCGTCTGGCCACTGGCGAAACCGACAACACCTATGTGCTGGTGCTGCACATCGACCTGGTGATCGAAAAGCACCAGACCGACGGCCATCTGATCTTCCTGCTCAGTTCGACTTCCCTGAACGGACTGGTGGCCCATCTCCAGCGTTACCTGAGCAAGATGCAATTGACATGAGCAGTTTCGTTCCAGATCGCTTTCGCGTTGAAGATGTCTATGACAATCTGAATGTCGGATTGATCATGCTTGACCAGGACTTCAACATCCTGCTCTGGAACCAGTGGATGGCCCGTCACAGCCGTGTGTCTGCGCAGGATGCGCTGCAGGCCAATTTCATCGCGTTGTTCAATCCGCAACTGGCGCCGGGTCTGCTGCGCGCCTTGAGCAATACCATCACCTATGGCTTGCCGGCCATGCTCTCCAGCGCGTTGCATCGCTCGCCCTTGCCGCTGTATGGAGAAGCCGCCACCCCGCCCGGCGAGGCGCCGGTGCGGATGGCGCAATCGGTGGTGATGACACCGATCGACAATCCCGATGGCAGCCGTTGCTGCATGATCCAGGTCACCGATGCCAGCAATTCGGTAAAGCGGGAAAAGATGCTGCTGTCCCGCTCCGAGGTGCTCAAGCGCCAGGTCGTGACCGATGGCCTTACCGGCGTGAACAACCGCCGCTTCTTCGACGAGAACTTTGCGCTGGCATTGCAACTGGCGGGCCGCGAGGGCAGCAGCCTGTCGCTGTTCATGGTCGACATCGATTACTTCAAGCAATACAACGACCACTATGGACACGGCGACGGCGATCGCGTGCTCAAGCGTGTGGCCGAGGCACTGCGTAGCCAGCTCAAGACCCCCACCGATATCCTGGCGCGCTATGGCGGTGAAGAATTCATCATGCTCATGAGCGGCCTGGAGCCAGCGGAGGCCGCCGATGTCGGTGAACTGCTGCGCGAAAGCGTGCACAAGCTGGCCGAGCCGCATGCCAAATCGCTGGCCGGGCGCGAGGTCAGCATCAGCGTGGGCGTCTGCACGCGCCAATCCATCACCGAGGAGGACGGCCGCCAACTGATGGCCGCTGCCGATGCCGCCCTCTATCGCGCCAAGCTGGGCGGGCGCAACAAGGTGGTGGCCATCGACTGAGCGGCCCCATTTCTGCCAATTCCTTCAGATTTGTCCAAAACTAGGGCAATTTATTGGAAACCCTTGCCTACCATGCTTGTCAGAATCCTGACTATTGCTTATCAACAGACTTGTTCACAGCTTTTGTGGATAACTCCGGCGTGAGCCTGTGCCGGGGAGCCCGGGCAAGCGTCAAAATGCGTATAATGCCGCTCCGTTGAAGCTGACGACAAGCTGACAATATTTCTTCCGAGTAAGGATTTGATGCGCCCATTGTTGCTGCTGTTACTGACCTTTCTGATTCCGCTGCAATTGCTGGCAGCGACGGGACAGTCACAGCCGCAGCAGGCCGTATCATCTTGCGCAGCGCCCCTGACGGATCATGTCCACGTGCTGCAATCTGAAGCCGCGGACAATCTCCTGCTGTCAGCTAGTGAGGTCCAGGCAACGATGGGCGACGAAGACGGCGAGGAGCTGTCCTCCCTGCAGGGTGACCTGGAAGACCCCACGCTGCCCACCCGTATCGCCACGCCACCGGCCTTCTGGCAACCGTTTCCCCATGCCTTCCTGGCGCCACTGAGCGGGTCGTCCTACCTGCGCGACCAGCTGCGGCCGCCACCACTGGTCTAAGCGCCTGGCGCGCGATCCTGGGCCTCCCCTGGCGGGATGCGCCACCGCGCGCCGTCGGGTAGTTGCCTACCCGCTGCGCCTTTTCTCCGTCCGAATCGCAAGACCCGCGCCGCGGCCAGCACCCGGCGGCTTCTCTTTGCTCTACCGCTACAGGAAAAATCATGAAACGCATTGTTCTGTTCCTAGTCACCAACCTCGCCGTGATGCTGGTGCTCAGCGTCACCGCCAGCCTGCTTGGCGTGAATCGCTACCTGACCGCCAATGGCCTCAACTTCGGCATGCTGCTGGTGTTCTGCGGCCTGATGGGCTTTGGTGGCTCCTTCATTTCCCTGTTCATGTCCAAGACGATCGCCAAGTGGTCCACCGGCGCGCGCGTGATCGAACAGCCCCAGAATTCCACCGAGCTGTGGCTGGTGCAGACGGTGCAGAACCTGGCCGTCCGCGCCCAGCTGCCCATGCCGGAGGTGGCGGTCTATGATGGCCCGCCCAATGCCTTCGCTACCGGTGCCAGCAAGAGCAACTCGCTGGTGGCGGTGTCGACCGGCCTGCTGCAGGGCATGACCAAGGACGAGGTCGAGGCCGTGCTGGCGCACGAGGTGGCGCACATCGCCAATGGCGACATGGTCACGCTCACGCTGATCCAGGGCGTGGTCAATACCTTCGTGATGTTCTTTGCGCGTATCGTCGGCTATTTCGTGGATTCCTTCCTGCGTCGCAATAACGAAGAGAACAGCGGTCCCGGTATCGCCTACATGGTGACGGTGTTCGTCTGCGAGATCATCTTCGGCATCCTGGCCAGCGTCATCGTCATGTATTTCTCGCGCCAGCGCGAATACCGGGCCGATGCCGGTGCGGCTTCGCTGATGGGCTCCAAGGTGCCGATGATCAATGCACTGCACCGCCTGGGTGGCATGCAGTCCGATGGCTTGCCGCAGAACCTGCAGGCCTCGGGCATCTCCGGGCGTGAATCCTGGATGGGTCTGTTCTCCAGCCATCCTTCGCTGGAGTCGCGCATCGCTGCCCTGCAGGCAGGTCGCTGATCGTTGCGGCCGGACGCTTCCCCGCGACAGCACGCCAAGCGTCGCGGGGAGGCGCTCTTGCCGGCGGCCGTGTTAGTCTTGGCCTAGCCGTCGGTGCCATTCCTTCCCAGTCATCTCCAACAACTCATCCACCTAGAAAGGAACCCTGACTGATGCCCCATCACACCCCTCTGATTGCCACCATCGTCGGCGGCCTGGTCCTGGCCTTCATCTTCGGTACCCTCGCGCATCGCCTGCGCATGCCGCCCCTGATCGGCTACCTGGTCGCCGGTATCGCCATCGGTCCCTTCACGCCCGGGTTTGTGGGCGATGCGGACCTGGCGCAGGAACTGGCCGAGATCGGGGTGATCCTGCTGATGTTCGGGGTGGGCTTGCACTTCTCGCTCAAGGACCTGCTGTCGGTGAAGAACATCGCCATTCCCGGTGCGGTGGCGCAGATCGCCATTGCTACCTTGCTCGGCATGGGACTGGGCTGGATGCTGGGCTGGCCCTTCGGCGAAGGCTTCCTGTTCGGCCTGGCCTTGTCGGTGGCCAGTACCGTGGTGCTGCTGACGGCACTGCAGGAGCGCCGGCTGGTGGAGACCAAGCGCGGCCGCATCGCGGTGGGCTGGCTCATTGTCGAGGATATCGCCATGGTGCTGGCGCTGGTGCTGATCCCGGCGCTCTCGGGCATCCTGGGCGGCAAGGGCGAGGCCATGAGCGGCAATGCCTTGCTGCTGACGTTGGGCATGACGCTGGGCAAGGTGGTGGCTTTCGTGGCGGTGATGTTGATCGTCGGGCGCCGCGTCATTCCCTGGATCCTGGAGCGCATTGCCGACACCGGCTCGCGTGAGCTGTTCCGCCTGGCCGTGCTGGCCATCGCCCTGGGCTTTGCGCTGGGGTCGGCCTATGTGTTCGGGGTTTCCTTTGCGCTGGGCGCCTTCTTCGCCGGCATGATCCTGTCGGAGTCCGAGCTGAGCCACCGTGCCGCCGAGGAGTCGCTGCCGCTGCGCGATGCCTTCTCGGTGCTGTTCTTCGTCTCGGTGGGCATGCTCTTCGATCCCTCCATCCTGGTACGCGAACCCTTGCTGGTGCTGGCGACGGTACTCATCATCGTGGTCGGCAAATCGCTGGCGGCGTGGCTGATCGTGCGCGCCTTCGGCCATCCCAATTCGACGGCCTTGACCATCTCGGCCAGCCTGGCGCAGATCGGCGAATTTTCCTTCATCCTGGCCACCCTGGGCCTGTCGCTGGACCTGCTCTCGCCAATGGCCCGCGACCTGATCCTGGGCGGGGCCATCCTCTCCATCCTGGTCAATCCGTTGCTGTTCTCGCTGCTGGACCGCTTCGAAGCCGGCGAGGCCGCGCCTGCCCAGCCGGGTGATGTCGTTCAGGAGGTCGACCTGAGCGAGCATGTGGTGCTGGTCGGCTACGGGCGCGTGGGACGTGGCATTGGCGAGCAACTGCAGCAGCAGGGCCAGCCCTTCGTGGTGATCGAAGCCCAGCTGGAAAGCCTGGACGCCCTGCGTGCCCAGGGCATTCCGGCCCTCTATGGCAACGCGGTGGAAGCCGATCTGCTCAAGGCAGCTGCCATCGAACGTGCCCGCTGGCTGCTGGTGGCCATCCCGGAAGTCTTCGAGGCCGGGCAACTGATCGAGCGCGCACTGGCGGCCAATCCGTCCTTGCAGGTGGTGGCGCGCGCCCATTCGGATGCCGAGATCGAGCACCTCGAAAAGCATGGCGCCCAGCGCGTCATCATGGGCGAGCGCGAGATCGCGCGCGGCATGCTGGATGCCGTCGGGCAGGGCGCCTGAATGCAGATTGCGGCCTTGCGGTCTGCAGCATTTTTTCATCCGTGCTAAAGTCCCGACTGCTGCTGTAGCGGGTCTTGCATCCGCTGCGCAGCAACAAGTTCTCGGGGCGGGGTGAAACTCCCCACCGGCGGTAATCAGGCGAGGCCACCCGGCGCAGCCTGTAGCCCGCGAGCGCCCGGCGTGCCGTCATCGGCGAGCCGGGGTCAGCAGACCTGGTGTGATTCCAGGGCCGACGGTCATAGTCCGGATGAAAGAGAACGGGATGAACGGCATCGTGCGCTGCCTGGCAGCGTACGTGCGGCCGCGCATTCCCACGCCCTGTTTATTCATCGAACAGGAGTCCTGAACCCATGTCTCAATCGCATCTTTCCGCAGTTGCTTCCCATCCCGGTCAACGTATCGCCTTCATCCAGGCTTGCTGGCACAAGGATATCGTCGACCAATGCCGCATCGGCTTCACCGAAGAGATGGCCAAGCTCGGCTGGCCGGTGTCGAGCATCGATTTCTTCGAATTGCCCGGCGCCTTCGAAATCCCGCTGCATGCCAAGGTACTGGCCAAGACCGGTAAATACGCCGGTATCGTCGCCAGCGGCCTGGTGGTCGATGGTGGTATCTACCGCCACGACTTCGTTGCGCAATCGGTCATCTCGGCGCTGATGCAAGTGCAGCTCGATACCGAAGTGCCAGTCTTCTCGGCCGTGCTGACACCGCATCATTTCCATTCGCACAGCGAGCATCACGACTACTTCCACGCGCATTTCCTGGTCAAGGGCCGCGAGGCCGCGCAGGCATGCGCCACGACCGTGGCCAAGCTGGCGCAGGTGCGGGCAGGCGAGACCTCGCAAGCCAGCCTGAACGCGGCGTGAAGATAGAGCGTTTCTTGGTCTGAGGCTTCAGCAAGTGCTTTGCAATTGTGAAGCATTTGCTTACAAACCTTACGGCTTTAGGCTAGAACTGTCAGGTTCGCGGGGCTATATTCACGCTACGTATTCCAGAACAACGAGGAGCTAACGTGAAAAAGTCGATTTCCATGATTGCCGGCATGGCTGTTGTGGCTGCAGTAGCCGGCCTGTCTGCCGCGCCGGCCATGGCCGGGCATGTCTCGATCGGGGTCAATATCGGCGTGCCGGGTGCCTACGTGGCGCCGCAGCCCGTGTATGTACAGCCGGCGCCGGTCTATGCGCCACCGCCGGTGGTGGTACGCCCGGCACCGGTCTATTACGTCAACCCGGCGCCGGTCTATGTGGAGCGTGACTACTACCGTGGTCATCACCGCCACTGGCATCGTCCGCCGCCGCCACCGTACTGGTATCGCTGATACCGCGGGGCGCGGGCCCTGATGCTTCCGTGCAGGGGGCATCAATGAAAATGGCGGCCATGGCCGCCATTTTCATTGATCATTGCTGATATCTTATTTGCTTTCGGGTTTCTTCGGGCTGGCCGAATCGTCCTCGACATCCACCAGCAGGTAGCGCTCGGCCGCGCCGAAGAAGCGGTCATAGAAATCCGGTGAGCGTATCGTTTCGCTGGAGACGCGCACCATCGAATCGTCGCTGGCCGCAAAGGGCATGGATACCGAGCCCAGCACGCTCACGCCCAGGCTGGCCGAGCTGTTGCTCTTCTTGATCCCGTAACCGTCCTGGGTGGCGCTGACGAACATGGTGGCGCTCTTGCCGTTGCCATTGGAGGCGCAGACGACGTGGAAGGCGATTTCCATATGCTTGTCGCTGGCCGGCTGGAAGCTCTTGTTGCCGTCCATGGTGTTGTCGGTGGACTTGTTGATCACATAGCCCTGGCCCAGCAGGGCACGTCGGGCCGCTTCGCAGACGGCTTTTTCGCTACCGGGGAAGCTGCGCGAGAAGGCGCTGGTATCGCTGAATTCTTCCTGATGGTAGAAAGCGGTCTTGCCGGTAGTGCAGGCGGCCAGGACCAGGGGAAGCAGGGCAACGAGGGCGGGCGGAACACAAAAACGCGTGCGCGACATGCGGCGGATCTCCAGCGACAGGATACGGTGGCCTGAATTGTAAAGGATTCACCGATGGGCGGGTTTGGCGACTTGGTAAAGATCAGTAACAGTCTGTGTTATCGCTTGGTGAGAAACGCATTCGAATGCGCGCAAGTCAGGTTTGAGAAGGTAAAATCGCTTGTGAAATTGCCAGACTGAAAGTAATGTTAAAAGATTCAGAGGTATGGTCTTCCATTGGGACTTACATGAATCTGCAGATGAACAAGCGCGGGTTCAAGGACAGCCTCGTTAAAGATAGCAATGGATAAAAATCAGAAAGCGGAGTTGGAGCGTATCCAGAGAGAGCTGGTCGACGCGCACAATAAAGCTGCGTGGCAGATGGCTGCGACCATCATCAAGGCATCGCTGGTCAAGAACGGCATGGATCAGCCTCCTACTGCGGCCGAGCTGGCCGAGCTCAATGCCACCATCACCAATCTGCGCAGCGTGGCCGAGGATGCGCTGGAGTTGCTCAAGCGCTGACGCCAGGCCTCGCACGTCCGGCGTCGTCTCTCCCATGGCATGGCGGGGTTGCCGACTTCATGGAACTATCGGTATCGACAGGCGGCGCTGATCCAGCGCGGCACGAGGATGGTCGCGCGCGAAGATATAGCGTCATATACCGTCTGTGGGTGAGTCGCATGCGAGATCGGTGCATGCCTTGTGTGCTGGTGCCTGAGGCCGGGGTCGAACCGGCACGCCCCCTTCCGGGTAAGCGGCGGATTTTAAGTCCATGACGAAAAGCAACAAAATCATAGACTTAACACTTAAATTCGTTCCGCAAATCGGGTAAACACATCAGCCTGAAAACCGCCGCCAGACTGGCCCGATTTTTTTTTGCGGAACGAATTCTGACTACTTTGTAGGCTTTACAAGTTTGCCTTTTCGATGACGGACATAATGTGACGTCATCGACGCCGTAGTGTGACCAAGTTGCGACTGCGCAGCATCCATACCGGCGGTTTCTTCAGTATCCGTTGCCGCTTTGGCTCGTAGATCGCGGAATTGATACGCCTTAATCTGGTCGGCCAATTGTGGATGCGCTTCACTCGCCGCTAGACGCGCCCGATCAAAGGCGCCTCTCAGCATTGCATACGTGAACGGTTGGCCCTTTGCCGTACAAATGAGTCCTGTACTGACTACTTTGCGTGCGTTGATGCGATCAAGAGCTTTCGCAAGCTGCCCTTCGATGACGATACGTAGGCGCTTGCTGGTCTTATTTTGCTGAACCCACAGCGCACCATCTTTTATGTCCGATCTGGATAGCTTCAACACGTCTGCAGGCCGTTGACCTGTCAAGTAGGCAAGTTCGATGGCATCACGTAGTGGCTCACTTGCCAGTTCCCAGACCGCTGTATAAACCGCATCTTCCACATAAATGCTGCGGCCACTCTCTATATTTCCCCGGATTCCTGCACAAGGGTTAGTTTTGTTGGTTAGCCCTTTGCCGCGCGCAAAGTTCCAGATGTGGCTAAACAGAGCCTTTTCCCTATTGGCACGAACTTTTGCTTCTCGCCAATCTAAATATTGGCGTATGTGCACCGGCTCGATATCGTCTAGCAATGCACCTGGCTCATCGAAGAACTTGTATAGCCAATCTAGCTCCTTGAGATTGTCCTGCTGCGTGCGTCGTGCTTTTTTGGGAAGAACCTCCTTCATATATTGCTCGGCAACGTAGCGAAAGGTAATGGTGCTGGTGGTGCCGTGCTTAGCAATACTCAATTCGGCCCACTTCATTACCGCCAGATGATAGTCGCTGCCTAGCGCAATCTCTCGCCGTGGCTTTTCTCCAGTGTCTAAAAAATAATAGGTACCGGAGGGGCGATGTCGTGCTCGCATACCACTCGGTAGTCCGCTATTTCTTGTTGGTTTCCTTCCCATATCAGTTCGTCCTCAATGCCCTAGGTGTCCAGGAGGGGCGGGGAGGCTTATCTTCTTTTCTTCCTTCGACAGCGGCTTTTGTCACGACTGGATGCCCGGTCGCGTTTACTCGAAAAGCCACGCCCATTTGCCGCAAAGCTGCGATTTGCAGGCTCTTCATTTTTCGGCCTGTGAGAATGTGGATTTCCTCCTCATTCAGAAACATTGCGGCCTCCGTTGTTAAATGCAAACGATCTGGTTATTCGCCCGACCAGTTCGACAACCTCTTGATGTGTAATTTCATCGACGATTCCGCGTCGGTGTTCCCTCTAGCCGATCTGCAGCGCGGTATGGTCGATTCGTGGGTGGATTGGGATGACTACAAACCGTTCACTGCGCGCCCCTTCGGTCACCGGCCTGTGTGGATCGGCTATGACCCCTCGCTGACGGGCGATAGTGCTGGCTGTTCGGTGATTGCGCCGCCATTGGTCCCGGGCGGGAATTTCCGCATCTTGGAGCGCCACCAGTGGCGCGGCAAGGACTTCGCCGAACAGGCCGCGCTCATCAAGGAGATGACCGGCCGCTACAACGTCCAATACATCGGTATCGACACCACCGGCATGGGCGTCGGTGTCTATCCCCTGGTGAAACAGTTCTTCCCTGGCGCCACGGCGATCAGCTACTCGCCGGAAGTCAAAACGCGGATGGTGCTCAAGGCACAAAACATCATCCGCAGTGGCCGCCTGCAGTTCGATGCGGGCTGGACTGACATCGCGCAGTCCTTCATGGCCATTCGCAAGATTCTCACGCCCAGCGGGCGCGCCATCACCTATGACGCCGGCCGCTCGGAAGAAACCGGCCACGCTGACCTCGCTTGGTCGGTCATGCACGCCCTCGACTACGAGCCCTTCGAAGGCACCACCGCTAACAACACCTCATCCATGGAGTTCTTCTGATGAAACACAGAGCACGCCGCCGCGCGGCTGCATCCGACAACACGCTGCCGGCCGAGGTCGCGGCGCCGCCGGCGCCATCCGTCGAGGCATTTTCTTTCGGCGATCCGTCGCCGGTACTGGAAGGCCGCGACATGCTGGCCGATGTCGAGTGCTACCGCAATGGCGATTGGTACGAGCCCCCCTTGAGCATGGCCGGCCTGGCCAAGTCCTTGAATGCCAGCGTCCATCACGCTAGCGCGATCTGGTGCAAGGTCAATATCCTGGCCTCGACCTTCCAGCCGTCCGCTGTGTTGTCGCGTGCGGACTTCACGCGCCTGGCGCTGGACTTCCTGCTGTTCGGGAACTGCTACGCAGAGCGGCGCGAGAGCATGACGGGCAAGCTTTTGAACCTCAAGCCGGCATTGGCCAAATACACGCGCGTGGGCGTGGAGCCCGGGCGCTATTTCTTCGTCAATGGCTGGCGAGACTCCCACGAATTCGAGCGAGACGCCGTCTGGCATCTGCAGGCGCCCGACATCAACCAGGAAGTGTATGGCGTGCCGCAGTATGTGAGCGCGCTGCAATCGGCCTGGCTCAATGAGTCGGCCACCCTGTTTCGCCGGCGCTACTACCTCAACGGTTCACACGCCGGCTTCATCCTCTACATGACCGACACTGCCAGCAACGTCAACGACGTGGACAAGCTGCGCGAGGCGATGCGCAACAGCAAGGGGCCGGGCAACTTCCGCAACCTGTTTGTGTATGCACCAGGGGGGAAGAAAGACGGCCTGCAGATCCTGCCAGTGTCCGAGATCGCGGCCAAGGACGAATTCTTCAACATCAAGAACTGCACGCGCGACGACGTGCTGGCCGCCCATCGCGTGCCGCCTCAATTACTGGGGACCATGCCCAACAACACCGGTGGATTCGGTGATGTGACGAAGGCCGCCGCCGTTTTCGGCTGCAACGAGATTGAGCCTCTGCAGGCGCAGTTTCTTTCCTTGAACGAGTGGGCGGGCCAAGAGGTGCTCCGCTTCCGTTCCTATCAACTTCCGACCAATGAGGGTAAATAACCATGAGCGATCACGCCGACAACGCGGACAGCAGAATCTATCGAACCATCGACGCCGGCCTGGCCGCCGCACGGCGAGCGCCAGCATTACAGCCCGATTGCCGCTGCCATTTCTGCGACGAGCCTGTAGCCGTCGAGCTTCTGTTCTGTGATGTCGATTGCCGGGATGACTATCAGCGAACGGAGGCAGCTCGACAGAGAGTCGGCTTTTGATATTCGACGAAAAAAAGCGCCTCGAAATCGAATTCGCCAGTGTTCCCATTTCTATAATCACCTTTCGCTGAAGAAGTCGCTGGGGAAGGGGGCGGCTGATACATCACATTAGTCACTTGATATCAGATGTTTGGTTGTGTTGACCAATCTAGAGAGCTCGTTTTACCAGGTTGTTCTCTAAGAACATCCGAATCAATGCGCCACGTTTGTCACAGGAACTGCTATCGCGAAAACGAAAGGGATAGATAAATATAGACTACCCTATCAACTTCTATCGTGAAAATAAGAGTAATGTGAGAATGACCAATCGAAATAATTTTTCGGATTGGTTTCTCTTCTATCTTCCCCCCTCTCCACCGCACTTTTGGCGCTGCGGATAAAGACCTGCTTGTTAGGCCTCCTTGAGGTTCGTTGAGAGCACTCTATTTTGCGCTTCTTGACATGAAATGGAGGCACTATGAGTAAGGTAAATAGACGACGTGTTCATTTTTCACCAGAGGTCTTCTCCTCTAATGGGAGAGTTTTCGATGGTGACCCTTCTCAGCAAGCTAATGATGCCTTAACGGCCAGAGAATTTTTCGCAGTCGACGTAATTCACGAAGAAAGTGCAATTTGTGAGGCAGAGTATGAAGGGCTTGCTATTCACGAGGAATAGCATTGTGACTTTGAACGCCTTAATGCACTTCTTATCAAATATTCCCTATCAAATTATCCTTGGGATAGTACGAACTCAAGCGCTGAGGCAGTACACATCAATCGTTGATAATGATGGATGTGGCGAAAGCGGACATCACGGCCTGTTCCGGTGACGCTTTAGTCTGACCGTGATGTAAAGGAGCTATATGTCGATCTTAAATTGGATACGTCGTACCACCCCCCTGGAGAAACCGGGTCTCTCAAGCAAGACAGATAACTCGTCAAAGTCTCGCGATGGATACTATTTGCACGAGCTCGACGATATGAAAGAAAAGAAGAAAGGCACTGATAAGAAAAGAGAGGGCGAATCGGGCCGCGACGATGGAGCAGAAACGCCATCGTGGAAAGGAAGAGAGTTCTGACGATATCTTTTAAGTACAGTATCAGATTAATCCAGTAAGAAGGCCGCGTTGCGGCCTTTTATTACATCAGGAGATTTGCATGAGATTTCATTTTGAAGCCCCAGGTATGGAGGCAGGTTTTGTTTGGCTAAGGATTGGAAAGGTCGACGTTATTGAGGTAACTAGTGGCTTAGGAAGTAATCGCACGAGGGCCGAGTTTCAAATCCATAACGTTCCAACTGGTTTAGTGGAGCAAATGATCGTATGTCGAAAGGCCATAGCGCAATTTATCCAAGAGTCAGCTGACTCAAAGGGAATGTTTAGATCGAATTTTGACGAGACTATCGAACCCTGGAAGGGTGAATTGGCTGCGATTTCGCCTATGCATAGCTGATCGGCAGGACTCAAGGAGCGTGGTTTCCTCGAACGGACTCAGTTTTAAAGTTGAAATCTCTACCGGTCGGAAAATTACCTTAACCGTAATTGTCTAGGAAAATCATGGCAAAGATCCTGACGCAGGAGGACCTCGATGAGCGCATCAACGCGCTGCACGAACAAGCCAGAAACATTTGGCCGAAGCTTGAAACGATCATTGATGAATTGAAGGCGCTCGGCCCGCATTCTTCGGATCACGACAATGCCCTCGCTAATATCCGCGATTGGCTGTATAGACTTTCTCAACGTTGATCCCGGAAAGTCGCCGTTCGTTCTTATCAAGCTAGCTGCACTTATCCTTCATATTCCCCCCCCCCCGTTTCTGCGAAATTTGAATTCGGTCAGGCGCGAACGCCGAGAGCACCGGATTGGGATTTTCTTTTTTAAAGTTGTCTTTATGGAAACTTATTGTTGATTTCCGGCTTGCGCGCGCGGTTGCCCCCACCCCGCGCCTGTCCGCTACATAGGTCGGTTTTGACTCAAATTTGCGTCAGGCGCCGAAGCCCGTCCAGTCTGGCCCGACGGACCGCCCGGCAGACATCAAATCTGACGCATTTTGACGCAGTCGCAGGACGACTTTAGGTTTAGCTCACCGGGGAGCAGCAAAAGGACGAACAACTCGGATCAATAAACTGCAGGATCTTGGCAGAATGTGCTGAATGCTAGAATCCATCCCTCATGTCAGCCGTTTCGGCCACCAGAGCGCGGAAGCGCAGAGGATAAGTTATGACCAGTTTCCCGACTATTCGAGTATTTCAGGATCTTTCCATTGTTGTTGAAGGTGATTCGACCGCATTGCGCAATACATTGATAGCCGGTGCGAAAGACTGTTGGCACCACGATACGGAGGTGGAATCGCGCGTGGCCGCTATTGGGATGGAAAGTGAAAAAGTACTATTGGCATTTCGCCGTGATGGCGACGACACCATTCCTGCCGCTGTCGTGACTCTCTATCCAGAGGGTACGAGCGGCTTTAAGGTGACGAACATCGTTCCGAGCGAGACGTATAGCCTTACACATTTGCAATACAACATGATACTGAACGACTTTGTTGCAAAAGTCGTGAGGGTAGCTGCTCCGGATTGCCAGATCCTACTAAGCAAAGATCACGAAGGCCTGACCGACTGGACCAGCGACGAAGCCGCAACCGCACTCGTTTCGTTCAGTCGCGCAGCAAACAAATCGACAGGCTCGTCGCATCCTAGAGATAAGGAGCGCTGGCTGGCATTTATCGTCGAACATCATAAAAGCCATCATAAGAAACTTGACGCGCACATGCTGGCCCGTTGGCTACACGAAGCCGAAAAATGGCCCGAAGAAAACGCGCACGAGCTCGCGATTGAATTCGAATCTGCGATAGAACTTCTCACATTCTATGACGAGAACCTGTGATGGATTTTGACGCAATCATGACGCAAGTAGTGGCGCTTGGTGCGCCAGTGCTCTGCGCAGATACCTGCTCCATTTTGGATGTAATGCGAGACCCCACACGCGATGAGGCTCAATTGCAAAATGCTAGTGCAGCAATAGATTTGGTCACGAAGATGGGAGTTATCGGTGGCTTTGAATGCCTAATAGCACATCAGGTGACGAAGGAGTTGGCAGATCATCTCGAGCCAGTCCAGGAAGAAACAAAAAAGCAGCTTGCCAAACTTACCGAGCGTATCAAACGCGTGAATGCAATTGCCGCTTTATTCGGCCCCAAGGCAACACTCAATTTGGCACATCTTTTAGGCCATGAGGTACGCGCTCGAGGAATTGTTGATCAATGGATCGGTGCAGCGAAGGTGATAAACCCTAACCACGATTTGATTGCCGGGCGAGCATTCGCCCGAGTAAGCGTCCCCAAAGCACCTGCAAAACAAGGAAAGGATTCAATAAAAGATTGCGTTGTAATTGAAACCTATCTCGATGCTGTACGTACGCTACGCGCGGCCGGACTAAGTTCGAAAATCGTCTTTTTATCTTCGAATACAAAAGACTACACGAATAACCAAACCAACAAACTTCACGACGACCTAAGTCCCGAGTTTCAGACGCTCAACATCGAATACGCACCTAATGCCGGAGCTGCCAAATATCTTCTTGGCTTATAAACGGCTTTCCATCGATAGTGCACCTTGCTCAACAGTGATATCTCTTCGGTGTTTTCTTAACATTTTTGCATTTTCTCAAAAGAATGCTTGATATTGTTACTGTCCCCCGAAGCCTGAAAGATCCCGCTGCTGTCGAAGCTCGCCGTGCTCTGCTCTCAGAACCCCACATAGCCCCACTGACAGCTTATGTAAACAGCCTGCGAAGTAAATATCCCGACTGGGAGTTTCCTGATTTTGATCCCTTAGACGGTGGCGTAAAAGCAGATCTGTTGTTTTTGCTGGAAAAACCAGGACCGATGACATCGCCGCAACATAAGCGAAAAGGCTCTGGATTCATATCTAGGGACAACAACGACTCCACAGCAGAAGCAGTGTTCAAATTTATGGAACAAGCTGCTATTGGCCGAAAAAGAACGCTCCTGTGGAATACTATTCCAGGATGGAACGGTAAGCGGGCTATCGGAGCGGGAGAGGTACGGAGCGGGCTAGCGGAGCTGAGCGAGCTCTTGATACTGCTCCCGTCTGTTCACACGATTGTCCTGGTCGGAGGTAAAGCGACGCGTGCTGAAAAAAGCCTAAGGAAGCAAGGCTATCGAATCGAGTGCTCGGCACATCCCGGACCGCTCGTCAAAGGTCCCAACCGGGCTTTATGGAACAAAATACCCGAGGTATGGAAAAGAGCCGCATCCAAATTTCCTGAGGGCTAAGGTGGCAGCGCAAATGGCGTCATATTCGCTCCCATAAAGGAATTCTTGTTTCTCTGTCCGCCGCCGTTTGCGGACATAGCGAACAATATCAGGAGCGGGGGACCACATTCGTATTTCACTACGAAAATTCCGCTCCGCAATTCCAAAACGAGCCGCCTCCTATTTGGCCTTGCGGACCGCTATTTTTCTGAATTGCGGAGCAAAAAACCACCTAAGACATTGATTTTTATGATTTTCCTCGCAGATTCGTAATCAGTAGGGCAGGGGGGGCTAAGCCAGCTTCACACGCTGTTTCTGAATAACAAATCCCGCCCCGTATTTGAATAGACAAACGCCCGCATTGTGCGGGCGTTTGTCTTTGTGATGGAGGTCGGATTCTGGCCGGGAGCTGAGATTCCATGCTATTCGTAAATCTTCCCCATGAACATGATATCGGCAACCCTACGCCAAGGATTTGTGGGAATTTCATAGAATTGGGGACCATTTCTTGAATTCTCCACCCAACGAGCGGAGGCTTTTAGAAATGCGCCGATATTGCCGTTCTCCCAGCCCAATGCACCCGCAGAGTATGGTGATTGAGGAGAAGCCGCGTGTAATTCAGTTTCTGCGAACCAGTCTGCGGAGAGCACATTCAGAAAATTGATGAAACTCAACTCATCCACGACAGCATCTCGCGCAGACTCAAGTTGCGTCTCCATTTCTTGTTTAATGTATTTCATGCTCATCTAAAATCCTCGTCACATTTTCCGGTTCTGGGCGATAAGCTGCAGCTTCCGATGCAAAGCCAATATCGGTAATCCTGGAAGGATCCCCACAATGCCCCATTTTATACGTGACTAGCCGGCTTTTGGCCGACAAACGATGCCTGTAGGTAGATGGAAAGAAGGGGGGATTTATCCGTTATCTGCCCTTCAGAATTAGCCGAAAAATTGCTAGGAAGGTACGCATCTGGCCGATTGCGGACGTCGGCGGGCAATGGCTTTAAAACTGTACCAGATTTCCAGCTAGGGAATATTTTTCCCAAACCGAGGTAAATCGGTAATTCGCACACTGTATGTGCAATCAGTGTGCCTTGCTCCGCCGGACTTTGCGACACACTGCACTCATGCTCTTTCGACTCATCATCCGCTAGGTCGAGTCCTGCTCAGTTGCCTATGTCGGCATCGGAACTATTCGAGCATAGTCGAGAGGACTGGCACCGCGAATTTTTTGCGGAACAAATAGCTTTTTGCGGAACTGCGCTGTGGCCGTTTATAGCCCTAGAATTGGCTTGGAAGCCTGTAATGGTGCCTGAGGCCGGGGTCGAACCGGCACGCCCCCTTCCGGGTAAGCGGCGGATTTTAAGTCCGCTGTGTCTACCAATTTCACCACTCAGGCTAGTAGAGACCGGCAATGGCTGCCGGAAAAGGCAGGCATTATAGCAGCGACTTGCCTGGCGTCATTCGTTTTTTCCTGAGGAACATTCCCTGATGTGACATGGCGCCGGTGTCGACCGGCGTCCCATGTCGCGATGCGCTGCGCGGAAGATCCGTTTCGTGCAGGCGGGACGCCCATTTCCCGCAGACAAGTCGTCTCAAGATAGTAGAATGTCGGCTTCTTCCACCAGAAAATTCGCGACCATGACTGAAGCCGTAGTCAAGACCGTGCAGTGCATCTCGCCCGCCGGGCTGCACACGATGGCCTACAAGGAGTGGGGCGATGCCCGCAATCCCAATGTGCTGCTGTGCGTGCATGGGGTGACGCGCGTCTCCGACGATTTCGATCGCATGGCCCGCGAGCTCTGCGATACCTACCGCGTGGTTTGCCCGGACGTGGTCGGGCGCGGCCGCTCCGGTCGCCTGGCCAATCCGCAGTTCTACACCGTGCCGCAATATGTCAGCGACATGGTGACCCTGCTGGCGCGCCTGGATGCGGAGATCGTCGACTGGTTCGGCACCTCCATGGGCGGATTGATCGGCATGGGTCTGGCATCCTTGCCGGGCAACCCGATTCGGCGCCTGGTCTTGAACGACATCGGTCCTTCCATCAATGGCGCGGCGCTGGCCCGCATCGGTGACTACATCGGCCAGGATGTCCGCTTCGACAGTTTCGATGAAGCTGCCCAGTACATCCGTACCATCTCCGCCAGTTTCGGTGCCCATAGCGACGAGGAATGGCACAAGCTGGCCAAGGACGTGCTGCGCCAGAATGCGGAAGGCAAGTGGGTGCGCCATTACGACCTCGGACTGGCGGTGCCGTTCAAGCTGACCACGCCGGAGGCGGCCAGTGCCGCCGAGCAGATGCTGTGGGCGGCCTATGATGCGATCCGCTGTCCGACCCTGGTGGTGCGCGGCGCCCAGTCCGACCTGCTCCTGCCCGAGGTGGCGCAGGAAATGACCCGGCGCGGCCCCAAGGCCAAGCTGGTGGAATTGCCCGATGTCGGCCACGCGCCGACCTTCATGCATGCGCCCCAGATCGAGGTCGCCCGGCAGTTCCTGCTGGGCTGACGATTTTTATTGCAATTGAACCAGCCGGCCCGGCAGGGCCGGGTATCACCACGAAGGAAATCCCATGTCCGTACAACGTCTGCACGTCGGCAAGCGCCTCTCCGAAGTCGCCATCCATAATGGCACCGTCTACCTGGCGGGTCAGATCGCCGAAGACACCACCCAGAACATCGAGGGTCAGACCCGTGAGGTGCTGGGCCATATCGACCGCCTGCTGGCGGAATCCAACAGCGACAAGAGCAAGATCCTGTCGTGCCAGATCTTCCTGTCCGATGTGAAGGATTTTGCTGGCATGAACGCCGTCTGGGATGACTGGGTGGCCGATGGCAACGCGCCTCCGCGCGCCACGGTGGAAGCCAAGCTGGCCCGTCCCGAACTGCTGGTGGAAATCATCATCGTCGCCGCACAGAAGTAATCGTTTATGGTTTCGGTAGCAAGTACACAGGGCGAGGGACTGGCGGCCATTACCGCCGGACTCGGTCCTGAGGATGTGGCGCGGGTCGGGCAGGCCCTGGCCGAGCTCGAACCGCTGTATGCCGACAGGCAGATCCTGTCCGGGCAGGATGCACTGCAGTTTTCCTTCTCGGTGGCGACCGTGCTGACCTCGCTCAATGTCGATGCGGCGACCCGCATTGCCGGGCTGGCGTTCGAGGCACAGATGCTGCATCCCGAGCTGGAAGAAAAGCTCGAAGAGCGCTTCGGCAAGGAAATCGCCGACCTGGTCGGCAATGTGCGCCAGCTGATGCGCTTCCATGGCCCCAGTTTCCAGACCCAGAACCAGGAAGTCCTGCGCGGCAAGAACGCCGCCCAGCAGGCAGCGGCCCAGGTGGAAACGCTGCGCAAGATGCTGCTGGCGATGGCCACCGACATGCGCGCGGTGTTGGTGCGTCTGGCCTCGCGCGTGGCGACCCTGCGCTACTTTGCCGAGACCAAGCAGGAAAACGAGGCCAGCGCCCAATACGCGCGCCAGACCTTCGACCTGTATGCGCCGCTGGCCAACCGGCTGGGCATCTGGCAATTGAAATGGGAGCTGGAAGACCTGTCCTTCCGCTTCCTGGAGCCGGTGACCTACAAGCGCATCGCCAAGATGCTGGAAGAGAAGCGCCTGGAGCGCGAGGCCTTCGTGGCCAACGCGATCGCGCGTCTGCGCGCCGAGATGGCGGCCCAGGATATCCGCGCCGAGGTCAGTGGTCGTCCCAAGCATATCTACAGCATCTGGAACAAGATGCGCGGCAAGTCCATTGACTTTTCCGAGCTCTACGATGTACGCGCTTTCCGTGTCATCGTCGACGACGTCAAGACCTGCTACGCGGTGTTGGGCATCGTGCATGACATCTGGACGCCGATCCCGGAAGAGTTCGACGACTATATCTCGCGTCCCAAGCAAAACGGTTACCAGTCCCTGCACACCGTGGTGGTGGCCGAGGATGGGCGGGCGCTGGAAGTGCAGATCCGTACCCATGAGATGCACCATTTCGCCGAATACGGCGTGGCGGCCCACTGGCGTTACAAGGAAAGCGGCGGTTCCAATTTCTCGGCACAGAAATATGACGAGAAAATCGCCTGGTTGCGTCAGTTGCTGGCCTGGAAAAATGAAGTCACCGATGCCGTGGTGGACCAGGAAGAAGTGCGTCGCGACTGGGTGGAAAAACTCAAGTCCGCCACCCTGGACGAGCGCATCTATGTGTTGACGCCCCAGGCGCGCGTGATCGAGCTGCCCAGTGGGGCGACACCCATCGATTTCGCCTATCACCTGCACAGCGATGTCGGCCATCGCTGCCGGGGTGCCCGGGTCGATGGGGTGATGGTGCCGCTGAACACGGTGCTCAAGAATGGCCAGACGGTGGAGATCATCACCGCCAAGAGCGGGCCGGGCGTGGGACCGTCGCGGGACTGGCTCGGTCCGGACTATGCGGCCAGTTCACGCACGCGTTCCAAGATCCGCGCCTGGTTCAATGCCATCGAGCAGCAGGAAACCCTGTCGGTCGGTCGAGGCCTGCTGGAAAAGACCCTGCAGCGCGAAGGCAAGACCGCCGTCAACCTGGAAGAGCTGGCGCAGAAGCTGGGCTTTGCCAAGGTGGATGACCTGTGTCTGTCGCTGGCCAAGGAAGAGTTCAGCCTGCGTCATGTCGAGCAAGCCTTGCATGAAGGGCAGGAAAAGAAGCCCGAGATCGACGACGAAGCGCTGATCACGCGCAAGAGTCGTGCCTCCAGCATCGTGCAGGGCGCCAAGTCGGGAGTGCTGGTCGTCGGCACGGACGGTCTGCTGACGCAACTGGCGCGCTGCTGCAAGCCGGCGCCGCCGGATGCCATTGCCGGCTTTGTGACGCGTGGCAAGGGCGTCTCCATCCATCGGGTGAGCTGCAAGAATTTCGCCGAGATGAGTGCGCATGCGCCCGAACGGATCATCCAGACCACCTGGGGCGCACCGGCGCGCGATACGGTCTATCCGGTCGACATCTTCGTGCTGGCCAGCGATCGCCAGGGCTTGTTGCGGGACATCTCCGATATCTTCCTGCGCGACAAGATCAATGTGATCGGTGTGAGCACGCAAAGCGCCAAGGGCCATGCGCGCATGGCGTTCACCGCCGAGATCGGCTCGACCGAGCAATTGCAGAAGGCCTTGACGGTGATTCGCGAGGTCAAGGGTGTGATCGAGGCGAAGCGGCAGTAGCCGTTGGATGGAATGCCGGTGCTCTCGACAGGGAGGGGTAAGTGCTAAATATTTTTACTTTTTTATCATTTACCCCTTGGCAAATATAGGAAAGCCTCCTATACTCTTGCTTCTTCGTTAGGCGCGTAGCTCAGCTGGTTAGAGCACTACCTTGACATGGTAGGGGTCGTTGGTTCGAGTCCAATCGTGCCTACCAATTCTTCTGCAGATGCAGGTGGGTTGGGCGGAGTAAAACTGAAAAGGAGGCGCAAGGTGGCTTCCTTTTTTGTTTGTGTCAGTATCATTCGTTAGGCGCGTAGCTCAGCTGGTTAGAGCACTACCTTGACATGGTAGGGGTCGTTGGTTCGAGTCCAATCGTGCCTACCAATTCTTCTGCAGAT
>NZ_JBIUZW010000011.1:0-4508 GCF_044745245.1 Herbaspirillum sp. NPDC087042 | reverse complement strand
AGATGCAGACGGGTTGGAAGCGAATTCAAATTCAAAAGGAAGCGCGTTTGCAGCTTCCTTTTTTATTTTCTGCCTGCCATTTCCGGCTTTCAATTTCCCGTCTTGCCAAATTTCGTCGACCCCGGTTGTGGCTGGGGAGGGCTTTTTCTCGCCTGGTTCTGTTGTCGCTCAAGCGAGGCGGGAATTTTCGGCCTTGTCACTCGACTGTTTCGTGGGAGCATCAAAAAATGCTTTAAACTTGCGAACGAAATTTTTGTGAGTTTGTTCAACAAACTCTTAACCTTACGGAAGAATGAATTTTCCTATGGCGGCAGATGATCAATATTTCCTCGTGGTTGATGACTTTTCGACGATGCGTCGGATTGTCAGCGGCCTGTTGAAGGAACTTGAATACAGCAGGATCGTGGAGGCCGATGATGGCTCTTCCGCGTTGAAGGTGCTTGAGGCGGGTACCGTGCCGGTCACGTTCGTGTTGACCGACTGGAACATGCCGGTGATGGATGGGCTGGAGTTGCTCAAGAAGATCCGCGGCACGCCGTCGCTGGCGCACCTGCCCGTGCTGATGATTACCGCCGAGGCCAAGAAGGAGAATATCGTCATGGCAGCGCAGGCGGGCGCGGATGGCTATATCGTCAAGCCCTTCAATGCGGCTACGCTGAAGGAAAAGATCGAGAAGATCCTGGCGCGACGCGCCCACCTCGCGAAGTCCTGAGCGCGCCTGCGGGCGTCGCCAACATGATGAAACGGCATCCCGGGATGCCGTTTTTTTATGGGGTCAGATCTGGTCAGCAAGTGGTGCGGAGGGATCAGAGGCTGAAGTAGCGGATCACATTGCCGCGCGTCCAGGACTTGATTTCCTTGCCTTCCAGCAGGACGCGGTATTCTTCGTAGCGTTCGCCGTTTTCCTGCGCTACTGTCCGGCTCTGCAGCGTGTATTCGACGTTGTTGATGATCGTCTGGTGTTCTACGCTGTTCGTGGTCTCGGGCATGATGCTGTCCTCCTGAAAATCGGTTTGGATGCTAGCACGTGGTGCGACTGTTCAGGCTGTGTGTGCGGTGTAAAGCCGGTTTTTTGCTCTTGTAAATCATGTGCGCCGTCGAGGTTTGTGGCGCCGTGGCCTGGCTCCTGTTGCCGACGTTTTTCAGTGTCGTGCTGCCTGGGTGCCTGCGTCAAGTGGCTATAGGGGAGGGCGGCGGCGCGGGATGCGCGAACTTGTCGGGGCGGGTGAATTAATTTGCTATAATTGAAAACCATGTCGAGTACCCACCTGGCGAGCAGGTGGCGAATACGCGATTCAACTCCCAATTCTGTAAGAGCGAGAAAGGCAAACCGGTTATGACACCGCGAACTACCACCGAGGTTTTCACGCGACGCTAGTCGGGTTCTTTTTCGTCTCAAGAAAAAGCGCGGCTGGTCCGCGTTTTTTTTCGTCCATCTTTTTGATATCACCTTAACAGGCAAGGCAGCGCAGCTGCCCACATGGAGTGCAAAATGGTTTCAGTTCGTCTTCCCGATGGTTCCCAACGCCAGTTCGATGGTCCGGTGACGGTAGCGCAGGTCGCTGCCAATATCGGTACCGGCCTGGCCAAGGCCGCACTGGCTGGCCGTGTTGATGGCAAGCTGGTCGATACCTCCTTCCTGATTGCGCAGGATGCGGATCTGGCCATCATCACCGACAAGGATGCCGATGGCCTGGAAGTGATCCGTCACTCCACCGCCCACTTGCTGGCCTATGCCGTCAAGGAATTGTTCCCTGATGCCCAGGTCACCATCGGTCCGGTGATCGACAACGGCTTCTACTACGACTTCTCGTACAAGCGCCCCTTCACGCCCGAAGACCTGCAGGCCATCGAGAAGAAGATGGCCGAGCTGGTCAAGAAGGATGAGCCGGTCACCCGCAAGGTGTTGCCGCGCGACGAGGCGGTGGCCTACTTCAAGTCCATCGGCGAGGCCTACAAGGCCGAGATCATTGCTTCCATTCCGCAGAACGAGGATGTCTCGCTCTACACCGAGGGTAGCTTCACCGATCTGTGCCGTGGTCCGCACGTGCCGTCCACCGGCAAGCTGAAGGTGTTCAAGCTGATGAAGCTGGCCGGCGCCTACTGGCGTGGCGACTCCAATAACGAGATGCTGCAGCGTGTCTACGGTACCGCCTGGGCCAAGAAGGAAGATCAGGAAGCCTACCTGCACATGCTGGAAGAGGCCGAGAAGCGCGATCACCGCAAGCTGGGCCGCGCGCTGGACCTGTTCCACTTCCAGGACGAGGCGCCGGGCCTGATCTTCTGGCATCCCAAGGGCTGGACCATCTGGCAGCAGGTCGAGCAATACATGCGTCGTGTCTATCAGGACAATGGCTATCAGGAAGTGAAGGCGCCGCAGATCCTGGATCGTTCGCTGTGGGAGAAGACCGGTCACTGGGAAAACTATCGTGAAAACATGTTCACGACCGAGTCCGAGAACCGTGCCTACGCGCTCAAGCCGATGAACTGCCCGGGCCATATCCAGATCTTCAACTCCGGCCTGCACAGCTATCGCGACCTGCCGCTGCGCTACGGCGAATTCGGTCAATGCCACCGCAACGAGCCCTCCGGCGCGCTGCACGGCATGATGCGCGTGCGTGGCTTCACCCAGGATGATGGTCACATCTTCTGTACCGAAGATCAGGTGCAGGAAGAGGTTGCGGCCTTCAATCGCGTGGTGCGTGAAGTCTACGATTGCTTCGGTTTCAAGGAAGTCGCCGTGAAGCTGGCACTGCGTCCGGAAAAGCGCATCGGTGCCGAGGAAGTCTGGGACAAGGCGGAAAATGCCCTGCGTGAAGCCATCCGCGCCTCCGGTTCGGAGTGGGAAGAGCTGCCGGGCGAGGGTGCCTTCTATGGTCCCAAGATCGAATACCACCTGAAGGATTCGATCGGTCGTTCCTGGCAGTGTGGCACCATGCAGGTGGACTTCTCGATGCCGGCACGCCTGGGTGCGGAATATGTCACGGAAGACAACAATCGCAAGGTGCCGGTGATGTTGCACCGTGCCATCGTCGGTTCGCTGGAGCGTTTCATCGCCATCCTGATCGAAAACCACGCCGGTGCGATGCCGCTGTGGCTGGCGCCAACGCAAGTTGTCATCCTGAATATTTCCGATGCGCAAGCGGAATATGTGCAGAACGTTGCGCAAACGCTGAAAAAACAAGGGTTTAGGGTCGAGACCGATTTGCGCAACGAGAAGATTACCTATAAAATACGGCAGCATTCTATTCAGAAGCCGCCCTATATCTTGGTTGTCGGCGATAAAGAACGGGATGCCAACACTGTGGCCGTGCGTGCGCGGGGCAATGTCGATCTGGGCGTGATGTCCATCGACACCTTGGTGGAACGCCTCAAGGATGAGGTCAACACCAAAGCCTGACAGGAGGAAGCCGGAGGCTTCCTTCCCAGCGCAACCGCACGGCTTAATTTATTGGATTTTTCAAAGGAAACTGCAATAGCTACTGACAAGTCGCATCGCCTCAACCGCGAGATCACTGCGCCGGAAGTGCGCCTTTCGGGTGTCGACAATGAGCCGCTGGGCATTGTGAGCCTGGCCGAAGCCTTACGTCTCTCCGAAGAGGCTGAGGTCGACCTGGTCGAGATTGCGCCGACTGCGCAACCTCCCGTATGCCGCTTGATGGACTACGGCAAGTTCAAGTACCAGGAGCAGAAGAAGGCGCACGAGGCCAAGCTCAAGCAGAAGGTCATCCAGGTCAAGGAAGTCAAGTTCCGTCCTGGTACCGATGATGGCGATTACAACATCAAGCTGCGCAACCTGACCAAGTTCCTGGAAGACGGTGACAAGACCAAGATCACGCTGCGTTTCCGCGGTCGTGAAATGGCTCACCAGGAAATCGGCATGCGCGTGCTGGAACGCCTGAAGGCTGATCTGGAGCCGTATGGCCAGGTCGAGCAGTTTCCCAAGATGGAAGGTCGCCAGATGATCATGGTCCTGGCACCGAAGAAAAAGAAGTAAGAAGGAACGCAGTTAGCCGTATCGGGATGGCATCCGCGTGATGCCATCCGTACCACCGCAAGGCGGTACAGCGTAAGGCCGACAAAGGATTTGCCGAGTGCAGGCGACTGCATGGGGCAAAAGCAGCGGGTTCACCCGCTGTCAAATAAGTGAGAGCAGGCATCAAAGAGCAGCGAGTATTTGCGGCCACCTGCAATCATCAAAAAATGGAGCTGTCCGGAAGGACAGAGTTGCTATGCCTAAGATGAAATCGAAGAGCAGCGCGAAGAAACGTTTTCGCGTGCGCCCGGGCGGTACCGTCAAGCGCGGTCAAGCCTTCAAGCGTCACAGCCTGACCAAGACGACCACCAAGAACAAGCGTCAACGGCGCGGTACCGAGGGCGTCCATGAGACGAACCTGAATTCCGTTCGCGCGATGCTGCCGTTCGCTGAACCTCACCATACACTAAGGAGCTACTATGCCTAGAGTCAAACGTGGGGTAACAGCACGGGCCCGCCACAAGAAAGTCCT
>NZ_JBIUZW010000010.1:61976-219132 GCF_044745245.1 Herbaspirillum sp. NPDC087042 | reverse complement strand
GGAAGGAGTTGGGGGAGACGCGCTGGTGCACCAGGGCCAGGGCCGAGACACAGCGCTCGTCCTGCAGGTCCTTGTAGTACACGCCGACCTGGTCGGCCAGCAGCAGACCCTTGTAGACCACGGTACGGGCCGACATCGAGGGCACGAAGAATTCCTTGCCGTGCAGCAGGTTCAGGGCCTGGATGGCGTGGCCGGAGGACTTGCGGATCACGTAGAGCTTACGTTCCAGCGCGTCGGTGACCATGATGTCCGGACCGCGACCGATGAAGATCTGGCGGATGACCGGCTCTTTTTCACGCACGGTGGGCGACATCGGCATGTCGGTGTCGACCGGCACGTCGCGCCAGCCCAGCACGATCTGGCCTTCGGCCAGCACCGAGCGTTCGATTTCCTGTTCGCAGGCGATACGCGAGGCGTTTTCCTTGGGCAGGAACACCATGCCCACGCCATATTCGCCGGGAGGCGGCAGGTCCACGCCCTGCTTGGCCATTTCCTCACGGTAATACTGGTCAGGGATCTGGATGAGAATACCGGCACCATCGCCCATCAGGGCGTCCGCACCAACGGCGCCCCGGTGATCCAGGTTCTTCAGAATGAGCAAACCCTGGTCAACGATGGAATGGGATTTCTTGCCCTTGATATGGGCGATGAAACCGACGCCACAGGCGTCATGTTCATTTGCTGGGTCGTAAAGGCCTTGCGCGTGCATATCGGTACTCCACCACTTTGACAGTAAGGATTTGAAGAATAGTGCACTGCACCCAATAGTTCAATGAAAATAAATAGGGTCTGAGTAAAATTAAAATCCCCACGATTTCCCTGATTTTTTAAATAGGGACATAGTGAAAAGGATTATTCGCAAACCTTTGATTTAAAAGGCTTATTTTTGAATCAGCTTCAGTCTTGCTGCACAGATACAGGCGACTCGTCCGTCACCGGCCGGGAAATGACCGGCCGACCACGCTTGGCGGGACTGACGCGACGATGGGTCTGGCGTTCGAGTCCCTGCTTGAAATTCTCCGAGCCCAGCGCCCAACCCTTGAGCGTGGCATCGGTGATGCGCTCCACTTCGGCCTGCGCCAGCCCCTCTTCGGTGAGCTGGCGGTAGGCGATTTCCCGGTCGAAGGGCGTGTTGCCAATCGACCAATAGGCGGGATGATCGGTGATCAGGCCATCCTGCTTGGCGCCGATGTGGTGCATGTAGCTGGACCAGGGATACTCGCCCGGCCCGCCCGCCAGGCCGTTGCGCACCGGATTGAGCTCGATGTAGCGGCAGATGGCCAGCAGGTAGAGCTCGGCATCGATGACGGTGGCGCGGTAGCGCCCCTGCCACAGCGTGCCGGAACGTCCATGCTTCTGGTTGAAATACGGGACGTAGTGACGCCCTATCCATTGCATCATCCGTGCCAGCCCCTGGTCGTCGACCGGAGTGGCCAGCAGGTGCAGGTGGTCGGGCATCAGCACGTAGGCATGGATGGCCACCTTGAATTGTCGTGCAGCATCTTTCAACCAGCCGAGGAAGGCCAGGTGGTCTTCGGCATCCCGGAAGATGACCAGGCCATCATGTCCACGTTGAATGATGTGATGAGGCTGGTTGGGTACCACGAGACGAGGAAGGCGGGCCATGAAGATTCGCTGCAAACCGTAAGAATGGAGCGCACATTCTAATGTACTCCGTCCCCAATAAAAGCATCCCTTTGCGGAGATGCCAAATCGGCATCACCATAGTCGAATGATAACGACGTAAAAAAACCGGCTGGATTGCGCCAGCCGGTCAAGCCCCACGGTTGAATCTGTGATCGGTACGATCAGGCGGTGCGTTCGTCCTTGTCCTTCGCCTTGCCCAGCATCAGGCTCAGCACGATGGAGACCACCAGGATCGCGCCTACCACGCCCAGCGACAGCAGCACCGGCACATGGAACCAATACGACGCCAGCATCTTGAAGCCCACGAACAGCAGCACCAGGGCCAGGCCGTACTTGAGCAGGTGGAAGCGCTCGGCAGAATCGGCCAGCAGGAAGTACAAGGCACGCAAGCCCATGATGGCGAACATGTTGGAGGTGAAGACGATGAACGGATCCTTGGTGATGGCGAAGATCGCCGGGATGCTATCCACCGCGAAAATCACGTCCGACAGTTCGATCAGCAGCAGCACCAGCATGAGCGGCGTGAAGTAGCGCACGCCATTGATGCGGGTGGAAAACTTCTCGCCATCGTAGTCGTTGCTGATCTTCATATGACCGCGCAGCCAGCGCAGCAACGGGTTATCACCAAGGTCAGCCTCCTTGTCGGCAAAGACCAGCATCTTCACGCCGGTGAACACCAGGAAGGCGCCGAACACGTACAGGATCCAGCTGAACTGGGCGATCATCCAGGCACCCAGCAGGATCATCACCGCACGCATGACGATGGCACCGATCACGCCGTACAACAGCACGCGACGCTGCATCTCGGGCGGCACGGCGAAGTAGCTGAAGATCATCAGGAACACGAAGATGTTGTCGACCGACAGCGCCTTCTCGATCAGGTAGCCGGAGAGGAACTCGGCGCCCTTCTGGTTGGCGAATTCACGGCCGACGCTGGCATCCAGGTACCACCACATCAGGCCCGCAAACAGCAGCGCCAGCGAAACCCAGGCCACCGACCAGCCCAGTGCCTCGCGCGGCGTCACCCGGTGCGCGTGACGGCCGCCGAGGGCGAACATGTCCACGGCCAGCATGCCCAGTACGAATACGATGAACCCGCCCCACATGAGCGGACTTGCAAAACTTTCTACGCCATTCACGATGACTCCCTCCACAGTGACGAAACCGGCCACCGCAAGGAATCGGCACCGGACAATGGCGCTACTCTAGGCGAAAGCGTAGTGAATGAAAATTCGAATATTCTGAGATAATCCATCGGAATTTCCGAAGTATTTCCACATCGCGGAAAACCCATGCCCAATCTCAACTACAAGCATCTGCACTATTTCTGGACGGTCGCCAAGACCGGTGGCGTGGCGCGCGCCAGCGAGCGCCTGCACCTGACTGCGCAGACCATCAGCGGCCAGATCAGCCTGTTCGAGGAAAGCCTGGGCTACAAGCTGTTCCGGCGCGTGGGCCGGCGTTTGGAACTCAATGACGAAGGACGCATGGTGTTCGACTATGCCGAACGCATCTTCAGCATCGGCGAAGAACTGGAGGAAGCCTTGCGCCTGCGTTCAGGCGGACGCACCCTGCAGTTGCGCGTGGGTGTGGCCGACGCGGTCCCCAAGGCGATTGCCTACCTGCTGCTGGAAAGTGCGCTGGCCATGCCGGATCCGATCCGCATCATCTGCCGTGAAGGCAAGCTCGATACCCTGCTGGCCGACCTGGCCATCCACAAGCTCGACATCATCATCGCCGACAGCCCCATGCCGCCGCGCGTCGAGGTGCGCGGCTATCACCATCTGCTGGGCGAATGCGACACCAGCTTCTTCGCCACACCCGAACTGGCCCGGCGCTACCGCAAGAACTTCCCACAGAGCCTGGAGGGCGCACCCTTCCTGATGCCCGGTGAGGATGCCGCTGTACGCCCGCGCCTGCTGCGCTGGTTCGAGAAGGAAAAGATCCGGCCGCGCATCACCGGCGAGTTCGATGATGGCGCCCTGCTGCTGGCCTTCGGCGACGCCGGTGCCGGCATTTTCGCCGCCCCCGCGGCCATTGCCGCGCAGATCAGCAAGCAATATGGTCTGGTGGAAATCGGCAAGACGGCGGCCGTACGTGAGCAGTTCTATGCCATCTCGGTGGAGCGCCGCCTGACCCATCCTGCCGTCCTCGCGATCCAGTCGGCGGCACGCGGCAACCTGGTGGTCGGAAGTTCGCGCGCACACGCGAAGTGACGTGGCGACTTGTCACACATCGATGGTGTAAACAGATAATCAGAAAGCAAGAGATCGGATAAGCAGACCAGTGTCATGCCAGGCTTGCAACGCATTCCCGACGCACGGGATCACGCACCGCAACAATGCTTCACGCGCATTGCACGACCAGCCGGAAAGCCAGTCCTGAAGCGGCTTTCCAGGATCTTCACGCAGCGCCGGGACAAAAGAAAAACCCCACGTCCATTGCTGTCCGTGGGGTAAATCCCATTCTCGGGGGGGAGAATGGAGGGGGAACTTGAATATAAAAAAATCACTGTCGCACCGCAGTGCATTTTACAAATTGTTACCAGCTCTTTAAGACCTGCAACATGCGTCAGATCCAAAGCAAATCTTCTGAATCAAATATATCAAACACTCGCCATAAGTAAAGATCGCAAGGCCAGGAAAGAAGCAGAATGTCGCTCGCGACGACTCAGCAGGAAAGTCGTGATGCGCCCCTCCTTGCCCAGCGAATGCGTGGCGAAACCATGTGGCTCCATCTGCATGGCAATCACCGAACGCGGCACCACGGCCACCCCGGCACCGGCCGCCACACAGGCCAGGATGGCGTGATAGGAGGCCAGTTCCAGCGTGCGTACCGGCCCGCGTCCCCGGCCATGACTGGAAAACCAGGCTTCGGCATGGCGCCGGTAGGCACAACCTTGCTCGAAGACAATCAGGGTATCGAGCGTGATGTCTTCCGGCGCGCGCACGCGGCGATGGCTGCGCGGCGTCACCAGCAGTAATTCCTCCTTGAACAGCGGCGTGGCATCGAAGGCTGGATCGTCAACCGGCCCGGCCACCAGTGCGGCATCGAGCTTGCAGGCGCGCACCTGACTGATGAGCACGTCGGTGGGCGCGGTGGAAAGCTCCAGTCGCACCTCCGGCCAACGCTGGTGAAATTCGGCCAGCGGCGCAGGCAGGCGACTGGCCGCCGCGCTTTCCATCGAACCGATGCGCAGGCGTCCGCGCGGACTCTGCGGTGCCACCACCTGGCGCGCCTCCTGTACCAGGTCGAGGATGCGGTCGGCGTAGTCGAGCAGGGCTTCCCCGGCGGAGGTGAGCACCATGCGCCGGCGATCCCGCACGAACAGCGGCACGCCCACCGATTCTTCCAGCTGCTTGATGCGCGTGGTCACATTGGACTGGACCCGGTTGAGCCGCTCGGCGGCACGCGTCACCCCACCCTCGGCCACCACGGTGCGGAAGATTTCCAGTTCGGCCAGTTCCATATCGTTCTCCAATGAAGATGAACTCATTCTTATTATTCATTTTTTCGAATGATTGAAACACGATAGCATAGCTTTCCATCGACCTCACCAGACTCTCCGCCATGACCGAGCCACTCCGCCAGGGGCCGGGGGCATCCGCCACCACCGCCACCACCGCCACCACCGCCGCCGTCTCCACCGCTGCTTCGTCACACCACAAGGGCATGGCCTGGAAGGTATGCCTGTCCGGCATGGTGGCGCTCTCCGTGGCCATGGGCATCGGCCGTTTCGCCTTCACACCGCTGTTGCCCATGATGCTGCACGAAGGCAGCCTGAACCTGCAGATGGGCGGCTGGCTGGCCACGGCCAACTACCTGGGCTACTTCGTGGGCGCCATGCTGTGTGCCTTCCATCGCAGCAAGCGTGGCGTGCCGCTGTTGCGTATCGGCCTGGTGGCGACCATCCTGCTGACCCTGGGCATGGGCGTGCTGCACCAGGACCTGGCCTGGCTGCTGATGCGTTTTCTCTCCGGGGTCGCCAGCGCCTATGTGTTCGTCTATACCGCCGGCTGGTGCCTGCAGCAGCTGACGCAACTGCATCGGCCCGAACTGGGCGGCGTGATCTTCTGTGGCCCGGGCCTGGGCATCGCCCTCACCGGCCTGCTGACCGGGCCCATGATCTCGGCCGGATGGCTGGCCGCCGGCGGCTGGATCGCCTTCGGCGTGATCTCGCTGGCGCTCACCGCGCTGGTATGGAAGACCTTCAGCTTCGACGCCGGCCACGGCGCGACGCAGGCCAGCGCCGGTGCCACCGACACCCACCAGGCCGAGACAGCGCAACAGCGGCGCGAGGTGCTGGTGCAGGTGATCGCCTACGGCATCGCCGGTTTCGGCTACATCATCACCGCCACCTTCCTGCCGGTGATTGCCCGCCAGGCCCTGCCGGGATCGGCCTGGCCCGATTTCTTCTGGCCCATCTTCGGCTTCTCGGTGGCGTTGGGGGCCTTCGGCGCGACCCGCCTGTCGGTCCATGCCGACCAGCGGCTGCTGCTGACCGGTGCCTACCTGATGCAGGCCGCTGGTGTAGCGCTGTCGATCTTCTTCCCCAATGCGCTCGGCTTTGCCTTCAGTTGCCTGTTGCTGGGCCTGCCCTTCACCGCCATCACGCTGTTCGGCATGCGTGAGGCACGCCGCCTGCGCAAGGAGCACGCCAGCAGCCTGATGGCCCTGATGACGGCGGCCTACGGCATCGGCCAGATTGCCGGCCCGCCGCTGGCCACGGCGCTGGTGCATGCCAGCGGGTCCTTCACGCCATCGCTGTGCGTGGCTGCCGTGACCCTGCTGGTCGGTGCGGCCCTGTACTACCGGCTCACGCTGACGCACCGGCTACCGGCACGCCGGAGCTGATCCGGCAAGGCGGTCCCACACGGCAAAACGCCCGCGACACAGGGATGTCGCGGGCGTTTTGCGTTTTGCGTTTTGCGTTTTGCGTTTTGCGTTTTGCGTTTTGCGTTTTGCGTTTTGCGTTTTGCGTTTTGCGTTTTGCGTTTTGCGTTTTGGCTTCTGCCTGCAGCAGTACGGTCAGCGGAATGCCGGCTCCGCAAAACTGCGCAGCTTGCGGCTATGGACCTGCTCGATGCCGTTGTTGCGCAACAGTTCCAGCGCACGGATACCGATCTGCAGATGCTGCGCCACGCGTTGCTCGTAGAAGGTATTGGCCATGCCGGGCAGCTTGATCTCGCCGTGCAGCGGCTTGTCGGAGACGCACAGCAGCGTGCCGTAAGGCACCCGGAAGCGGAAACCGTTGGCGGCCACGGTGGCACTTTCCATGTCCAGTGCAATGGCGCGACTTTGCGAGAAGCGTAACAGCGGCGTGCGGTGGTCGCGCAGCTCCCAGTTACGGTCATCGACCGAAGCCACGGTGCCGGTACGCATGATGCGCTTCAACTCATAGCCGTCCAGCTGGGTGATGCTGGCCACCGCATCCTGCAGCGCCAGCTGCACTTCGGCCAGGGCCGGGATCGGCACCCACAGCGGCAAGTCGTCGTCCAGCACATGGTCGTCACGGACATAGGCATGTGCCAGCACATAGTCACCCATGCGCTGCGAAGCCGACAGCCCGGCGCAATGGCCCAGCATCAGCCAGCCGTGCGGGCGCAGCACCGCCACGTGGTCGGTGACGGTCTTGGCATTGGAGGGCCCCACGCCGATATTGACCAGGGTGATGCCGCTGCCATCGGCACGCTGCAGGTGATAGGCCGGCATCTGCGGCTGGCGTGCCGGCACCACACCCGAGGGGGCCGGCGCGGCGCCGCCTTCCTGGTTGGCACTCCAGGTGGTGACATTGCCCGGTTCGACGAAGGCGGTGTACTGGCGGCGATAGGCCAGTTCATCGGGATCGTCAGTCGGCTCCATGAGACGCCGTCCCAGGCGCACGAATTCATCGACGTAGAAAGCGTAGTTGGTGAAGAGCACATAGCGCTGGAACTGGTCGGGCGAGGTCGCCGTGTAGTGGCGCAGCCGGTGCAGCGAATAGTCGATGCGCGGCCCGGTGAACAGCGCCAGCGGATGCACGCCCTCGCGCCAGGCGCCGTTGTCGACTTCGTAGCTGCCGTTGGCGATGCGGTCATCCATGGTCGCCAGGTCGGGCAGGTCGAAATGGTCGGGCAGCGAGCGCAGGTGTTCGGGGTCCAGGCTGCCCTCCACGTGTATGCCTTCGGGGAAGGCGAAGTGGACCGGGATGGGCATGTCGCTCACGCCGATCTCCAGCGGCACCTGGTGGTTCTGCAGCACCAGGCGGAACTGGCTCAGCAGGTATTGGTGGAACAGCTTGGGGCGTGTCAGCGTGGTCTGGTAGCAACCGGGGCCGGCCACGAACCCGAAGGACTGGCGGGTATCGGCATGGGTGGCCTTCTCGGTGGTGATGCGCACGAAGGGATAGCAGGCGCGCACACGCTGCGTCATCGGCTGGCCGCCAGAGAACTGGCGGAAGGCATCCCGCAGGATGGACGTATTGTGCTCGTAGATCTCCAGCACGCGCGCATAGGCGGCTTCGGGATTGGTGAATTTTTCTGTGGCAAACATCGTGGTTCTCCATCATTGCCGCGCGTCGCGCCGGAGTGGAATATGCGCTGGCACGACGCAACCGGACATTCATCGAAAATGCTTGTGCGCAGTGTCATCTTACCTGAGACGACGCTAGCGCATGATCGGTCAAGCAGGGGCATCAAGACGGCGCTTCACCGGCTTTGCGCAGCGCCGATTCAATGCTATCGTGCGAGTTCCTCCCCTCCATCTTGCCCCCTCCCGCGGCGCGCGCGTCAGCGCCCTGTCAGTTGCGAGCCGACACGCTCCTTGATGCACCGCAATGCGGCTTCCGGTGCTCACAAAGGTGCGGCCAATCCCGCTGCTGGTGCAGCTTTCTCATGCCATAAAAAAAGCTTTGATCGTGACGCGAGCCAGTGCTATCTTGTCGGCGCTGTGCATTGTCGACGACACCTGTCACGGTGAGCTGGCAACTGCACACACATAACAATATCTAATCACGTCCACACGTACGAGGCACACATGCTCATGAGAAAATTCTTCCACCAGTTCCTGGTCCTGGTCTGCCTGGCAGCCGCCGCTGCCGCGCAAGCCCAAACCCTGCCCAATGTGGTGATCCTGGCCACCGGCGGCACCATCGCCGGCACCGGCGCCACCACCACCACCACCGTCGGCTACACTGCGGCCAAGGTTGGCGTGGATGCCCTGATCGCGGCCGTGCCTGAGCTGAAAAAGGTCGCCAACGTGCGCGGCGAGCAGACCATGCAGATCGCCAGCGAAAACATGAACAACGACGCCTGGCTGAAGCTGGCCAAGCGCGTCAACACCCTGCTGGCGCAGAGCGACGTTGACGGCATCGTCATCACCCACGGTACCGACACCATCGAAGAAACCGCCTACTTCCTGGACCTGGTGGTCAAGAGCAAGAAGCCGGTGGTGATCGTTGGCGCCATGCGTCCGTCCACCGCCATCAGCGCTGACGGCCCGATCAACCTGTACAACGCGGTCCTGCTGGCCGGCTCCAAGGAAGCCATCGGCAAGGGCGTGCTGGTCACCCTGAACGACCAGATCAACGCCGGTCGCGAAGTCACCAAGACCAACACCTCCACACTGGACACCTTCAAGACGCCTGAACTGGGCTTCCTGGGCTACATCCAGGGCAGCAAGCCGTTCTTCTATCGCCAGTCGACCCGCAAGAACACTGCTGACACCCCGTTCGACATCATGAACCTGGACAAGCTGCCGCAAGTGGACATCGTCTACGGCTATGCCAACATGAACCCGATCGCCCTGAACGCCTTCGTGGCCGCCGGTGCGCAAGGCATCATCCACGCTGGCGTGGGTGATGGCAGCCTGAACAACACCGTGGTCCCGTCGCTGGTCGAAGCCCGCAAGAAGGGCGTCGTGATCGTGCGCGCCAGCCGCGTTGGCCAAGGCATCGTGGCACGTAACGGCGAAGCCGATGACGACAAGCTGGACCTGGTCGTCGCCGACACCCTGAACGCGCAGAAGGCCCGCATCCTGCTGATGCTGGCACTGACCAAGACCACCGACACCAAGGAAATCCAGAAGATCTTCTGGGAATATTGATCCGGTGTGGCGGCGTCCCTCGCGGCGCCGCTGCCCACGATCTTTCCGCTTGCCGGAGTCAAGCCCGCTGCCTGTGCAGCGGGCTTTTTCTTTGCCGGAACCATCCGCATCACGCGAAACTCTGACCAGTTCCGTACGCCGACAACAACAGGAGACCCCATGCCCAGCCGCCGTCGCTTCCTCACTGCCACCGGTGCCGGCGCGGCATTGGCCGCGCTGGGCCTGTCACCCTCGGCCCTGGCGGCACAGGGCCTGAAGATGGGGGCGGCACAGCGCTTTTCCTTCGAGGCACTGATGGCGCGCGCCCGCGAGATGGCCAAGACGCCCTACCAGCCACCGCCCGCGATCCCGGCCGACATCCTCGACCAGATCGACTACGAGGCGCATGGCAAGATCCGCTTCCGGCCCGAGGATGCGGCCTTCGCCGACGGCCCCGGGCCCTTCCCGCTGACCTTCTTCCACCTGGGCAAGTACTTCCGGGTGCCGGTGCGCATGTTCCTGCTCGATGGCCAGGGTGATGGCAACACGCCCGCACGCGCCCGCGAACTGCTCTACAGCGACCGCTACTTCGACATGCCTGCCAACAGCCCGGCGCATCGCCTGCCGGCCGGCAGCGGCTTTGCCGGTTTCCGCTTCCAGGAAAGCCGGCTGGCCGACCAACAGGCCAAAGACTGGCGCAAGAACGACTGGGTGGCCTTCCTCGGGGCGTCCTATTTCCGTGCCATCGGCGATCTCTACCAGTACGGTCTGTCAGCGCGCGGCATCGTCATCGACGTGGCCGATCCCGCGCGGCCGGAGGAATTCCCCGATTTCACGCAATTCTTCTTCGAGCCTGCCGCCCCCGGCAGCGATACCGTGGTGGTCTACGCCCTGCTGGACGGCCCCAGCGTGGCCGGCGCCTACCGCTTCAGCATGCGGCGCGACCAGGGCGTGGGCATGGAGATCGACAAGGCCCTGTTCCTGCGACGCGACGTGGCGCGCCTGGGGCTGGCGCCGGCCACCTCCATGTACTGGTATTCGGAGACCGTCAAGGGTACGGGCGTGGACTGGCGCCCGGAGGTCCATGACTCCGACGGACTGGCCATCTGGAATGGCGCGGGCGAGCATCTCTGGCGTCCGCTCAACAACCCGCCGCGTACGGTGTCGTCAGCCTTTGCCGACCAGCGCCCGCATGGCTTCGGCCTGTTGCAGCGCGACCGCAGCTTCGACCACTACCTCGATGGCGTGCACTACGAGCGCCGCCCCAGCCTGTGGGTGGAACCGCTGGGCGACTGGGGTGCGGGCGAGGTACAACTGATCGAATTGCGTACCGACGACGAGATCCACGACAACATCGTCGCCATGTGGGTCCCCAAGGCCCCGGCCCGTGCCGGCGACGCCTATCGCCTGCGCTACCGGCTCTACTGGCAGCAGGACGAGCCCTTCCCCTCGCCGCTGGCGCGCTGCATCGCCACCCGCCTGGGACGCGGCGGGCAACCGGGACAGGCGCGACCGGCCAATGTGCGCAAGTTCATGGTGGAGTTCAAGGGCGCCCCGCTGGAGGCGCTGCCTTTCGGCACCCGCCCCGAGGCCGTGCTCACCACCTCGCGCGGGCAGTTCTCGTATGTCTTCACCGAGGCCGTGCCGGACGGCGTAGCCGGCCACTGGCGCGCGCAATTCGACCTGACCGTGGAGGGCAGCGAGGCGGTCGAGCTGCGTCTGTTCCTGCGTCATGCGGGCCAGGCACTCAGCGAAACCTGGCTGTTCCAGTACCACCCGTTCGCCGCGCGCGAGGTGTACTGAAGCCGTTTTTAGATTCTTTTAAAAAAGATTTGTACTTTTCAAAAAACTTCCCTATAATCTTGGTCTTTCGCGGCTGTAGCTCAGCTGGATAGAGTACTTGGCTACGAACCAAGGGGTCGTGGGTTCGATTCCTGCCAGCCGCACCATATGCAGTAGAGAGAAGGGTCCATCGCAAGATGGGCCCTTTTTCTTTTTGCGCTTCCGGATATCACCGGCGCACCTCTGCGCCGGCGACCGCCGCCTCAATAACGTTGCCAGCGTCCCGCGATGCGCAACACCACCACGAAGAACACCGGCACGAACAGCACCGCCAGCACGGTGGCGCTGACCATGCCGCCGAACACGCCGGTACCGATGGCGCGCTGCGTCTCCGCGCTAGCCCCCGAGGCCAGCATCAATGGCACCACGCCCAGTGCAAAGGCCAGCGAGGTCATCACGATGGGACGCAGGCGCAAGACCGCCGCCCTGATCGCCGCCGGCACCAGGCCCAGCCCCTCGCCACACAACTGCCGGGCAAACTCGACGATGAGGATGGCATTCTTGGCCGACAGGCCGATGACGGTGATCATGCCTACCTTGAAGAAGACGTCATTGGGCATCTCTCGCAGGATCACTGCCGCTACCGCACCGATCAATCCCAGCGGCACCACCAGCATCACCGACAGCGGGATGCTCCAGCTCTCGTAGAGCGCCGCCAGCACCAGGAACACCACCAGCATCGACAGCGCCATCAGCATCGGCGCCTGCGCGGCCGACTGGCGCTCCTGCAGCGACTGTCCGGTCCAGGCCACGGCAAAGCCCGGCGGCAGTTGCTGCGCCAGTCTTTCCATCTCATCCATGGCGGCGCCGCTGGAGACACCCGGTGCGGCGCTGCCGGCGATACGCACGGCCGGCAAGCCCTGGTAGCGCTGCATCTGCGTGGGCGCCATATGCCACGAAACGCGTACCAGTTCGCGCAGCGGCACCATGCCGCCGCTCTGGTTGCGCACGTAGAGTTTCATGATGTCGTCGATCTGCATGCGCGCGCCAGCCTCGGCCTGCACGATGACCTGCTGCATGCGGCCGGCATTGGGAAAGTCATTGATATAGGCCGAGCCTAGCGCCGCCGACAGGGTCTCGTTGATGCTGGCAAAGGACACCCCGAGCGCCGCGGCCTTGTGCCGGTCCACGTCCAGCTCGATGCTGGCGCCCGGCGGCAAGCCGTCGGAATAGACACCGCTGAGCTTGCTGCTCTGTGCGGCCAGCGCCAGCAGGCTGGCCTCGGCCTGCTTGAGCGCCGCATAGCCCTGGTTGGCGCGGTCCTGCAGACGCATCGCAAACCCGGACGAATTGCCGAGTTCCTCGATGGCCGGCGGCAAGAGGCTCATGATCACGCCATCGGTCCCCTTCTCCATGGCGGCCTGCGCCAGCATCGCCTCCTGCGCGGCGGTGGCGCCGTGGCGCAGCTTCCAGTCCTTCAGCTCGGTGAAGGCCATGGCCGCATTCGGCCCCGAGCCGGAAAATCCATAGCCCAGCACCGAGAGGTTGGCGCCGACATCCTCGCGGCTTTGCAGGTAATGCTCGAACTGCCTGACCGCCTGGGCGGTGCGTTCGGTGGTGGCGTCTGCCGGTAGCTGGAAGGAGGTCATGAAATAGCCCTGGTCCTCCTCCGGCAGGAAGGCCGAAGGCAACACACGCAAGGCCAGCACCAGCATCACCGAGAGCGCGGCGAAGACCAGCATCATGCGCATGCTGCGGGCGATGAGCCGGCCCAGTGCCGATTCATAGCGCGCCGTCAGGCGTGCAAAGGCGCGGTTGAAGGCGCCGAAGAAGCCGCGCTTGTCGTGATGCCCCGGCGCCACCGGCTTGAGCAGCGTGGCGCACAGGGCCGGTGTGAGGCTTAAGGCCAGGAAGGCCGAGAACAGGATGGACACCGCCATGGCCAGCGCGAACTGCCGGTAGATCACCCCCACCGAACCACCGGCCAGCGCCATCGGGATGAACACGGCGGTGAGCACCAGCGTGATGCCGATGATGGCGCCGGTGATTTCCCGCATGGCCTTGATGGTCGCCTCGCGCGGCCCCAGCCCCTCGTGCGCCATGATGCGCTCGACGTTCTCCACCACCACGATGGCATCGTCGACGATGATGCCGATGGCCAGCACCATGCCGAACATGGTCAGCACGTTCACCGAATAGCCCACCACCAGCATCACCGCCAGCGTCCCCAGCAGCGCGATGGGCGCGACGATGGCCGGAATGACCGTATAGCGCACGTTCTGCAGGAACAGGTACATCACCAGGAACACCAGCACCATCGCCTCGATCAGCGTCTGCACCACCTTCTGGATGGAGATCTTGACGAAGGGCGCGGTGTTATAGGGCAGCGAGTAGCGCATGCCCTCCGGCAGCGTGGCACGCAATTCTTCCATGCGCGCGCCAATGGCCTCGGCCGTGCGCACCGCATTGGCTCCGGGCGAGAGCTGCACCGCCGCCACTCCGGCGGGCTTGCCATCCTCGCGATTGGAGAAGGCATAGGATTGCGCACCCAGCGCCACCCGAGCGACATCACCCAGCAACACGCGCGAGCCATCCGGCTTGGCCTTGAGCACGATGGCGGCAAACTGCACGGGCGACTGCAGTTGTCCCTGCACCGTCAGCGGCACGGCGATCTGCTGCCCTGGCAGGGCCGGCGTATCGCCCAGCCTGCCGGGGGCGATCTGGGCGTTCTGCTGCGCGATGGCCGTACTGATGTCGCCGATCGACAAGCCATAGGCATTGAGCTTGAAGGGATCGACCCAGATGCGCATGGCTTCCTCGGCGCCGAACAACTGCACCCGGCCCACACCTTCCACGCGACGCAATTCCTCCACCACGTTGCGGGCCAAGTAGTCGCTCAGCGCGACCTCGTCATGGCGACCATCGATCGAGGTCAGGCTCACCATCAGCAGGAAGCCGGAGGCCGCCGATTCCACCGTGATGCCGTTCTGGCGCACCGTCTGCGGCAGGCGCGCCTCGATGGCCTTGAGCTTGTTCTGCACATCTACCTGGGCCAGCTCGGGATCGGTACCCGGCTTGAAGGTGACGCTGATCTGCGCCGAGCCGGAGCTGTCGGCCGAGGATTCGAAGTACAGCAGGTTCTTCACCCCCGACAGCTCGCGCTCGATCAGGCTGATGACACCGTCATTCATGGCCTGGGGCGTAGCGCCCGGATAGGTGGCCGTAATGGAGACCGTGGGCGGTGCTACCGACGGATAGCGTGCGATGGGCAACTGGCTCATGGCGATCACGCCGAAGAGGATGATGAACAGCGCGACCACCCAGGCGAAGATGGGCCGATCGATGAAAAAACGAGGCATGCAGGAACTCCGTGGATCATCCCTGCGCGTCGACATGAGCGGGAGTGCTTTGCCGCGCGTGGCAAGCCGACAGTACAATCGCAGGGAGAGCGGAGTCTGGGTCACAACGATGAGGATTGCGCGATACAACAATGGAGTTTCGATGGAGAGGGAAAGCATGTCCGACAAAACGACGCCGTCCACCACCGTCCCGGACAGCGGCGTACTGATCCTCATCGCCGAGGATGCGCCGGAAATCGCCGAGATCCTGGCCGCCTACCTGGCGCGCAATGGCATGCGCAGCGTGCACGCCACCGATGGCGCGCGGGCGCTGGAGATGCACCTGGCACTCAAGCCCGACCTGGTGCTGCTGGATATCCAGATGCCCCAGGTCAACGGCTGGCAAGTGCTGTCGCAGATCCGCCAGCGCGGCGATACGCCGGTCATCATGCTCACCGCACTGGACCAGGACGTGGACAAGCTCACCGGCCTGCGCATCGGTGCCGATGACTACGTGGTCAAGCCCTTCAATCCGGCCGAGGTGGTGGCACGGGTGGAAGCGGTACTGCGCCGCAGCCAGCCACGCGAAGACCGCGACGATCGCCGCATCCTGCGCGCCCCGCCCTTCGTGATCGACTTCGAGCAGCACGAGGCCGTGGCCGAGCTCGACGGCACCACGCATACCCTGGTGCTGACCCTGACCGAGTTCAAGCTGCTGGCGCAACTGGCACGCGCACCGCGTCGGGTGTTCACGCGTTCCGAGTTGCTGACCACCTGCCTGCCCGAAGGCGATACCCTGGAGCGCACCGTCGACAGCCATGTCAGCAAGCTGCGCAAGAAGCTGGAAGACCTCGGCATCGCCGGCATCCCCGTGAGCATCCGCGGGGTCGGCTATCGCTTCCAGCAAGGCAGCTGAGCCCGGCATGACGCCCATGAAGAACAGCATCGATCTCGTCGCCATCTGGCGCAGCAAGGGGCTGGCACGCCAGATCATCAGCTCGGTGGCGATCCTGGCGCTGACCATCATGCTGATGGTCTTGCTGGGCTCCTATGCGTTCTACTCCACGCTGTGGATCTTCTATCCGGACAGCCTGTCGGCCCCCGACAGCTGGCTGCCCTCGCCGGCCGAATGGGGCTGGATCATCGTCAGCACGCTCATCGGCCTGGCCATCGCGATCTGGGTGGCCATCCGCCTCTCGCGTCGCATTCTCACGCCCCTGAACTCGGTCGCCACCAGCCTGCGCCGGGTGGCCCAGGGCGACCTGGCGGCACGCGCCGCCACCCGGGGCCAGGCGCTGGACGAAGCCTCGCAGCTCATCAGCGACTTCAATGCCATGGCCGAGCGGCTGGAACGGGTACAGCAGGAACGCATCTTCTGGAATGCCGCCATCGCCCACGAATTACGCACGCCGCTGACGATCCTGCGCGGACGCCTGCAGGGCTTGAGCGATGGCGTCTTCCAGCCCGATCCGGCGCTGTTCTCCAGCCTGCTGGACCAGGTCGAGGGACTGGGTCGGCTCATCGAGGACCTGCGCATCGTCGGCCTGGCCGAGAGCGGCCACCTGCACATCCAGTTGCAGGACACCGACCTGCACCAGGAAATCACCACCGTGCTCAAGGCCTGCGAGCCTTCGCTGCAGGACCGGGGCTTCCAGCTCGTGCTGGACATCGCGCTGGCGCGCACGGTATGCGACCCGGTGCGCATCCGCCAGGCCCTGCTGGCGCTGCTGGAAAACGCCTTGCAGCATGCCACCCCCGGCCCGCTGCGTATCGGCACGAGCCGCCGCAATGGCATGGACTGCCTGACCGTGGAAGACAGCGGCCCGGGCTTGCCGGCCAGCGATGCACAGATGATCTTCGACGCCTTCCAGCGCGGGTCGCGTGCCATGGATGGCCACCAGAAAGGCAGCGGCCTGGGCCTGGCCGTGGTCAGGGCCATTGCCAGCGCGCACCAGGGGACGGCCGATTGCCGACGTTCCGAGCTGGGCGGCACTTGCTTCCGGGTATGCTGGCCGAATTGAGCAATGATGTGTATATTTTCCCGTGGATATACGCATGGATAGGCAGAACAGCACCAGCTTGACTGGACCAGGGGGACATCGATGCGCAAACTCGGCACGGCGGTGGCGATCACCATCGCGCTGTTGTCAGGCGTCAGACCGGACAGCGCTGTCGGCGCGGATATCCGGTATGTGCCCTTGGGCTTCACCGGCCGGCTCACCGAACCCACTGCGCAAAGCGCCCTGCAGGGCGCACAACTGGCGCTCAGCGACGCCAACGAACTGGCCACAAGAAAACACCTGGACATCCGCTTCAGGCTGCTGCCCCAGGATGATCGCGGCAATGAAAACTTCGCGATCAACATCGCACGCTACTACATCAAGGAAAACGTCGCCGGCGTCGTCGGCCCCTGGAGCAGCGACGCTGCGCTGGCCACCGCCGAGCTCTACGAGCGCGCGCATATTCCGCAGATCGGCTTTACCGCCACCGTCAGCAAATTGACCAGTTCCGGCCGTGCCATGCCCTTCCGGGTCGTGGGTGGTACCAGCGACCTGGCCGCCGCGCTGGCCGAGGTCGCCATGGGTCCCTTGCAGGGACGGCGCATCCTGGTGATCCAGAATGATTCGGCCTACAGCATGGCGCTGGCCGATGCCTTTGTGGAAAAAGTGGGCAGCAGCGGCGCGGCCAGCGTGACACGCTTCCAGGCCGGGCGGCAGAACACCGACTTCAGTGCCGCCCTCAAGGCAGCGGCGCAACAGGAAGCCGATGTCATCGTGTTCGTGGCCATGTATCCGCAGGTACGCGCCTTCCTCGATGCGGCCAGACGGGCTCAATCGACGGCGAGTATCCTGCTCACGGCTGGCGCCACCAACCTGGTCGACAAGCCGGCCGGCGATGGGCAGTTATACGTGCTGGAGTTCGAGATCCCGCAAGACCACTGCCCGCGCTGGAAGGCATTCTCGGCGGCCTACACGCGGCAGTTCAAGTCGACGCCGACCACCTATTCCTACTATGCCTACGATGCCGCCAGCGTGCTGACCGCTGCCATCCTGAAGTCGGGCGCTGGTGATGGCGAGAAGATCGCGCAGGCATTGCATCAGGACCAGTATGCCGGACTGCATGGTCCGATCCGCTTCGATGCCGGTGGCGCCAATGCCCATCCTCGCTTCACCCTGTATCGCTTCCAGGGCCAGTGGCGGCCTGTGCAATATTTCCCGGCGGCTGCGGGACGGCGGGAGAAGTGCCAGTGAGGCAGCCGCCGTGTCGCACGCGAGATGCGACACCGGCTTTCCCGACTTGGGGGACGCACCCCGCAGGAAATAAAAAAGCGAGGCTGCCCGGTGACAGGCAGCCTCGCTGAAACACCATCCGGGGCAAAAGCAAGGAGGGCTTAGCTGAAGCTCTTGGACCAGTTCGCGTACCAGGTGCGGAACAGCTGGTACTGGGATTGCGCATAGCCACGCTGGGCGTCGCTCAACACATCGGTCTCGTTGAAGTGCAGCGCATACTCCTGGTCGCCGTTGAGCACCATCAGGTACTTGTAGAACAACACCAGGTCGCAGCCCTCATCGAAGGAAGAAAGAACCGCCAGCGCCGACTCCAGCTCCTTGGCGCGCGTGCGGGCGACAGCATCCCCCTTGGCCGCCTTGCTGCACAGGTCCACCAGTTGCAGGACTTCGCGGGGCAGGGCATTGCCGATGCCGGTGATGGCGCCAGCGGCACCGCAGTTGACGAAGCCGTGGAAGACCTGGGTATCGACACCGGCCATCAGGATGACCTCGTCATCCCGGGAGGTGATGTTCTCTGCGGCGTAGCGCATGTCCGCCGCACCACCGAATTCCTTGAAGCCGATCAGGTTGGGGAATTGGGCGCGCAGTTCGAAGAACAGGTCGGCGCGGGTGGCAAAGCCGTAATACGGGCTGTTGTAAATCACCGCAGGCAAGTTCGGCGCCGCCTTCAGGATGGCGGCGAAGTGCGCCTTTTGCGCCGCCACGGAGGCGCCACGCGAGAGCACACGCGGGATGACCATCAAGCCATGGGCCCCGACCTTGGCAGCGTGCGCCGCATGCGACACCGCTTCCTTCGAGTTCACCGCACCGGTGCCGACAATGGTGGGCACACCCGCGGCCACCAGACGGGCAACACCTTCCTGGCGCTGCGCTTCGGTCAGCAGCGGCCAGTCGCCCATGGAGCCGCAATAGACCACCGCACGCATGCCCAGTGCCACCAGTTCCCGCCCCTTCTTGACCAATGCGTCGAAGTCCGGCTGACGGTCAGCCGTGCAGGGAGTCATCAAGGCGGGAATGGTGCCGGTAAAGATGTTGTCGCTCATTTCGTTTCCTCATTCAATCAAATTGGATTTATCCACAGCGCATGGCCCGAGCCCGATGTGCCGCGATCAGTGTTTTTACCTGGCCAGGCAATCCACCCGGCACAAGAGAAGCGCTTTCAAGCAGGTCCGCCGGACAGGAATCGCCCGCTCCGCCGAGCCTCTGGCGTCGACGGAAAGATTCTATCCAACTTGGATAGAATATACAATATAAAATAAGACGTCGCGACAACAGGGCGTTCCAGGCCGGTCGCCCATGCATCTTGTCGATTCGGGAATGCCCCGGCGTGCGTGACGGCGGGTAGAGAACGGATCAGCGCGGGTTGCGGCAGCGGTCATGGCCACCGCAACACCTGATCGGCTAGCCCGAAGGCCAGGGGGAAGGCGGGTGGAAGATCAGCGCGCCTGACGGCGCTCGCGCAAGAAGGCCTTCAGCTCATCGCAGGCATGTTCGATATGACGCTTGAGCAAGGAGGTGGCCGCCCGCGTGTCACCCTTTTTGCACAGGGCGACCAGCTCGGCGTGCTCCGACTCGGCGACATCCCGGGCCGCCTCCGAAAGGGAAAGCTGCATGCGGGTATAGCGGTCCGTATGCTGCAACAGCGAGGCGACGATGGCCGAGGTCTTCGGCTGCTCGGCACGCGACAACAGCAACTGGTGCAGGGACGTATTGAGCTCGCCCCAGCGCCCTTCCTGGCTGGCATGCAGCACGACGCTGTACTCGGCGAGGATGGCATCGAGCCTGGCAAAATCGTCGGCCGTCAGCTTGGGAATGGACTTGCGCAACAGCACCGGCTCCAGGAGTGCCCGCAATTCGAAGAGCTCGGTAATATCTTCGGGGGACAATTCGGAAACGACCGCCCCCTTGTGAGGCAGGATCTTGACCAGTCCTTCATTCTCAAGCTGGAGCAAGGCTTCCCGGAACGGAATTCGGCTGATGCCCATTTCGGTGGCCAGCGCATCCTGCCGCAATTGATACCCCTCTTCGTATTCGCCGGTGAGGATACGGCGGCGCAGTTCATTCGCGGCGGCTTCGGCGCGTGTGGCGAAGCCGAGGGCGGGACGTTTTTCGTTCATGGTTCAAGTAATCACTGGGATGCAGCCAAGCCGGTCGGCCTGGCGATGAATATTGCATATTTTCTACGATGTTAGCAGAAACCCCCATCGGGGCAGGACTTTGCCCGCCCGCAGCAGGCCGCTGAGCCCCCGATCGAGGATTGTTCGACAGGCGCTGGTCGGTCATCTATCGGCCGCTCAGTGCCAGGATGTCCCGATACAGTCCCTCGGGCAGCTCCACCCCGTCCTGTTGCGCGCGCTCGCGTGCCTCAAACCGGCGCTGCGACGGCAGGCGCGCACCTTGCGCCCGGATACTGTCGAACATGGCCTCCGCGCTCTGCGCCCCCTGGGCTGCCTTGGCGCCGCCCAGCAAGTGCGGGTTGAAGGCGAGGATGAGCTCGCCATGACACGGCGTGACCTGCGCGCCTTCATCGAAACGCTGGGAATCGGCACTCGTCATGTCCCCGATGAGCGCACCGCCCATCAGCTCTATCATGGCCGCCAGGGCCGAGCCCTTATGTCCGCCGAAGGTCAGCATGGCGCCATTGAGCGCCGCCTCGGCATCATCGGTCGGCGCACCGCTTGCGTCCACTGCCCAGCCCAGGGGAATCTTCTTTCCTGCACGACGGTGGAGCTCGATTTCACCCCTTGCGGCAGCGCTTGTCGCGAAATCGAACACATACGGATGCTGGCCCGGGCGCGGCCAGGCAAAGGCCATCGGATTGGTACCGAAGACCGGCTTCCCGCCCCCGGCCGGCGCGACCCAGCTGTGGCTGGGCGTCATCGCCAGGCCGACCAGCCCGGCCTCCGCAATGCGTTCGACTTCCGGCCACAACGCGGAGAAGTGATAGCAGTTGTTCACCACCAGCGCCGCAATACCGATGCTTTGCGCGTTCTCTATCAAGCGCCCGAGTCCCCGGTCGAATGCCAGCTGGGAGAAACCGAATCCGGCGTCAACCCGTGTAATGGCGGGAGACACCTCCTCCACCTCGGGCACAGCATCAAGCACCACCTTGCCTTTGCGGATGGCATCTACGCAGCTGATCAGGCGATACAGTCCGTGCGAATGACATTCATCGCGCTGACCCGCGGTGATCACGCGCGCAATGGATTCGGCATGGTCACGGGCCAGACCGTTGTGGGTCAGCGTGTCCACGCCCAGCCGGAAAACTTCGGCAAGCGACAATCTCATGGTTCCGGTGCTCACCCGCACTCCTTGTACATGTTGCGGCAGGCACTGCCACCGCGTCGTCCAGAAAGAAAAGCCACCCCGACCGGGGTGGCTCCCTAAGTCATCAGAGGCGTCGGGATCAGGACTTCACCCGGGCTCCAGCTTCCGCATCGACCTCACGCAAGGACTTCCCTCGCGTCTCCTTTGCCATGCCAACGCAGACAATCGAGATCAGCGCGGCCACAACCAGATAGATGGCGATGGGCGTCGAGGAGTGATAGCGCTCAAGCAGGGACAGACCTATCAGCGGCGCGAGCGAGCCGGCCATCAGCGGCGCCACCTGGTAGCACAGCGACAGCGCGGTGTAGCGCACATTGGTCGGGAACATCTCGGTCATCAGCGCCGAATAGGGCGAATAGGTCATCGACTCGATGAACAATCCCAGCACGATGGCGGCCATGATGATCCAGTCGTTCCCGGTATCCATCATGGGAAAGGCCACGAAGCCCCAGCCTGCGGTGAGGACGGCTCCGGTCAGATAGACCGGCTTGCGGCCGATGAGGTCCGACATCAGGCCCATGAGCGGAATGAAGAAGAAGTGGATCAGGTTGGCCGCGAACATCAGCTTCAGGATGCGCGTGGTATCGGCCCCCACCACCAGCTTCAGGTAAGTCAGCGAGAAGGTCACCACCATGTAGTAGAGGATGTTTTCCGCGAAGCGCGCACCGATACCGATGATGACCTGGCGCCAATGGTGCTTGAGCACATGGCCCACACCCAGCTGCTTTTCCTTCTTCAGCTCGCGACGCGCCTGCGCCTCCTTGAAGATGGGGGCATCATCGACCTTGCGACGGATCCAGAAACCGATCAGGACCACCACGGCCGAGAACCAGAACGCCACCCGCCAGCCCCAGCCCAGGAAGTCGGCTTCCGACAGGGAGCTGGACAGTATCAGCAAGATGATGGTCGCCACCAGATTGCCCAGCGGCACCCCGGCCTGCGGCCAGCTCGCCCAGTATCCGCGGCGGTTGTCGGGGCTGTGTTCGCTCACCAGCAGGATAGCGCCACCCCATTCGCCACCAAAGGCAAAGCCCTGGATCAGGCGCAGTGTCACCAGCAGCGCCGGCGCCCAATAGCCGATGGACTCGAACGTAGGCAGGCATCCCATCAGGAAGGTGGTAATGCCGACGACCACCAGGCTGATCTGCAGCAGATGCTTGCGGCCGAACTTGTCGCCGTAGTAGCCGAACACCAGTCCGCCGATAGGACGGGCCGCAAAGCCGACCGCATACAGCGCAAAGGCGGCCAGCAGGCCGTCGATGGGATTACCCGTCTTCTTGAAGAAGTGCGTCCCGAACACCAGCGCCGACGCCGTCCCGTAGAGGAAGAATTCGTACCACTCGGCCACCGATCCCACCATGGAAGCGGCCACTACCTGCTTCAGTTCACTGCTTGCACCCTTCGTTTTCGCTTCGCTCCCGGGCGCTGCGACATCCCCGTACTGACTCGTCATTTCCATCTCCTTGAGTTTTGATATTGCGCATCTAAGCCGGCGCCAGTGTATGACGACAACGAAGAATATACAATATCCAATACACAATCTACAAACATGGGATCCTGACAAGCAATTTCGATGCCAGACGACCCGCTCTGCAGGGCCGCAGTTTTCACCTGGAGATGGAGACAGCAGGATGGCAGGAACAGCCCTTCCCGCAAGGGCGGCAGCGCCCATTGGCGGCCTGTGGCAGGCAACTGGCGGATCAGGAAAACGGGGTGTGAAGATGGAGATGGAAGCCCGGCGGGCAGATCAACAGGGGGAACGACTGATCGTATTCAGGGCATTCTGCAGGATACCGGCGGGCTTCGCACCACTTCGGCGATCCCTTGATTCCCATCGAATGAGGAAAAGGCGAATCAGCATGCTGCCTGCCCCCGATCGATTCGCCAGAAACCAAAAACCCCCGCAATGCGGGGGTTTCGGAGAAATGCTTTGTGTCCTGGTCCCAGGCACAACTCAGAAGGGGATGTCGTCGTCCATGTCCGAGAAGTTGGGCGCCGGGCGCTGTGCCGGCTGCTGACGCGGGGCGCCGCCGCCACCGCCTGCACCACCGCCACCACCGGCGCTCTGGCGCGGAGCGCCGCCGCCATAACCACCGCCGCCGCCACCGCCGTAGCCGCCCTCATCCATGCCGCCGCCACCGCCAGCACCCTGGCGGCCGCCCAGCATTTGCATGGTGTCGGCAATGATTTCGGTGGTGTAGCGTTCGACGCCTTCCTTGTCCTGCCACTTGCGGGTCTGCAGGCGGCCTTCGACGTAGATCTGCGAACCCTTCTTCAGATACTGGCCGGCGATCTCGGCCAGCTTGCGGTAGAAGGTGATGCGGTGCCACTCGGTGAGTTCCTTCTTTTCGCCCGAGTTCTTGTCTTTCCAGCTCTCGGTCGTGGCCACGGCGATGTTGGTGACGGCTTCGCCATTGGGCATGTAGCGCGTTTCCGGATCGCGTCCGAGGTTGCCGACGATGATGACTTTGTTGACCGATGCCATTGTTTCTCCTGAATACGTTTAGGCTGTTGCACCTGCCGCCGGCGCGGTGCGGCGCGGCAGGTTTTTCATGTTAGCCGCGATTATAAGCCAGGACAGCGTGGCGACACCCGATAACAGAAAGACCGCCGAAATCCCGACATTCTGCTTGATCCAGCCACCCAATGCGCCACCACAGGACAGGCCCAGCGCCTGCAGCGTGTTGTACACGCCCAGCGCCGCGCCCTTGGCCGCCGGCGGCGCGATGCGCGACACCAGCGAGGGCTGTGCCGCCTCCAGGATGTTGAAGGAGACGAAGAACAGGAACAGCAAGGCCACCAGCATCCACCAGTGTCCCAGCGGATGGGAGAGAACCGCCCAGAAGCCCAGTTGCACCAGCAGCATCAACGCGATGGCGCCCAGGAAAACCTGCTTCATGCGGCCCTGCTTCTCGGCCACGATGATCGGCGGCAGCATCAGGACGAAGGAGGCCAGCACCACCGGCAGGTAGACCTTCCAGTGTTCGCCCAGCGGCAGGCCGGCATATTGCACCAGCGCCCCGGGGACCACCATGAACATGGCAACCTGGGTCAGGTGCAGGGTGAAGACGCCCATGTTCAGGCGCATCAGTTCGCCATGGCGCAGCACCTGGCCCAGCGAGACGCGCTTGGCCTGGACCCGCGGCGCATTGGGCACCAGCCACACCACCACCACAATGGCCAGCAGTGACAACACCCCGGTCAGGCTGAAGATGCCGCCCATGCCGATGGACTTGTAGAGCAGCGGCGAGGCCACCATCGAGACCGCGAAGGTCACGCCGATGGAGGCGCCGACCATGGCCATGGCCTTGGTACGATGCTCTTCGCGGGTGGAGTCGGCGATGAAGGCCGTGATGGCCGCCGAGATGGCGCCGGAGCCCTGCAAGGCCCGCCCCACCAGCAGCCACATCACGCTGCTGGCCGATGCCGCCACGAAGGAGCCCAGCGCGAACAGCACCAGGCCGATGACGATGATGCGCTTGCGGCCATAGCGGTCCGAGGCAATGCCATAGGGAATCTGGCCAAAGGCCTGCGCCAGACCGTAGATCCCCAGCGCGATGCCGACCAGGGTGTCGCTGTCGCCTCCGGGCAGGCTATGGGCATGCACCGCAAATACCGGCAGCACCAGGAACAAGCCCAGCATGCGCAAGGAAAAGATGGAAGCGAGAGACGCACTGGCGCGCACCTCGGCGCGCGACATGCCGGATTTTTCAGGCGATGCCGTTGAGCTCGTGGACTGGGACATACGTGTAGGGGGCTGGCGTTGGCGACTGCCGGACCTGCGTACAAATCCGGCTATGGGGCAAAAGCAGTATGGTAACAGCATCGACTGTCCCGCCGTCTGCAGCAATACCCCCTTAAACGAAGTCATGACCGCATTCCATGTGCGGCATCAATCCAACACCTGAAAGTCTTGCAGCTTTTTTAAGCACAAGCTTGCTGACAGATCTGTCATTTTCGGGACGGTTTATGCCAAAATGGCTGATTGCTCATTTTTCCTGCATCCCCCTATAAGCGCCATCGCGTCTGATCCGGAAGACATTTCCTGATGGCAACAAAATCGCCAAGAAAAATAAAGCAATCACGCGTACTGAGGGGGTGAGGACCGTCGAACGCAGAGGATGGCGATGACAGTGCCTGTGGGCATTTTCGTGTTTCCATTCCCCTGCGCGCCGGGGTCTTCCATGATTGATTTTGCGCGAACCGGATGCATGGTTCGCATTAGTGTCCAGCAATGTTTTTATTTACTTCGGCTTCCGAGTCCAAAGCAGAATCCGCTTTTACCGCCACGTCCACCGATGCCTGGGCCCGACGGGCGCTGCCCACGCGCACGGCCTGGCTGCTGCTGACCCTGATCGGCGCCGCCTGGCTGCTGCCGGGCATCTTCGCCCACGGCCCCTGGAAGCAGGACGAAACCTATACCTTCGGCATCATCCACCACATGCTGGTCTCGGGTGATTACCTGGTTCCGACCAATGCCGGCCAGCCCTTCATGGAAAAGCCGCCGCTGTACTACTGGACTGCGGTGCTGCTGGCCAAGCTCTTCCATCCGCTGCTGGACTACCATGATGGCGCCCGCCTGGCCAGCGTGTTCTACAACCTGGTGACGCTGGCCTTCGTGGCCCGCATCGCCAAGCTGGTCTGGCACCAGCGCGATACGCTGAGCCTGCCGGTACTGGGTACGCTGGCCCTGTTCGCCGGTTCTCCCGGCATGGTCAAGCATGCGCACGACATGTTCACCGACGTCGCCCTGGTCAGTGGCGGCGCCATGGCCATCTACGGCCTGCTGGCCATTGCCACCAACGAAAAGAACCGCACGCCGGCCTGGATGGCGGCGTTCTGGTTCGGCCTGGGCGTCGGCATCACCGAGATGACCAAGGGCCTGTTCATTCCCCTGACCTTCGCGGCTACCGCGATGGCCGTGGGCGTGATGGTGCGCGAATGCCGTAGCCTGTCGTACTGGAAGATGGTCGGCGCGGCCGTGCTGGTCTCGCTGCCCTTCTTCGTGGTGTGGCCGGCCCTGCTGGCACAGCACTCGGTGCCGCTCTTCATGGAGTGGTTCTGGGATAACAACGTCGGCCGCTTCTTCGGCTTCTCAGTCAACAAGCTGGGGTCGGATAACGATCAGGCCGTAATCCTGCGCGCCCTGTTCGGCTTCGCCCTGCCCGGTTCGGTGCTGGCCCTGCTGGCACTGGCGCTGGGCGACTGGCGCCGCATCGGTCAGCCGATGGTGGCGCTGCCGCTGGCCTTCGCCGGCATCAGCCTGGCCGTACTGCAAAGCTCGGCCACGGCGCGCCAGCTCTACCTGCTGCCGGTGCTGCTGCCGCTGGCCCTGCTGGCCGTGCAAGCCATCCCGCGCCTGCCTCACTGGGCCCACCTGGCCTGGGACTGGTTCTCGCGCATCGTCTTCGGCCTGATCTCCGTGGGCATCTGGGCGACCTATGTGGTCTCCACGCTGCCGACCAGCTACCACCACTGGATCGGCTTCATGGGCAAGTGGCTGCCGCTGGACTTCGTCACCCCCTTCCAACCACTGGCGCTGCTGGCGGCTGCCGCCATGAGCATCCTGTGGATCTGGAGCCTCAACAAGCTGCGCCTGTCGGGCCAGTGGCGCGGTGTCTTCAGCTGGTTCGGCGGCATCACCCTGATGTGGGGCCTGGCCTATACCCTGTTGCTGCCCTGGGCGGACTATGGCAAGAGTTATGAATATGTCTACACCGACCTGAAGACCCAGATCGCCCCGCTCTGGCAGCCCGGTGACTGCATGGCCAGCGAAAACCTGGGCGAGTCCGAGGCTCCGATGCTGTATTACTACACCGGCATCCTGCACCAGCCCATCGACGGCACCCGTCGTACCCAGTGCAACTGGGTGATGCTGCAGACCCCGGGCGTGGCGCCGCATCCGCATGGCCACTGGCGCCTGTTCTGGGAAGGGCGCCGCGACGGCGATACCGGACAGTTGCTCAAGGTCTACCAGCGCGCCGGTTGATGGCCGTGGTGTAGCAGACAACAAGATCGGATTACCCCCCAAGCCGGCCTCGCGCCGGCTTTTTTCATGGCTGCACTTTCATTTGCGGCAAGTGCGCCCACATGGGTCTCCTGCTGCGGCAAGCCTGCCTGCCGGCCATGCGCAGTCCTGTTATAGTTACATGTTGTCCCACCGCTGCTCCGCGCACGGCGTCATTCCACGCGGCGGCAGGAAACCCTAGCTGAAGGCATCCATGGAAGAAATTCGCATTCGCGGCGCGCGCACGCATAACCTGAAGAATATCAACCTAGACCTCCCCCGCAACAAGCTTATCGTCATCACTGGCCTGTCCGGTTCGGGCAAGTCTTCGCTGGCTTTCGATACCTTGTATGCCGAGGGACAGCGCCGCTATGTCGAGTCGCTGTCGGCCTATGCACGCCAGTTCCTGCAGCTGATGGAAAAGCCCGATGTCGACCTGATCGAAGGCCTGTCACCGGCCATCTCCATCGAGCAGAAGGCCACTTCGCACAACCCGCGCTCGACGGTCGGCACCGTCACCGAGATCCACGACTACCTGCGCCTGCTGTACGCCCGCGTGGGCACGCCCTATTGCCCGGATCACCCCGAACATCCGCTGGAGGCCCAATCGGTCTCGCAGATGGTCGATGCCGTGCTGGCCCTGCCGGAAGACACCAAGCTGATGATCATGGCGCCGGTGGTGGCCAACCGCAAAGGTGAACACGCCGACCTGTTCGAGGAGATGCAGGCCCAGGGCTTCGTGCGCTTCCGCATCCAGAGCGGCACCGGCGCGGCCAAGGTCTACGAGGTCGATGACCTGCCCAAGCTGAAGAAGACCGAAAAGCACACCATCGACGTGGTGATCGACCGCGTCAAGGTCAAGGCCGAGATCAAGCAGCGCCTGGCCGAGAGCTTCGAGACCGCGCTGCGCCTGGCCGATGGCCGCGCCATCGCGCTCGAAATGGACGGCGGCAAGGAACACCTGTACTCCAACAAGTTCGCCTGCCCCATCTGCGGCTATTCGCTGCAGGAGCTGGAGCCGCGCCTGTTCTCCTTCAACAATCCCATGGGCGCCTGCCCGGAATGCGACGGCCTGGGCCATATCGAGTTCTTCGATCCCAAGCGCATCGTCGCCTTCCCCAACCTGTCGCTGGCCTCGGGCGCGATCAAGGGCTGGGATCGTCGCAACCAGTTCTATTTCCAGATGCTCACCAGCATCGCCGCCTTCTACAACTTCGACCTCGACGTTCCCTTCGAGCAGCTCGACGACAAGGCCCAGCAGGCGGTGCTGTACGGCTCAGGCCGCCAGACCATTCCGTTCGCCTACGTCAACGAGCGTGGCCGCACCGTGGTCAAGGAGCACACCTTCGAAGGCGTGGTCAACAACCTGCAGCGCCGTTATCGCGAGACCGATTCGATGGCGGTCAAGGAAGAACTGGCCAAGTTCATCAACGAAAAGCAATGCCCCTCCTGCCACGGCGCACGCCTGCGGGTGGAAGCACGCTACGTGAAGGTGGGCAGCGGCAAGCAGCAGCGCGCCATCTATGAAGTGGCCGCCACGCCCCTGCGCGAAACCCTGTCCTTCTTCGAGACCCTGAAGCTGACCGGCGCCAAGAAGGAAATCGCCGACCGCATCATCAAGGAAATCGTCTCGCGCCTGACCTTCCTCAACAACGTCGGCCTCGACTATCTCTCGCTGGAACGCAGCGCCGACACCCTCTCCGGTGGCGAAGCCCAGCGCATCCGCCTGGCCTCGCAGATCGGCTCGGGCCTGACCGGCGTGATGTACGTGCTGGATGAGCCGTCCATCGGCCTGCACCAGCGCGACAACGACCGCCTCATCGACACCCTGCGCCACCTGCGCGACATCGGCAACACCGTGCTGGTGGTGGAACACGATGAAGACGCCATCCGCACCGCCGACTACATCGTCGACATGGGGATCGGCGCCGGCGTGCATGGCGGCGACGTGATCGCCCATGGCTCGCTGCCGGAGATCCTGAAGAACAAGAAGTCGCTGACCGCCAAGTACCTCAACGGCTCGCTGGAAATCGCCGTGCCCAAGAAGCGCACGCCCTGCGACGAGTCGCGCATGCTGACCATCACCGGCGCCACCGGCAACAACCTGAAGAACGTCGACCTGGAATTGCCGGTGGGCCTGCTGACCTGCGTGACCGGCGTGTCCGGTTCGGGCAAGTCCACCCTGGTCAACGACACGCTCTACCTGTCGGCGGCGCGCCACCTGTATGGCTCCCAGACCGAGCCGGCCGAGCACGAAGCCATCGGCGGCCTGGAACATTTCGACAAGGTGATCGCGGTGGACCAGGCCCCCATCGGCCGTACGCCCCGTTCCAACCCGGCCACCTACACCGGCCTGTTCACCCCCATCCGCGACCTCTTCGCCACCGTGCCGATGTCCAAGGAGCGTGGCTACAGTGCCGGGCGCTTCTCCTTCAACGTCAAGGGTGGTCGCTGCGAAGCCTGCCAGGGCGATGGCGTCATCAAGGTGGAGATGCACTTCCTGCCGGACGTGTACGTTCCCTGCGATGTCTGCCACGGCAAGCGCTACAACCGCGAAACGCTGGAAGTGCAATACAAGGGCAAGAACATCACCGAGATCCTCGACATGACGGTAGAGGATGCGCACGAGTTCTTCAAGCCGGTGCCGCTGATCGCCCGCAAGCTGCAGACGCTCTTGGACGTGGGCCTGGGCTACATCAAGCTGGGCCAGAGCGCCACCACCCTCTCGGGCGGCGAGGCACAGCGCGTGAAGCTGTCGCTGGAACTGTCCAAGCGCGATACCGGCCGCACGCTCTACATCCTCGATGAACCGACCACCGGCCTGCACTTCCATGACATCGACCTGCTGCTCAAGGTGATCCATCGTCTGCGCGACCAGGGCAATACGGTGACCATCATCGAGCACAACCTGGACGTCATCAAGACCGCCGACTGGATCATCGATCTGGGGCCGGAAGGTGGCGCCGGCGGTGGCCGTATCGTGGCCGCAGGCACACCCGAGGACGTGGCCAAGAATCCGGCCAGCGTCACCGGCAAGTACCTGGCCCCCTTGCTGAAGAAGAAAAAGTAGGAAAAACCGGCCCGCTCTTGCGCGCGCGCAAACGATACAGAAAAGAAGCACATCTGTATCTTGCGCGCCGCTGGCCGAGGCATACAGTCATGCACTTGGCGCAATCCATGCGCTCCTTGTGCAACCCAGGAAGTCCATCATGTCAAACCCGCTGTCCCCCGCCCAGGTCACTTTCTTCCGCGAGCAGGGCTACCTGCTGATCAAGGGCATGGCCTCCGCCGCGCTGCGTGAGCGCATGCTGGCGGTGACCCAGGATCATCTGCAACACGCCGTCGCCCCGCTCGAATACGAAGCCGAGGTCGGCTATGAGGGCGCCCCGGCCTCGCTGGAAGCCGAAGGCGGACGCACCGCGCGGCGCCTGCGTGCAGCCTGGCAGCGCGATCCGGTCTATCGCGAATGGGCCGGCGACGCGCAACTGGTGGCCATGCTGCACCAGCTGTTCGAGGAACCGGTCTGCATCACGCTGGCGCACCACAACTGCATCATGACCAAGCACCCGGCCTTTGGCACGGCCACTGGCTGGCATCGCGATATCCGCTACTGGTCATTCCCGCGCAACGAGCTGGTCTCGGTGTGGCTGGCGCTGGGTGCGGAGACGCCCGAGAACGGCGCGCTCAAGTTCATCCCCGGCTCCCACACGCTGCAACTGCAGCCCGAGCAGATGGATGAGCTGGACTTCCTGCGCCCGGAAGTGCCGGCCAACCAGGCCCTGTTTGCGCAGGGCATCGCGCTCTCGCTGGAACCGGGCGACGTGGTGCTGTTCCATAGCGGACTGTTCCACGCCGCCGGCCGCAATGACAGCGACCGGGTCAAGTGCTCGGCGGTGTTCGCCTATCACGGCAAGAGCAATCCCCCCTTGGCCGGCACCCGCTCGGCGGCTTCCGAGGATATCGCGCTGGACAACTGATCTTCCAGTGGCGGCACCTTCGTAACCGCCATTGCGGCGGCACTGCCCAGCTGGAACACGCTGACCGCCCGCTCCAGGCGCTGCGATTGTTCCAGCAAGGCCTGTGCCGAGGCGGCGGCCTGTTCGACCAGTGCCGCGTTCTGCTGCGTGGCCTGATCCATGAGCACGATGGCACGATCGATTTCCTGGATGCCGGTGCTCTGTTCCTGACTGGCGCTGCTGATTTCACCGACCATGTCAGTGACCTGGCGCACGCTGGCCACCACTTCATCCATGGTCTGTCCGGCCTGCCCGACCAGGGCCGTGCCCTTGCCGACTTTGTCCACTGAATCGTCGATGAGGTCCTTGATCTCACGGGCGGCGGCTGCCGCCCGTTGCGCCAGCGAACGCACTTCGGACGCCACCACGGCAAAACCACGCCCCTGTTCGCCAGCCCGCGCGGCTTCCACCGCCGCATTGAGCGCCAGGATATTGGTCTGGAAGGCGATACCATCGATCACGCCAATGATGTCCACGATGCGTGTCGAAGACTGGTTGATCGAGTTCATCGTATCGACCACCTGCCGCACCACCTCGCCCCCACGCACCGCCACTTCCGAGGCCGACGCCGCCAGCATGTTGGCCTGGCTGGCATTGTCGGCGTTGGCCTTGACGGTCGAGGTCAGCTGCGCCATGGCCGAGGCGGTCTGCTCCAGCGAACCGGCCTGCTGTTCCGTGCGCGCCGACAGGTCCAGATTGCCAGCGCTGATTTCCTTGGACGCCGCGCCAATGGTATCGGTACTGGCGCGCACCGCCGCCACGATCTGATGCAGGTTGGCCGTCATGTCCTTGAGCGCCTGCATCAGCTGTCCGGTTTCATCGTGGCTGCGCACCTCGATGTCGCGACTCAGGTCACCCGAGGCCACCACCCTGGCCAGCGAGACCGCCTGACCCAGCGGCCGGGAAATTGCCCGCACCAGCAGCACCGCCTCCAGGCAAGCCACCACCAGGCCGGTCAGCATGGCAGCGCCCATGACCAGCATGAGCAGGCGATAGCGCCCCTGTTCGGTCTCATAGAGCTCGCGGCCGACATCGATCTGCAATTGCTTCAGCTCCACCATCGTGTGATGCACCTCGTCGTAGCGCTTGCGCGCGGTGCCGCTGAAGATATCGTCGGCGGCCTGGAAGGTGCGCTTGCGCAAGGCCAGCAGGGTTGGCTTGAAGCCGTCCTCGATGAGGCTGGTGCGCTGCTTGAGGAATTGCTGCAGCAGGGTCGATTCCTGCTCGGTCAGGTAGGTGGCCTGGTAGATCTGGATATCGGGCTCGCTGGCCTGGAGCTTGTTTTCCAGCTCATCCAGGCGCCGGTCGATCTCGGCGGGATTCCAGCCTTCGCTGGAATCGAGCGTGATGATGCCGTAGATACCGTTGCTGGTGGCCTCCAGGGTGGCTTCGACGCGCTCCAGCAAGGACAGCGCCACCAGCCGGTCTTCGTACAGCGAACGCATGCGGTCGTTGCTTGATCGCAGGGCCAGCAGGCCCAGCACGCTCGATGCCACCAGCATCACAGCGAGGAAACTGATCGCCAGGATCAGGCGAAACTTGATACTCATCTTGTTCACGGATTCTCCCTATCGTTCTTGTACTTGTCACGATAGGGAGTGTCCCGCAAAGCGGCGCGAAATTACTGGCATTTGCTGACCGGCGCGGCAGCGCCGGCAGCGGGCGTGGGTGCGTTCAGACGATCAGGCGATCAGGCGATCAGGGCGGGGCCACCTGCGCTGCTCATCCCGCCCACCCCGCCCATTCCGCTCGTCCCGCCCAGCCGGAACACGCTGACTGCGCCACTCAACTGCGCCGCCTGTTCCTGCAGGGATTGCGCGGCGGCGGCAGCCTGCTCCACCAGCGCGGCATTCTGTTGGGTGCTCTCGTCCATCTGCGTGATGGCGCGGTTGACCTCCTCGATGCCCAGGCTCTGGTCCCGGCCGGCCGCACTGATATCGCTGACCACCTCGCTGACGCGCTGAACACTCCTGACCACCTCGTCGATGGTCTGGCCCGCCTGCGCCACCAGGGCGCTGCCACTGCCCACGCGTGCCACCGAATCGTCGATGAGAACCTTGATTTCCTTGGCCGCCGCAGCCGACCGCTGGGCCAGCGAGCGCACCTCGGAGGCCACCACCGCAAAGCCGCGTCCCTGCTCGCCGGCACGCGCGGCTTCCACCGCTGCGTTGAGCGCCAGGATATTGGTCTGGAAGGCGATACCGTCGATCACGCTGATGATGTCGACGATCTTGCTGGAAGACTGGTTGATGGCGCTCATGGTATCGACCACCTGGCGCACCACCTCGCCGCCGCGCACCGCCACCTCCGATGCCGACTGCGCCAGTTGCTTGGCTTCCTGGGCGTTCTCGGCATTGTGGCGCACCGTGGAAGTGAGTTGCTCCATGGTCGAGGCGGTCTCTTCGAGCGCACCGGCCTGCTGCTCGGTACGGGAAGAGAGATCCAGATTGCCGTGGGCGATCTCGGTAGAGGCCGTGCCGATGGTATCGGTGCTGGCACGCACCTGGCCGACGATGCCCTGCAGGTTCTCGTTCATCTGCTTGAGCGCCTGCATCAGCTGTCCGGTCTCGTCCTGGCTATGCACGACGATCTGTTGCGTCAGGTCGCCCGCAGCCACCGCCTGCGCCAGCGTGACAGCGCGCTGCAGCGGACGCGAGATGGCCTTCACCAGCAGGGCGCCCATCCACAGTGCCACCGCCAGGCCGGCGGCCATGGCCACGCTCATCACCACCAGCAGGAGCTGATAGCGCCGCTGGGCCTGCTCGTAGAGATCGCGACCGACATTGCGCTGCAGGTCCATCAGTTGCGCCAGTGTGGTGTGGGTCTCGGTATAGCGCTTGAGCATGGCATCGCCATACACCTCGATGGCACTTTGCAGGTCGCGATTGCGCAGGGCCTCGACGGCGGGCTTGATCCCCTCGGCGATGAATTTCTGCCGCTGCGCCACCATCTTCTGCAGCAGCGCGGCTTCCTCGTCGGTAAGCGCGGTGGCCTGGTATTGCTTGATGACGGCGTCATTGTCCTTGAGCGATTTTTCCAGCTTGTCCATGCTGGCATCGATCTCGCCGGAGTCCCCCACCAGCGAGCTGGAGATGCCGTTGCGCGCTGCATCCAGCGCCGAGGACATGCGCTCCAGCTCGGAGAAGGCGACCAGCCTGTCCTCGTAGAGCGAGCGCATCTGCGCATTGGTCGAGCGCAGGCTGGCGACGCCCAATACGCCGGACGCCACCAGCAGCAGGGCCAGAAAACCGATGACGAAAATCAGGCGTGCCCTGATCGTGAGTGTGCTGAACATGTTTCTCCTGGACTTGCGTTCTTGTTTTCTTTGCCAGCGACTCATCGTGTAAGCCGCTAGCGCGCATGGGTGCAGCGAGAGGCGCGGATAAGCCTGCTCACTGCCGCAGGGAAACACTAGCATTTCCCGTACCAAGGGAACAGGGGCGCGCCCGGCCAGGAGAACAATTATTTTGGTGTGGCGACCGGTTTATTTGCTGAGCAGGCGCTTTTCGGCCCGCAGGATGCTCTCCGAGCTGCCGCGCAGGACCACGATATCGCCGGCCAGGAGCACCGTATCCTGGCCCGCTTCGATACGCAGCTTGCCCCGCCGCAGCATGGCCACCTCGGCGCCGCACTGGGCCGGCAGGTCCAGCTCGGCCAGCGTGCGGCCAACCGCGCTGGCGCCGTCGATCAGCGAAACCGACTGCAGCCGTACGTTCATGCCCACGCCATCGGCCTCGGCGTCGGACATGCCGTGGAAGTAACCGCGCAGCGAGGCATAGCGTTCGTCGCGCGCATCCTGCACCCGGTGCACCACGCGGCGCAGCGGCACGCCCAGCATCACCAGCGCGTGCGAGGCCAGCATCAGGCTGCCTTCGAGCGCCTCCGGCACGACCTCGGTGGCGCCGGCATGGAGCAGCTTTTCCATGTCGGCGTCGTCGTGACTGCGCACGATCACGGGCAGCTCCGGTTCCAGCTCGGCGGCATGATGCAAGACCTTCAGCGCCGAGGGCGTGCTGGCATAAGTCACCACCAGGGCGGCGGCGCGATGGATACCGGCGGCCACCAGGCTTTCGCGCCGTGCGGCATCGCCATAGGAGACATTGGCGCCGCCATTGCGGGCATCCTGCACCAGCTCCGGGTCCATCTCCAGCGCATGGTAGGCGATGCCCTCTTCTTCCAGCAGCCGCGCCAGGCTCTGGCCGCTGCGGCCGAAGCCGGCAATGATCACATGCTTCTGCACCCCCATGGTGCGGGTAGCCAGCTGCGTCAGGGCCAGCGATTGCAGCATCCATTCATTGGCCGAGAGCTTCATGACGATGGCGTCGGACTTGGCCAGGATGAAGGGCGTCGCCAGCATCGAAAGCACCATGGCCGCCAGGATCACCTGGATGAGCATGGGGTCGACCAGCTTCAGGCCACCGGCCTGGCTCAGCAGCACGAAGCCGAATTCGCCGGCCTGCGCCAGCCCCAGGCCCACGCGCAGCGCCACGCCCGGGCTCGACCCGAACAGCCGCGCCAGCGCCGCGATCAGGCCGAACTTGAGCAACACCGGGCCGGTCAGCAGGGCCAGCACCAGGAACCAGTGGTCCACCAGGGTGCGCACATTGAGCAGCATGCCGATGGTGATGAAGAACAGGCCCAGCAACACATCGCGGAAGGACTTGATGTCTTCTTCCACCTGATGCTTGAACTCGGTCTCGGAGATCAGCATGCCGGCGATGAAGGCGCCCAGCGCCAGCGACAGGCCGGCCTTCTCGGTGATCCAGGCCGCGCCCAGGGTGATGAGCAGCAGGTTCAGCATGAACAGTTCCTGCGAGCGTCGCTTGACCACGATGCGGAACCAGCCACGCATGAGCTTCTGGCCGAAGAACAGCAGCAGCGCCAGCACCACCAGCGCCTTGCCGACCGCCCAGGCCAGGGTCACCATGATGTCGCCGGAATCCTTGGCCAGCGCCGGCACCACGATCAGCAGCGGCACCAGGGCCAGATCCTGGAACAGCAGCACGCCCAGGATGCGGCGGCCGTGCTCGGTCTCCAGCTCCAGCCGTTCGGTGAGCAGCTTGGAGACGATGGCCGTGGAAGACATGGTCAAGGCGCCGCCCAGCGCAAAGGCGGCCTGCCAGGTGACGTTGATGAATTGCGGCAGGAACATGGCCGCGCCCCAGGCCCCGACCATGGTCACGGCGATGGTGGCCGCCACTTGGGCTACGCCCAGGCCGAAGACGATATGCCGCATCGCCGAGAGCTTGGAGAGCGAGAACTCCAGGCCGATCGAGAACATCAGGAACACCACGCCGAACTCGGCCAGCGCATGGGTGGTCTCGTTATCCTCGGCAAAGGCCAGGCCGTGCGGCCCGATCACGATGCCCACCACCAGGTAGCCCAGCATGGGGGGCAACTGCATCATGCGAAAAGCGACCACGCCGAGCACCGCCGCGGCCAGAAGGAAGAGGGTCAGTTCCAGTCCGGAAAACATGTGTGGATGATGTGATTCTGGTAACGATGTTGGGACTCGCCGGGAATCAGCACGGGCAATCGCATTGACCACCGTGAAGCGAGAAACATGCCGGATGGCCGAGATGGGTGGGCAGATCAAGCCGATCAGGCCGATCGGGATGATGGCCGCGGCACGCCAGCACCGGCCCAGTTTGGTGCGCACCAGTTTGTGGATTCAGGCCGGCGACATGGCAACAGCAGCTTCATTCCTGTGCCCCCATTGCCTTACCATTTTTTGCACCGCAACCTGATATCGTCGCCACTGCCAGTGCGCTCCCTGTTGCAAGCATGCTGCACCGCGCCCGACCGGGTCAGGCCAGCAGCATTCCCTTACATCTGGCAAGTTTTTTGCTTTGCTAATTCGTTTATACTTCGGTTATGAGTGTAACCGATGACAAAACCACGCCTGCATCTTTTTCGGCCGGGGATGCCCGCCGCGCCCTCGAACTGGCGCGCCAGACCCTGCAGATCGAAGCCGATGCCATCCTGGCGCTGAAGAACCGCCTGTCCGACGACAGCGCCGAGCCACTGGCCCAGGCCGTGCATCTCTTGCTGCAAAGCAATGGCCGCGCCGTCGTTTCCGGTATCGGCAAGTCCGGCCACATCGGCCGCAAGATCGCCGCTACCCTGGCCTCCACCGGCACCCCGTCGCTGTTCATGCATCCGGCCGAAGCCGCCCATGGCGACCTGGGCATGGTGACGGCCAAGGATGTCTTCATCGCCATTTCCAACTCCGGTGAAACCGCCGAGCTGATGGCCATCGTGCCCATCGTCAAGCGCATGGGCGCGGTCATCATCTCCATGACCGGCAATGACAACTCCAGCCTGGCCCGGTTGTCCACCGTCCACCTGAACGTGGGCGTGGACAAGGAAGCCTGTACCCTCAACCTGGCCCCCACCGCCAGCACCACGGCCACCCTGGCCATGGGCGACGCGCTGGCGGTCTCGCTGCTGGATGCGCGCGGCTTCCTGGAAGAGGATTTCGCCCGCTCCCACCCCGGTGGCGCGCTGGGCCGCCGCCTGCTGACCCATGTGCGCGATGTGATGCGCAGTGGCGATGCCATCCCGGCGGTACGCCCGGATGTCTCGCTGTCGGAGGCGCTCATGGAAATCACGCGCAAGGGCATGGCCATGACGGCCGTGGTGGATGCGGACTTCCGTCCCATCGGCGTGTTCACCGACGGCGACCTGCGCCGCCTGCTCGAACGCGGCCAGGACTTCAGCAAGTTCTGCATCGCCGACATCATGCACGCCAACCCGCGTACCGTGAACCAGGACCAACTGGCGGTGGATGCCGTGCAGTTGATGGAAGAATTCCGCATCAACCAGTTGCTGGTCACCGATGCCGATGGCGTGCTGACCGGTGCGCTGCACATCCATGACCTGACCCGTGCCAAGGTGATCTGATGACCACGCCAGCCTTCGCCAGCACCTTCGACCCGGCCGTCCTGGCCAAGGCCGCCGCTATCCGCCTGATGATCTTCGACGTCGATGGCGTGCTGACCGATGGCGGGCTGTTCTATGGCGAAGACGGCGAAGCGTTCAAGCGCTTCAACGCCCTGGATGGCCACGGCATCAAGATGATGCAGCAGTTCGGCACGGCGGCAGCCATCATCACCGCGCGCCAGTCGCCCTACGTGTTGCGTCGTGCGCGCGATCTCGGCATCGCCCAGGTGTTCCAGGGCGTGCATGACAAGCGCCAGGCCTTCGAGCAACTGCTGCAGCACACCGGCCTGAGCGCATCGGCCTGCGGCTACCTGGGTGACGACGTCATCGACCTGCCGGTGCTGACCCGGGTCGGCTTCAAGGCTTGCGTGGCCAATGGTCATCGCGAGGTCAAGGCCCGCAGCGACTACGTGACCCAGGCCAGCGGCGGCAACGGCGCGGTGCGCGAAGTCTGCGACCTGGTGCTGGCCGCCCAGGGCAACTACGAGGCGGCGCTGGCGCCGTACCTGGCATGAGCGGGCGCAGCGGCGAACGTGCAGCCGACCGGATCCGCATCGTGGTGATCCTGGTCCTGCTGATCGGCGCCGCCCTGGGCAGCTTCTGGGTGCTGCAGGCGCTGCGCGCCACTGGCGACCAGCAGGCGGCGCAACGTCCGCGCGGCAAGCCCGACTACTACCTGGACAACTTCAACTACGTGAAGATGGGGCCGACCGGCCTGCCGCGCTACGACGTCTCCGGCACCAAGATGGTCCACTTCCCGCTGGACGACTCCTTCGAGATCACCAAGCCGGTGGTGCACAACCTGGACAAGGAAAAGCCCCCCATGGAGCTGTACTCGGACACCGCCCACGTGACCGATGACCAGACCCAGATCCACATGTACGGCAATGCCAACGCCATCCGTGGCGCCACCAAGGGACGCGACCCCATGCACCTGGTGTCGGAATACCTGCTGTTGCTGCCCGACGATGAAATCGTCAAGACCGACAAACCGGTTGCAATGACGATGGGCACCACCAGATTGAATGGTGTGGGCATGCTGGCCAACAACGCCACGGCGGTCGTGCAGTTGTTTGGCAATGTCCGCGGCTACTACGAGCCGGCCCCGAAGAAACGCTGAGTCCCTCCCCATTACAACAAGATCGCCAAGACCCGACAGGAATCTATGAAACGCTCACTCTTACTGCCCTTGTTGATGCTGGTTGCCGTGTGCGGCGTGGCGCGTGCCGAGAAGGCCGACTCCACCAAGCCCACCAACATCGAAGCAGACCAGATGGTCTATGACGACGTGCGCCAGGTGAAGACCTTCACCGGCAATGTCGTGATGACCCGCGGCACGCTCATCATCAAGGCCGGTCGCGTGGTGTTGACGACCGACCAGTACGGCTACGAGTATGCGACCCTGTACGCCGCCCCGGGCGCACTGGCCAGCTTCCGCCAGAAGCGCGATGGCGGCCCCGACCTGTGGATCGAAGGCCAGGCCGAGCGCATCGAGTACTCCGAGCAGACCGAGATTTCCAAGCTGTTCCAGCGCGCCCACATCCAGCGCATGGATGGCAAGCGCGTCACCGACGAGGTCAATGGCGAGTTCATCTCTTATGACAGCCGCGCCGAGTTCTACTCGGTCAACAACACCGTCAGCGGCGAAAGCAAGCCGGGCGCCGGCCGCATCACGGCCGTGATCCAGCCCAAGAGTCCGCCGCCGGCCGGTGCTGCGCCTGCTCCCGCCCCTGCTTCCGTCCCGGGTCAGCCGGCCGCGCCGCAACGCAAGCCCCAGGCCGCGCAACCCGGAAAGGACCAGTAATGACGAGCTCGCTGGTAGTCCGCGGACTGAAGAAAAGCTATGGCGCCCGCCAGGTCGTGCGCGATGTCTCCATGGAAGTGCGCAGCGGCGAAGTGGTCGGCCTGCTCGGCCCCAACGGCGCCGGCAAGACCACCTCCTTCTACATGATCGTGGGCCTGGTGCCGTCCGATGGCGGCGAGATCGACCTGGATGGCTCGCCCATCTCGCGCCTGGCCATCCACAAGCGCGCCACGCTGGGCCTGTCCTACCTGCCGCAGGAAGCCTCGGTGTTCCGCAAGCTGACGGTGGAAGACAATATCCGCGCCGTGCTGGAACTGCGCAAGGAAGACGGCAAGTCACTCTCGCGCGACGAAATCGAGAACCGCCTCAACAACCTGCTGCACGAACTGCAGATCGAGAAGCTGCGCGAAAGCCAGGCCCTGTCGCTGTCAGGCGGTGAGCGCCGGCGCGTCGAGATCGCCCGCGCCCTGGCCACCGATCCGCGCTTCGTGCTGCTGGATGAACCCTTTGCCGGTATCGACCCGATCGCGGTGATCGAGATCCAGCGCATCGTGCGCTTCCTCAAGGAACGCGGCATCGGCGTGCTCATCACCGACCACAACGTGCGCGAAACCCTGGGCATCTGCGACCGCGCCTACATCATCAACCAGGGCACGGTCCTGGCCAGCGGCAATCCGGATGAGATCATCGCCAACGAATCGGTCCGACGCGTCTACCTGGGAGAGCACTTCCGCATGTAAGACCTGCGTGCGGAGATGCTAGGCATAGAAAACAGCGGGCCACGCCGCCACACGAAAAACAGATGAAACAATCGCTCCAGTTACGAACTTCGCAGCACCTCGCATTGACGCCGCAATTGCAGCAGTCGATCAGACTGCTGCAATTGTCGACGCTGGAACTGCACCAGGAGCTGGAACAGATCCTCTCCGACAATCCGCTGCTGGAACGCCTCGACGATGCGCTGGACAATTCGGTGCGCCTGCTGGCCGATGGTGCCGTCAGTGCCACGCCCTCTTCGGGTGTGGCCGAAGGCAACAGCGAAGGCAGCGGCGACGCGGCCCCCGCCAGCGCCGATGGCGAATCCAGCTTCGAATACCAGGACAACGCCCCCGAGGGCGGTGTCAGCGGCGAGTCCGACTGGAGCTTCGACGACGTTGCCCGCAACGGCAAATCGTCTGACGACGAAGATGCCCGTCCGCAACTGGAAGCCCACGAAATCACCCTGCGCGAACACCTGCTGGACCAGATCCGCGTGACCGCCCGCACCCTGCGCGACCGCGCACTGCTGGAACTGCTCACCGACGCGCTCGACGACAGCGGCTATCTGGAAGAACCGCTGGAAGATATCCTGGCGCGCCTGCCCGAAGAGCTGGGCATCGACCTGGAAGAGCTGGGCATTGCGCTGAAATTGCTGCAGAGCCTGGACCCGGCCGGTGTCGGCGCGCGCAGTGCCGGCGAATGCCTGGCCTTGCAGATCCGGCGCCTGCCCAAGGTGCCGTTCGTGACCCGCAAGCTGGCGCTGAGGATCGTTGAGGATTACCTGCCGCTGTTCGCCCAGCGCGACTTCAACAAGATCAAGAAAGCCCTCGATTGCGACGACGAGGACCTGCGCGAAGCCCAGGCGGTGATCCGCCAGTGCCGCCCCCATCCGGGTGCGGAATTCGCGCGCGATTCCTCCGACTACGTGGTGCCGGATGTGATTGTCAAACAGACAAAGACCGGCTGGCAGGTCATGCTCAACCATGAGGTCATGCCCAAGCTGCGCGTCAATGCCATGTATGCGAGTGCGCTGAAGCAGGCCAAGGGCGAGGGATCGCTGTCTTCCCAGCTGCAGGAGGCGAAGTGGCTCATCAAGAATATGCGCCAGCGCTTCGATACAATTTTGCGAGTTGCACAGGCTATTGTCGAACGTCAAAGAAACTTCTTTTCACATGGGGCAGTCGCCATGCGCCCCCTTGTGCTGCGTGAAATTGCTGATACACTGGGTCTACACGAGAGCACAATCTCTCGCGTGACAACTCAGAAATACATGCTCACGCCGCACGGCATGTTTGAGTTGAAGTACTTCTTCGGTAGCCACGTCGCGACTGAAACCGGAGGCGAAGCCTCCTCCACCGCGATACGGGCACTGATCAAACAGTTGATAGGAGCCGAAAACCCGCAGACCCCATTATCCGATAGCAAGATTGCGGATATGCTGGCAGAACAAGGCATGGTGGTCGCGCGACGTACAGTCGCCAAATACCGCGAAGTGTTGAAGATTCCGCCGGTCAATCTCCGCAAGTCCCTCTGAGTGTTTCGCATTTTTTTCTCAGTTTCTCTGCAGTAGCCGTTGCTGTGTTCTGGCAAGCATCCGATGCCAACCGACACGTCAGACGTGCCTTTGGCAGCGCAGCAGTAGCGATGGATTGCTCGAACCTCCAGTGACTTCACGATAGGAGTGTTGTATGAATCTGACCATCAGTGGACACCACCTCGAACTGACCCCCGCCCTGCGGGAATACGTGCAAAGCAAGCTGGCACGCATCAAGCGCCATTTCGACAACGTGATCGACGTCAGCGTGATCCTGAGCGTAGATAAACTCACAGAAAAGGAAAAGCGCCAAAAAGCGGAAATCAACGTCCACATCAAGGGGAAGGATCTACATGCGGAAAGCATCGCACACGACCTCTATGCTGCTATCGATGCCCTGATCGACAAGCTCGATCGCCAGGTCATCAAGCACAAGGACCGGCTGCAGGAGCATCACTCCGCCGCCAAACGCCTGCCGGACGAAGCTGCCGGCGACATGATGGCTGGCGCGGCATGATGCCCTGACAGTTTCATCACCTGACATGAGCAAAGGGCGCGCAAGCGCCCTTTTGCATTTGGGCAAGCTGCGTCATTGCTTGCATATCATATAAATAGTTTCCCGATTGAAATAAACTGTTGTGTGCGAGATCAATCCGGGTGTGGCGGTTCCAACGCGAGCGCCGGCTTTTCCCTATAATGTCGGCAATCCCATTTTCAAAGGCATAGCCATGAGCGACGTCCAATCCTGGATCAAAGAAACCGTGACCCAAAACCCTGTCGTGCTGTTCATGAAGGGTACCGCCCAGTTCCCGCAATGCGGCTTCTCCGGCAAGGCCATCCAGCTGCTCAAGGCCAGCGGCGCCGAGAACATCGTCACCGTCAACGTGCTGGAAAGCCCGGACGTGCGCCAGGGCATCAAGGAATACTCGAACTGGCCGACCATTCCCCAGCTGTACGTCAAGGGTGAATTCGTCGGTGGCTCCGACATCATGAGCGAGATGTACGCCTCGGGCGAACTGCAGACCCTCATCCAGGGCTGATCCGCTTTCCCCGACAAGCCTGGCGATCATGAACGCCACCTCCGGCACACCGCGCCAGCGCCTGGTCATCGCCATCACTGGCGCGACCGGCGCGATCTATGGCGTGCGGCTGCTGGAACACCTGCGCAAGCAGGGGCAGGTCGAGACCCATCTGATGATTTCCGACGCCGGCGTGCTCACGCTCCACCAGGAGCTGGACATGCGGCGCAAGGATGTCGAAGCGCTGGCCGACGTGGTGCACAACGTGCGTGACGTGGGCGCCTGTGTCGCCAGCGGTTCCTTTGCCTCCACCGGCATGGTGGTGGCCCCCTGTTCGATGAAGACCCTGGCCTCGGTGGCCCATGGCCTGTCGGACAACCTCATCACGCGCGCCGCCGACGTGGTCCTGAAGGAACGCCGCCGCCTGGTGCTGATGGTGCGCGAAACCCCCTTCAACCTGGCGCACCTGCGCAACATGACTTCCGTCACCGAAATGGGGGGGGTGATCTTCCCGCCACTGCCGGGCTTCTACCAGCGCCCGGCCTCGCTGGAAGAGATGGTCGATCACACCCTCGGACGGGTGTTGGACCTCTTTGGTATTGCCTCGCAGTTGACGCCGGAGTGGCAAGGGCTCAAGGGCAGCACCGACTGACCGGGCATTCGACCTCCGCCTGCCTGACACCGGTCTCTTCATCAGCCGCATGCTTCTTGCAAATATCTCAAATTGAGATATCATGCCTTCATGCGCGTCATCTCGAACAAAGCCCTGACCGATTTTTCCCTGCGCCATCCGCAGGCAGAGACACCACTACAAGTGTGGCGCAAGATCATCGAATCGCGCACGTTCGACAACTTCGCCGAGTTGAAGAAAGCCTTCAACGCTACCGACAAGGCAGGTGACTTCCACGTCTTCGATGTTGGCGGCAACAAGTACCGGATCATCACGCTCATCAATTTCAACAGCCAGAAGCTCTATATCCGGTACGTCTTCACACACAGGGAGTATGACAAATGGAAGCCTTGATGGAAAAGCACGTGATGGATGACATCACCTCGCACTTTACCGCGTTGTCCTCCGTCATCCCGCTACGTCCGATCCGCAGCGCGCAGGATTACGATCACGCCGTCGCCACACTGAACCAGTTGCTGGATGCGGGTGCCGCTGATGAAGCCCATCCCTTGTCCGACCTGGTCGATACCCTGGGCAGCCTCATCGGCGAATATGATGAAAAACATTTCCCGCTGAAAGACGTCACACCGATCGACGTGCTGCAATTCCTGATGGAGCAACATCAGCTGACGCAATCGGACCTGCCGGAAATCGGCTCGCAGGGTGTCGTCTCGGAAATCCTGCGTGGCAAGCGCGAACTCAACCTGCGCCAGGTCAAGGCACTGGCCGAACGCTTCGCAGTCGGCACGTCGGTATTCATCGGCTAGGCCCTCGCGCTATCCGGGTAAGCAATGAAAATGGCCGCTGCATGATGCAGCGGCCATTTTCAATTGGGGTAACGCGCGCGAGGATTCAACCGCGTCCGATATACGGCATCTTGGTCGCCATCACCGTCATGAACTGCACGTTGGCATCCAGCGGCAGGCTATCCATGTAGAGGATGGCCTTGGCCACATGCCCGGCATCCATGGTCGGCTCGACCTTGGTACTGCCGTCGGCCTGCAGCGTGCCCTTCTTCATCAGCGTGGTCATGTCGGTGGACGCATTGCCGATGTCGATCTGGCCGCAGGCGATGTCATAGGCACGGCCATCCAGCGAAGTGGCCTTGGTCAGGCCGGTGATGGCGTGCTTGGTCGAGGTATAGGCAGCCGAGTACGGACGCGGCGCATGGGCCGAGATCGAACCGTTGTTGATGATGCGTCCACCCCGCGGCGACTGCTCCTTCATGATGCGGAAGGCTTCCTGCGTGCACAGGAAGACGCCGGTGAGATTGATATCCACGGCCGACCTCCACTGCTCCACGCTCATCTCTTCCAGCGACACCGGCGGAGTGAAGACGCCGGCATTGTTGAAGAGCATGTCCAGGCGGCCAAAACGCTCTTTCGTTCGGGCGAAGAGCTGCTTCACCGAGGCCGCGTCGGTCACGTCGGTGGCCACCACCAGCGCATTGGCGCCATCGTCGCCGGCCAGCTTGACGGTCTCTTCCAGCGCATCCTGGCGACGCCCGGCCAGGGCCACGCCATAGCCTTCGCGCAGCAGCGCCAGGGTGATCTGCCGGCCGATGCCGGAGCCGGCGCCGGTCACCAGCGCAATTCGTTTCGGTGCTGCCATCGTATTGACTCCTCAATTGATCTTATGGACGGGAACGTGCATCACCTGTGGATAAAAAAACCGCCTGTGATGCACAGGCGGTTTTCACTATAACAAACACGGCGCAAGGGCAGATGAGAGATTTTCAATCCGCCGGGCCGGCATTCATGCATCTGCGGCCCATCGCCTTCACACCTTGTCTACACCGTGCTCGACAGCGGCTTGGTCGTATCGATGCCCAGCGTGCGCGCCGCTGCTTCCAGTCGCGCGCGATCCTCGCCCCACACTTCGCACAAGGCCGTGTAGGCGATCCAGCGTGCATCGATCTCGAAGAAGTCGCGCAGGTTCACCCGCGTATCGCTGCGGCCAAACCCGTCGGTGCCCAGCGTGACGTAAGTGCCCGGCACGAAGGCCCGGATGCTCTCGGGCAAGCTGCGGATATAGTCGCTCACGGCAATCACCGGGGTAGTGCCGGCCTGCAGCTGCTGCGTCACATACGGCAGCGCGTCGCTGCCCTCCAGGCGTTGTGCGCGCTGCGCCGCCACGCCATCGCGCGCCAGCTCGGTGAAGCTGGTCACGCTCCACACCTCGGCCTCGACCTGCCAGTGCTGCTGCAACAGGGCGGCAGCCGCCACGGCTTCCTTCAGGATCGGGCCCGAGGCCAGCAGGCGTGCCTGCGCCTGCGGCTTCGCGTCCAGGCAATACAGGCCACGCAGGATGCCTTCCTGCACACCTGCCGGCATGCTGGGCTGGGCTTCGTTCTCGTTGGTAACGGTGACGTAGTAGAACACGTCTTCGCCACGTTCCATCATGCGGCGCATGCCATCGTCGACGATCACCGCCAGCTCGTAGGCATAGGCTGGATCGTAGGAGATACAGTTGGGAATCGAGGCCGCCGTCACCAGGCTGTTGCCATCCTGGTGCTGCAAGCCCTCGCCGCCCAGCGTGGTGCGGCCGGACGTGGCGCCGATCAGGAAGCCACGCGCACGCTGGTCGGCCGCGGCCCAGATGAGGTCGCCGATACGCTGGAAACCGAACATCGAGTAATAGATGTAGAACGGCAGCATCGGCGTACCGTGCACCGAATAGGCCGTGGCCGCCGCCGTCCACGAAGAGATCGCACCGGCCTCGGTGATGCCTTCTTCCAGGATCTGGCCATCCTTGGCTTCGCGGTAGTAGAGGATGGAACCGATGTCCTCCGGCTCGTACAACTGCCCCTGCGACGAATAGATGCCGACCTGGCGGAACAGGTTGGCCATGCCGAAGGTACGCGCCTCGTCGGCAACGATGGGGACCACATAGCGACCGAATTCGGGATCCTTCAGCAGGTTGCCCAGCTGGCGCACCAGCGCCATGGTGGACGACATTTCCTTGCCGTCGGCCTCCAGCGCGAACTTGCTGTGCGCTTCCAGCGCCGGCACGATGCGGCGTGCCTGGCCGGCATGGCGACGCGGCAGGTAACCGCCCAGTGCCGCGCGGCGCGCGTGCAGGTGCTTCATCTCGGCGCTGTCGGCCGCAGGCTTGTAGAACGCCAGGTCACGGCATTGCTGGTCGCTCAGCGGCAGCTTGAAGCGGTCGCGGAACTGCAGCAGGCTTTCTTCGTCGAGCTTCTTCTGCTGGTGCGTGGTCATCTTGCCTTCGCCAGCCGCCCCCATGCCATACCCCTTCTTGGTCTGCGCCAGGATCACGGTGGGCTGGCCGCGATGGGCCGCTGCCGCCTGGTAGGCCGAGAAGATCTTCTTCATGTCATGGCCACCGCGACGCAGGCGATTGATCTCCTCGTCGGTGAGCGTGGCGCCGATGGCGCGCGTGCCCGGTGTCTGGCCAAAGAAGTGCTGGCGGTTGAAGGCGCCATCGTTGGCGGCGAAGGTCTGCAGCTGGCCATCCACGGTGCGGTTCAGGGCATCGACCAGCTCGCCATCCTTGTCACGGGCAAACAGCGCGTCCCAGTCCGAACCCCACAGCAGCTTGACGACATTCCAGCCGGCACCGGCAAAGAGCGTCTCCAGCTCATCGACGATATGGCCGTTGCCGCGCACCGGGCCATCCAGGCGCTGCAGGTTGCAGTTGACCACGAAGATCAGGTTGTCCAGCTTCTCGCGCGAGGCCAGCGACAGGGCGGCCAGCGATTCGGGCTCATCCATTTCACCATCGCCGAACACGCCCCACACCTTGCGTCCCTGGTCCTGCAACAGGCCGCGATGTTCCATGTAGCGCAGGAAGCGCGCCTGGTAGATGGCATTGATCGGGCCGATGCCCATGGAGCCGGTGGGGAACTGCCAGAACTTGGGCATCAGCCAGGGATGGGGATAGGACGACAGCCCCTGGCGACCGACCCGCTTGGCCTCGATCTCGCGACGGTAGTAGGCCAGGTCGTCTTCGGAGAGCGCGCCCTCCAGGAAGGCACGGGCATAAATGCCCGGCGCCGAGTGCGGCTGGAAATAGACCACGTCGCCGGCGAACTGCTCATCGCGGGCGCGGAAGAAATGGTTGAAGCCGACTTCGAACAGATCGGCCGCCGAGGCAAAGCTGGCGATATGCCCGCCCAGCTCACCATAGGCGCGGTTGGCACGCACCACCATGGCCAGCGCATTCCAGCGCATGATGCTGGCGATGCGCTCCTCGATGGCCTGGGCATCCGAGCCGCCGGGGAAAGGCGGCTCCTGTTCGGGGCGGATGGTATTGACGTAGGGCGTATTGCGGGCATCACGCCAGTTCACGCCCCATTGCTGGGCAGCCGCCGACAGACGCGAGAGCAGGAAACGGGCACGTTCCGGTCCGCCTTCGGCCAGCACGCTTTGCAGCGCTTGCAGCCACTCCTGGGTTTCCTGGGCGTCGATATCGATATCGCGGGCAATACCATTGGCTGAGGACATATCCACTTCCTGATCTCCTGTTGTGGCAAAGGACAGGGCCGGCACAAAAAATGCACCATCTGCAATCGCTGCTATGCAAAGAGCCAAAAAGCCGGTAAAACACTGGCCGCGCCATCGGTCTCCTCGCGTGCCTCGCCTTTGCGGTCTTGTCGTATAAATCGTCGCGGGTGATCGGACTACGATACGCCGGAAGGCCCGGCGTGAGTCACTTAAAATAGGAAGTTGCCGTACAATATTCAGCATCCACTGCTGAAAAATTGAAACTGACGGAATTAAATTTCGATAATGGAACTAGATACCACCGATTTGCGAATCCTGAACATCCTTCAGGAGAACAGTTCGATCAGCAATCTGGAATTGGCCAGCCGCATCAATCTCTCGCCCTCGCCCACGCTGGCGCGCGTGAAGCGGCTGGAATCGGAAGGCATCATCTCGCGCTACGTGGCGCTGGCCGATCCGCACCTGCTGGGCCTGAAGGTCAACGTCTTCGTCAAGGTGATCCTGGAGCGCCAGGGCGCCGAAGCGCTGGCCCAGTTCGAAACCGCGGTGAGCGCCTTCGACGAAGTCATGGAAGTCTACCTCATGACGGGTGACGAGGATTATCTCTTGCGCATCGTGGTTCCGGACCTGCTGACGCTGGAACATTTCATCGTCGACCACCTGACCAAGATTCCCGGCATCAAGAACATCCGCTCCAGTTTCGCCCTCAAGCAGATCAAGTACAAGACCGCCCTGCCGACGCCCAAGATCAAGACGCGTCGCTAAGACAGTCCATGCCGCAACACCGTACGCAGCAAAAGAAAAAGGGCCTCACGGCCCTTTAGTTTTTCTGGAAGGCATCATCCCGCCGCCGTGCCGGGACGATACTCACGGCCTCACGCGTGAGCGCTTCCTCCTGCGGCGTTACCTCCTCATGGCACCAGCGCTGGAACAGGTCGACCACGCTGCGCGCATACATTTCACCATCGACGGGCTTGGGCAGGTATTCGGTGGCACCGGCGGCCAGGGCTTCGCGCTCGCCCTCCATTTCATGGGAAGGGAACACCACCACCGGCACCTGGGACAGGTGGGGCAAGCTACGCAATTCGCGCAACAGGTCCAGGCCATCGCTGCCGTCGAGTTCGGATTCCAGCAGGATCAGGCTGGGCACGGCACCATCGCCGCTGCGGCGGCGCTGCAGCAGGCAGCTGCGGGCACTGTTGAGGTCAGGACAAGTCTGGAAGCAGCAGCGCAGGTTGCTCCTCCACAAGGCGAAACGGACCATCTCAGCCGCTTCCTGGCTGGGATCGATCATGACTATGCTGGGAAAACTCATCTGTGCTGCTTCCTGTGGATCCTGATAAGACGAAGGCCTACTGACCAATCCACGTTTTACAGGAAGCATTACCACCACAACATCGGGAATTTCCTGACCGATCCTCCCGGATACACGCAGGCCTGCGTCAGGAATCGCCTGATCGCCATGGGCGGAAGGCCTGGCTACACTGCACGCATACCTTGTCGATATGGCAACCCCTCTCCATCACTTCTCCGGTACCCTGCAATGATCCTCTTCTCCAAAGTCCGTGTCCCCGTTCCCAGTGCCGCCTGCGGGGCAGTCGAGATGTACGTCAGCCGCGTCAGCCGCACCATCGCCCGCGGCAGCGATGCCGGCAACGACTGGACCAGCCTGCATGCCAGCCCGCGCAAGGTCCTGGAATGGTTTGCCACGGCCGGCTTTGCCGTCAGCGGCCGACGCGAGATGCTGGCGCGCTTCATGCCCTGCGAACAGCGCCTGGCCAGCCTGGACCAGCTCAAGCGCGAAGTCCGGCCGGCCCTGGCGGTACCGCGCTTCTGGCAGCTGGGCGGTGCCGACTACGGTTTCGATGTCACCCCGCACCTGCCCTACTGGCTGGCCATGAACGACGCCTCCTTCGTCCCGCTGCTGGTCCCCACGCACCAGATGGCGCACTTCTCCCAGGCCCTGATGGCCTGATCGCGCCCTAGCGCAACGGCAGGTAGATGTCGGTGAGCAATTCACCCGCCGGGGTATCGGGCAACAGGTTGAGATAGTGGAAGTACAGCGGGAAGTCCCGCAACTCCTCGCCACTGCCAGGCAACCACTGGCGATACAGCGGATAGATGCTGTCCCCCATGCGGTCATGCGTACCGACATGCCGCACCCGTGCACAACGCCCGCCGGGAATCAGTTTCTCGATCACGCCCTGTGGATTGACGGGCAGCTCACCCTCGATCTCGCCACAGACATCGAAACGGAATTGCTCCGGTGGCGTGGTATCGGGGTTATCCCAGGCCAGGCCGAAAGTGCGGCAACGATCTATCGGTGACAGCAGCGATGCCTTGCGCCATTCGATGAAGCGCGCCACCGTGGCATTGAGGGTGGTGACGGGGCCTCGGTGCTCCAGCACGGCGATGCGGATGGGTTCGACGGTAACGATCTCGACTTTCACGTCCATTTTCCTTTCGGGGATGCGGAATACATAACGCTCGTGCCAGGCGGGCCAGTCCGGCGCGCGCCGGAACTGCGAGGGCGACTGGCCGAAGGCGCTCCTGAAGGCGCGCGTAAAGGATTCCGGATTTTCAAAAGCGGCTTCGAGGGCGATGTCGATAATCCTCTTCTCTCGCTGGAAGGCCAGCTGGTAACTGGCATGCTTCAAGCGCATCAGGAGGATGTAGCGCGCCACCCCGACACCGACGAAGTCGGCGAACTGCCGCTGGAAATGGAACCGCGAAAAATGAGCGAGCCCCGCCAGCTGCTCGGCATCAAGCGACTCGTGCAGATGGCTCTCGATATGGTCGAGCACTCTCTCGAATCGGGCTACATAGGCTTTTTTGCGTGCTTCACTCATCTTGTCCTCGGTTCACGGGACGTACTGTGCAGGAAAGGCCGGACCAAATCTTGACCGAAATTGCGGACTGATTTCACCGCATCCCGCCGTACCGGATCGTGCCTATGTTAAAACACCGGACTCGCACGCTTCCGAAAGATCTGCCCATGACGATGAGTACTTCCCTCCTGATGCTGGCCATTTGCGCTGCCTGGCTTGCGCCCCACTCGCTGTCGCGCAATATGCGACTGGCGCCATGGTTGGCCTTGCTGCTGCTGGCGCTGGCCTGCGCCCTCGCCGCAGGAGAAGTCAATGTCACCGGTGTCGCAGGACTGATCGCGCTGGGCGCCGCCGCAACGGGCGTCCGGCATGCGCGCGCCACGTGGCTGCGCGGCCTGCTGATGCTGCTGGCCACTGCACTGGCGCTATTGCTGGCCCTGCATCGCTGGCCCGGCTTCCTCAATCCTCTGGTCGTGCCGCGCCAGGTCATCAGCGCCAATGCCCGGCCCTTCGCGCTCTACGCCAATCTCGACAAGGGTGCGGCCGGCCTGCTGCTGTTGACGCTGCTGGTGCCGCGTTCGAAGACGTGGCAGGAAGGCGGACGCGCACTCAAGCAAGCCCTGCTGCCCGGTCTGGCCACCATCGTCGTGGTCATGGGCCTGGCCTGCCTGCTCGGGCTGGTGCGCCCGGAATGGAAATGGCCGGCCTTCACGCCCGCCTTCCTGGCCATCAACCTGCTGCTGACGGTGGTGGCCGAAGAGGCCTTCTTCCGTGGTGTGATCCAGCATCAGCTGACCCGCCTGCTGGCTAGCGTGCCGGGTGGTGCGCTGCTGTCCATCCTGGTCTCGGCACTGCTGTTCGGCGCTGCCCATCTGGGTGGCGGACTGCCCTACGCGGCATTGGCTGGCGTGGCCGGCCTGGGCTACGCGCTGGTCTTCCATCGCAGTGGCCGGATAGAAGGCGCCATTGCGGTCCACTTCGGGCTCAACGCCCTGCACTTCCTCTTCTTCAGCTATCCGGCGCTGGCCTGAGCGGTCAGCGCATCAGGGCGCGATCCATTGACCGCGCCACTGCCCATCCTCCCAGCGGAAGAGCGCGCGGCGATGCTGGCCCGGGGTCAGGTCCAGCAGCTCCAGGCTCTGCAGTTCGACGTCAATCAGCGCAAAGTTCAGGAACCCGCCCGCGCCGGCATCGGCCGGCGCCTGCGCTTCCTCCGGCGCGACGACAGGCGTACCCGGCACCAGCGGCGCCTGGTAGAGGATCAGCGTATGCGGCCGGGCCGCAGACCACATGGCCTGCCTGCGCCCGGCATCGCCCACCACCCGCGCCCGCCCGGTGACGCGCAACTGGCGATAGCTGTCGAGATCGACGGCGGCCAGCGAGACGCGATCGTCGGCGGCGATTTCGGCGATCTTGGGTGAGCGACAGTCGGTATGGAAGGACAGCGTGCGGGCCTCCTCATCGAGGCCACGCAGCACGATGGAGCGCACCTGTGGCGCGCCATCCAGACCCAGTGTCGCGAATTGCCAGATGGTGAACGGAGAGCGGACGGGACTGGCGCCCAGATGCAGGGCGCTCCAGGTGGTGGAAAGGACTTCGGACAGATCCATGATGCTCACGCAGGTGAAAAATCGGCAGACGCCATTGTAGTCCGAGCGGTCGTTCGCCCGGGACCCACCCGAAAAATGAAACGCCCGCATCAGCGGGCGCAGGCTTGCAGCAGGTCGGTCAAGCCGACCCTGGATGTCAGAACGCCCCGACGTAGTTCTCCGCCAGCGCCGTCGATAGCGCGCGCGAATTGACCACGTTCTCCAGCTCGGCACGCTGGATCTGCTGCTGGAAGGGCGAGGCATCCTCGAAGGTGTGCAGCAGGCTGGTCATCCACCATGAGAAATACTCGGCGCGCCAGATGCGCTTGAGGGCGGCGTCGGTATAGCCGCTCAATGTCGCATCACTGCCCTTGCGATAGAACTCTTCCAGTCCCTGCGCCAGCAGCTTGACATCGCCCACGGCCAGATTCAGCCCCTTGGCACCGGTCGGCGGCACGATGTGCGCGGCGTCGCCAGCCAGGAACAGGCGGCCATGCTGCATCGGCGTGGAGACGAAACTGCGCATGCCGATGATGCCCTTCTGGAAGATCCTGCCCTCCTTGAGACGCCAACCATCGCCGTTTTCCAGGCGGGTATGGAATTCGTTCCAGATGCGATCATCCGACCAGTTCTCCACGCTGTCCTTGGGATCGCACTGGAAGTACAGCCGCTGCACCGTCGGCGAGCGCGTGCTGACCAGCACGAAGCCGCGCTCATGCTGGGCATAGATCAGTTCGTCCGAGGAGGGTGGTGCCTCCACTAGCACACCGAACCAGCCGAAGGGATAGATGCGTTGATAATCCTGGCGACGGCTATCGGGAATGGCCGGCCGCGACACACCATGGAAGCCATCGCAACCGGCAATGAAATCAGCCTGCAGGGTGTGCTGTTCGCCACCGTGCATGAAGCGCACCACCGGCTTGTCACTCTCGATGCCCTCGATGGCCGTGCCGCTCACGCCGAACAGCAACTGTCCCTGCGCCGCCAGGCGCGCAGCCACCAGATCCTTGATCACCTCGTGCTGGGCATAGACGGTGATGGCCTGGCCGGTCAGCTCGGTCAGGTCGATGCGATGGCGGCGACCACCGAAGGCCAGCTCGATGCCATGGTGCAGGGCGCCTTCGCGCCGCATGCGTTCGCCCACGCCCGTCTCGTTGAGGATATCCATGGTGCCCTGCTCCAGCACACCGGCACGGATGGTGGCTTCGATCTCTTCGCGGGTACGCGTCTCGATCACGACCGATTCGATGCCCTTGAGATGCAGCAGATGGGATAACAATAGTCCGGCCGGGCCGGCGCCGATGATGGCGACTTGGGTACGCATGGTGGGGTCTCCGTATGTCAGGACCGTTCGCCGCCCCATGACGCATGGGAAAGCACGCTCCTGCTGTGGTGGTTGTTCTTGCTTCTTGGTATGGCCGAATCTTAGTCGCCACGCAGCGATTAAAAAATGGATGATCCCGCCAATTGCTTGTACTATTTTTACAAACAAGAAACCGACAAGAATGTGCCACGGCACACACCGGAGACCTTTCCCCCATGCCGCGCAGCCAGCCCAGGACCAGCGACGTCCCGCAATTCTCCTTGTACGGCGAGGCTTCCCGCCCCGATGATGCGGAGTCGGTCCATATCGAACTGATCGAGACCCGCAGCCGGGTCCACGACTGGCATATTGCACCGCACACCCATGCCGGCCTGTTTCAGGTACTTTTTTTAATGTCGGGCCACGTCAGCGCCCTGATGGAAAACGAGGTGTGGGAATACGATGGACCGGTGGTCATCACCATCCATCCCTCGCTGGTCCACGGCTTCGATTTCTCCGAGCAGGCGGTGGGCTTCGTGCTGACGGTCGATCCGCACATCGTGTTCTCGGCCGGTGATGGCCACGCCCATGGCGAGCTGTTCTCGCCGCTCTTCCTGCGCCCCATGGCCATCGACCTGGCCCGCGTGCCGGAGTTGCGCGAACGCATGGAAACCCTGCTGCGCCTGTTGATCGCCGAGTCCGCCGCGCCCCGCAGCGGCCATGCCCTGATGCTGGAATGGCTGGCCCGCAGCGTGATGCTGCTGCTGGTGCGGCTGGAAGCCGACCATCGCTCGGCCGAGCTCTCCGGACGCGGTGACTTCGAATTGTTCAGCCGCTTCCGCGCGCTGGTGGAGCAGCATTTCCGCGAGCAATGGCAGGTCGCCGTCTATGCCGACAAGCTGCGCATCACGCCCAGCCGCCTGAACCGCCTGTGCCTGAAACTGGCCGGCCACTCGGCCTTCGACCTGGCCCAGCAGCGGCTGATCCTGGAGGCCTGCCGCAAGCTGACCTACGTCCCCTCGGGGGTCTCGACCATTGCCTATGAACTGGGATTCCAGGATCCGGCCTACTTCAGCCGCCTCTTCAAGCGCCACCTGGGTGTCACACCCAAGGAGTACCGCCGCACGCACGTGGAGGAGTGAATGGCTACAGCAAGGCACCCAGCTCCACCTGGATCTTGAGCATGGCCGGCAGGCAGCGTTCGACCATGTCTTCCAGTTTCATGCGCCCTGCATGGACGCTGATATTCATCGCCGCCACCACCTCACCCCGGAAGTTGCGCACCGGCACGGCCATGGTGCGCAAGCCCAGCTCCAGTTCCTGGTCCACCAGCGCATAGCCTTGCGCGCGGGCGCGGGCCACTTCCAGGGCCAGTCGCTCGACATCGGTGATGGTGTTGGCGGTGATGGCTTCGGGGCGAGCCCGGGCCAGCAGCCGCTCTGCCTCCTCGGGAGGCAGGTTGGCCAGCAGGACGCGGCCATTGGCCGTGCAATAGGCCGGTACCCGCGTACCCGGTTGCAGCGTGGTCGAGACCAGTTGACCGGCGCTCACCGCCGCCACGCAGACCAGCTGGTCGTGATCCAGCACCCCGCAGGAAGCTGCCTCGCCCAGCGAATACGCCAGCCGGTACAGCAAGGGCTGGACGATGCGCGGCAGACGCGCCGAATGCAGATAGGACTGGCCCAGCCGCAATACCGTGGGCGTGAGCGAAAAGGTCTTGTTGTCGTGGCGCATGTAACCCAGATGGGTCAGCGTGATGAGATAGCGACGCGCCGCCGCCCGGGTCAGGCCGGTCAGCTGGGCGACCTCGGCGATGGTCAGGCGCGAACGCTCCTGATCGAAGGCCTCGATGACCTGCAGGCCCTTCTCCAGGCCGGCCACCAGGTCGCGCTTAAGGGGCTCGTCGATACCCTCGCCATGTTCCGGCCGGCCTTCCCCGGAAGAATCGGCCATGTTCGGTCCCGCCATGCTTGCCTCGCGCTGTGGATAAATCAGGATCGATGCAGATAATCGACCATTTGTGCGATTCTCGCACAAAGCGGGCGAATGGCGAATATGCTGCGCTGCTCCGGCCTTGAGAGCCGACAGGGGCTTGCCTACTATCTGGCTACACCAACGCACGGCGCGCCACTCGCACATTCAAACACCCAGCCACACCCGGGATGCGACACCCGCGAAGCAGCCGCCGCCCATAGCCGACCTGAGGAGACCTCATGCAATTCGATGCCATCGAACCCGGTGTCTATCCGGAACTGATCTACCCGCCCTACAAATCGACCGTCAAGCGCGGCCCCACGCAAGCACCGCTGCGCGTGCGCGACGAAGTCGCCACCGGCACCAACCTGTTCGCCTCGCCCAAGCTGATCCTGCCGCACGACATGGACCTGACCGCGCAAGGCAAGGGCGAACCGCTGGGCGAAAAGATCGTGGTCACCGGCCGCGTGCTGGACGAGGATGGCAAGCCGGTACGCAATTCGCTACTGGAAGTCTGGCAATGCAATGCCGCCGGCCGTTACTTCCACAAGAAGGACCAGCACGACGCACCGCTGGACCCCAACTTCACCGGCTTCGGCAAGATGCTCACCGATGACGAAGGCCGCTATCGCTTCGTCAGCATCAAGCCCGGCCCGTATCCCTGGGGTAACCACCACAAGGCCTGGCGCCCGGCGCACATCCACTTCTCGCTGTTCGGCAACGTCTATGCGCAGCGCCTGGTGACGCAGATGTACTTCCCCAACGACCCGCTGTTCGATTACGACCCGATCTTCCAGAGCATCCCCGACAAGGCCGCCCGCCAGCGCCTGATCTCGCGCTTCTCGCTGGACGAAACGGTGGACGACAAGATGCTCGGCTACGTATTCGACATCGTCCTGCGCGGCCGCAACGCCACGCCCATGGGTATCTGACGCATTGACTGAGCAGGAGAGAACATGAGCAATATCACCACTTCGCAAACCATCGGCCCCTTCCCGCACGAAGCCTGGGCCTGGGCCGTCCAGCTGACCGCCGAGGTCGGCAGCGCCGCACCGCAAGTGCGCGTGCAGGGCGCCATCTTCGACGGCGACGGCCAGCCCATCAACGACGCCTGGGCTGAGGCCTGGCTGCCCGGCAGCGCCCCGGTCGAAAGCGCACACGCCATCCCCGGCTATCGTCGTGTGCCGACCAATGAAGAAGGCGGCTTCGTCTTCTCGATCTCGCAGCCGCAGGCACCCGCCGGCAAGCCGGTCGCCTACGTGACGGTATTTGCACGTGGCCTGGTCAAGCACCAGTTCACGGCGGTGTTCCTGGAAGACGATCCGGCGCTGGCGCAATCGGCCCTGCTGGAACAGGTGCCGCCGCCGCGCCGCGACACCCTGATCGCCCGCAAGCAAGCCGACGGCAGTTACCTGTGGAACATCCACATGCAAGGCGCGCACGAGACTGTATTCTTCGACTACACCTGACCACCGCGCAGGACGCGCGCACCAGGGGATCCGCAGGCCCAGGCCTGCCGGATCCCGTTTGCGTTGGTGCACTGAGCGCATCCTGGTGCCGACACCCATTGGAGACTTCATGAGCGTTTCGATATTCGACAGCTTCCTCACCACCTCGGAGATGATCGCCCTCTTCGACGACCAGGCCGTGGTGCAAGCCATGCTGCGCTTCGAACAGGCACTGGCCGAAGCCGAAGCCGCCGAAGGCGTGATCCCCGAGGCGGCCGCCCGGGCCATCGCCAGCGTATGCCGGGCGCCACTCTATGACATCCCGGCCCTGATCGTGGCCGGTCGCCGCGCCGGTGCGCTGGCCATTCCGCTGGTCAAGGAATTGCAGCGCACGGTCGCCCTCTACAGCGAAGAAGCCGCCACCCACGTGCACTGGGGCAGCACCAGCCAGGACGTGCTGGACACCGCGCTGGTGCTGGTCACCCGCGACGCGCTGCAACTGGTCGATGACGAACTGCTGAAGCTGGCACAGCGACTGCTCGTGCTGTCCGATGCGCATCTCGACACCCCGGTCCTGGCACGCACCCTGATGCAACCCGCGCAAGTCACCAGCCTGGGCTTCAAGTTCTGCGGCTGGGCCGCGCCACTGGTGCGCTCGCGCGCGCAACTGCGCACGCTGGCCGGGCGCGCATTGCAACTGCAGCTGGGCGGCGCGGTCGGCACCCTGGCCGTGCTGGACGACAAAGGCCCCGCCGTCGCCGCCCGCATGGCCGAGGCACTGGGGCTCAAGCAAGCCGATATCGCCTGGCACACCCAGCGTGACGAATGGATACGCCTGGGCAGCGAGATGGCCGTCCTGGCCGGCAGCCTGGGCAAGATCGCCACCGACCTGTCGCTGATGGCGCAAGGCGAGATCGCCGAGCTGGCCGAACCCTCGGGCAATGGCCGTGGCGGCTCCTCGGCCATGCCGCACAAGCGCAACCCGGTGTCCTCGATGATTGCCCTGGCCGCCGCCCACCGCGCCCCGCAACAGGCGGCCGGCCTGCTGGCGACCATGGCGCAACAGCACGAGCGCGGGCTGGGCAACTGGCAAGCCGAACTGGCCGAATGGCCGGCGCTGTTCCTGGGCGTGCATGGCGCGCTGCGCGCACTCAACGACGCCTTCGCCGCACTGGGCATCGACGAGGCACGCATGCTGCGTAACATCGACGCCCTGCAAGGCCTGGTATTTGCCGAATCGGCCTCCATCGCCCTGGCCCGCGTGATCGGTCGCCCGCGCGCGCATGCCCTGCTGGAGCAACTGACGCGCCAGGCCGTCAGCGACGGCACGCAACTGGCCGATGTACTGGTCACCGCCGTGCAGGCCGACACGCAACTGTCCGGGCAGCTCGACATCGACATGCTGCGCAGCCTCTTCGATTCCGTCGCCGCCACCCGTCCCGCACGACGCCTGGCCGAACCGCAGCTGGGCAAACTGCGCGCGGCACTGGCTGATTGAATCTGTCAGCCAGTGTCAGAAAAAACGTCAGAAAACATCAACACACCACAAGACACAGAGAGAGACCACCATGAGCTACGATCCGCTGGACCATGACTTCGAACGCGGCATGCGCAATCGCCGCAGTGTGCTGGGAGACCAGTGGGTAGACCGGTCGGTGGCCAACGCCACCAACTTCAATGCCGACTTCCAGAACCTGATCACGCGTTTCGCCTGGAACGAGATCTGGGGCCGGCCCGGGCTGGACCACAAGACCCGCCGCATCATCGTGCTGGCCATCACCATCGCGCTGGGACGCTGGGAAGAATTCGAACTACATGTGCGCGCAGGGCTCACCGCCGATCCCGCTACCCGTCTCACCCCTGACGAGATGAAGGAAGTCATGATCCAGGCCGCCGTCTATGCGGGCGTGCCAGCGGGCAATACCGCATTCACGCATGCCCAGAAGATCCTGCGCGAAGTAGGCGAGCAGATCGGCTATGCAGTGCTCCCGCAAGACCCGGCGGGCAGCGTGCATCCGGGCGTAGGCCGGGAAGGCCGCACGGCCTCCTCGCCGGCACTGCACTACAGCCTGCGAGAACCGCGCCATGGCAAGGCACCACGGCATACGGTGGTGCTCTCGCATGCCATCGGCACCGACCTGATGATGTGGGATGGGCTGGCCAACCTGCTGTCAGCCGATTGCCGGGTGATTGCCTATGACCATCGCGGGCATGGCAGTTCCGAGAAAGCCGACGGGCTCTACAGCATGGCCGACCTGGCCGACGATGCGGCGCGTCTGTTGCGTGAGCTCGATACGGGGCCGGTGGTGTGGGTGGGCTTGTCCATGGGGGGCATGGTGGGGCAGGAGCTGGCCTTGCGCCATCCGGGGCTGGTGCGCGCGCTGGTGCTGGCCAATACCACCTCGACCTATCCCCAGGCGGCACGCGAAGCCTGGCAGCAACGTATCGCTACCGTCCGTGCCGAGGGCATCGGCGCCATTGCAGATGCTGTGATGGGACGCTATTTCCATGAGGGCTTCCGCGCTGCCCAGGCCGCTACCGTGGCGCGCTATCGGCACCGGCTGGTCACGACCGATGCGGTGGGCTATGTGGGCTGCTGCCATGCAGTCGGGACCGTCGATACCACTGCGCGGCTCGCTGACATCAAGGTGCCTGCGCTGGTCATTGCCGGGGAACTGGATCAGGGGACGCCGGTTTCCATGGCGCAGGATCTGGTGGATGGGATTGCGGGAGCTCGGCTGGCTGTTCTTGCCGGGGCTTCCCATATCAGTGCTGTGGAGCAGCCTGTTGCGTTTGCTGGACTGGTTCGCGGATTTATTGACGAGCTTTGAATTTTATTGTTTTGGCGGCTTGCTGAGGTTGGATTTTGGTTCTGGGCCATTTGCACAGAATGCTTGTGTACGCTCTAGCTTAATGCTGATCTCTCTCCGGTCGGAGGAGCGCGCCGGGGGCGGCCCGGCAGCCGCTCACTTTCTTTGGCCCGCCAAAGAAAGTAAGCAAAGAAAACGGCCCCCTAAGAGCCAGCCCTCCTTCGGAGGGTTCCCGACGGAGCGGGGTAACAAGTGGGAAAAATAGATTCGCTTCGCTCAAACTATTTTTCTGATCCACTTGTCACCCCACTCCGTCGGCTGGCCCCCAAGGGGGACCCCGGACGGCTCGCCTTCGGCATCGCACAGACTCCGACTCGCCTGCGGCTTTGCCTTGGCGTCCTTCGCCTTCGATACCTCGCTGCGCGACTACTCAGTCCGAACGGACGGAAATGATTTAAAAGAATAAAAACCGTCTTCACTGGTAGATCGAAGAAAAACCGATGCCGCAGGCGAGCCCCCGGCAAAGCCGAAGGCGAGCCGGATGGCTGTCCGCTTCTGACCCGCCGCGTCGGTGCGTACCGAGACGGATCAGGAAAATAGTTTGAGCGAAGCGAATCTATTTTCCCCGTCTTGGTACGCACCGACGCGGGGACCCTCCGAAGGAGGGCGGAGGCAGCAGCGGTCGCCTTCTTTTGCTTACTTTTCTTGGCGAGACAAGAAAAGTGAGCGGCTGCCGGGCCGCCCCCGGCGCTCCGCCCCGACCGGAGAAAGATCAGAATTAAGCTAGAGCGCACACAAGCATTCCGTGCAGACTACCCCTACCCCTACCCCAACCCCAGAACCAAAAAACATCAAACCCCAGGATCCCGAACCCTCTCCACCTTATCAAACTCAACGTTATAAAACTCCGCCCCCCGCAACTCAGCCTTCCGCATATAGACAGTCTGCACCATATCCCGGGAAGCAGCATCGATAGCAACCGCCCCCCGCACGCTCTCCCAGCTCATCCCCTTCATGGCCCCCAGCAACTTCTCACCATCGCTATCCCCACCAGTCTTCTTCAATGATTCGTAGAGCAGATGCATCCCGTCATAAGCCCCCACGGAATGGAAGTTAGCCCGCATCCCTTTGTTAAGACGCGCAATCGCCTCCACGTATTCCTTGTTGGCCGCAGAAGGATGAGCCGCGGAATAGTGATGACTGCTCACCACATCCCGCGCAGCCGCACCGATACCCGCCATCAGATCATCATCGAGCACATCGCCGGTACAGATCAGCCGGATACCAGCAGCGCCAAGACCGCGCTCGGTAAACTGTTTCAACACCGCCGCCCCCTCCCCCGAAGGCACGAACACGAACAGCGCCTCAGGCCGAGCATCCTTGACCCGCTGCAGAAAAGGCGCGTAATCGGGATTGCGCAAGGGCACGCGCACGCTCTCCAGCACCTTGCCACCCGCCTCGCCAAAGGTCTTCACGAACACCTTCTCCGCATCCAGCCCCGGGCCATAATCGGAGACAAAGGTCACCACGCTCCTGATGCCATTCTTGGCCGCCCAGGACGCCAGAGGCGAGGTCACCTGCGCCAGCGTAAAGCCGGTGCGAACGATGAAGGGAGAACGCTGCGGAATGATGGAGGTGGCCGCCGCCGTGACGATCATCGGCACCTTCGCCTGGGTCGCAATCGGCGCCGCGGCCAATGCCAGCGGCGTCAGGCCGAAACCCATCAATACCTGCGCCTTGTCACGCGCCACCAGTTCCTGCGCCAACCGCTTGGTCACATCAGGCGACACCCCGCCATCGTCCTTGAGCAGGATCTCCACCTTGCGCCCACCCGCGCTGTCACCGAACTTCTGCTGGTACAGCCTGACTGCGGCCTCGATCTGCCTGCCGGTGGAGGCAAACGGCCCCGACATCGGCACGATCAAGCCCACCTTCACCGCATCGGCCGCCCTTGCCATCAATGGCAGGGCACCTGCCGTCAGTGCTGCACCCGCCAGCACCAGCTGGCGCCGACGCCCATCGAAGCGCTCGTTCATCGTATGTCTCCTCTCGGTTTATTGTGGTTAGATATCCAGCACCAGCAGTGCGCTCTTCGCGCGTGAACAACAAGGCGTGAACTGGTCACAGGCGGCGCGCTCTTCATCGGTCAGGTACTGGTCGCGATGATCGGGCTCGCCCTCCAACACCCGCGTCAGACAGGTGCCGCAGATGCCCTGCTCACACGACACCGGCACGTCGATACCGTGCTCGGCCAATACCTGGATCACCGTGCGCTCGGGCGGGATGGTGAATACCTGGCCGCTGCTGGCGAGCCTGACGTCGAAGGCTCCATTGCCATCGGCCACCACCGGTGCTGCGCCGAAATATTCGAAGTGCAGACTATCCTCAGGCCAGCCTTGCGCCCGGGCCGTGTCGAGTACATACGCAATGAAACCGGAAGGTCCGCACACATAGAGATGCGTCTGCGGCGCAACCCCGGCAAGCAGTGCGGCCAGATCCAGCTTCTGCGCCGCCTCGCCATCATCGTAGTGCGTGTGCACCCGCTCGCCGAAGGGCGATGCCGCGATGCGCTCGCGGAACGCCAGGCTCCTGGGCGTGCGGGCGCAATAGTGCATCTCGAAGGAGGCACCCGCTGCGGACAGGGATTCGGCCATGCACAGGATGGGGGTGACGCCGATGCCACCGGCCAGCAACACGCTGTGGCGTGCCGCTACCAGCGGGAAGTGATTGCGCGGCGCGCCCACCTCGACCAGCTCGCCGACCCGCAGGCGCTCGTGCACCGCCACCGAACCACCGCGCGAATTCGGATCGCGCAAGACGCCGATCTGGTAACGATGCCGTTCGTGCGGTGCATTGCACAGCGAATACTGGCGCAACAAGCCGCCCGGCAGGTGCACGTCGATGTGCGCGCCGGCCGCAAAGGCTGGCAGAGGCTGTCCTTCCGGGTCGACCAGGTCCAGGCCGATGATGCCGTCGGCTTCGTCGCGGCGCGCCGCGACCTTGAGCTTGAATGTCCTCATGTCCCTGCTCTCAAGCCGCTTCGCTCTTGCCGGCTTCGGCTTCGCGGGCCAGCCACTTGTCCAGTACCTTGCGCGATTGCACGCCGCCGGCATCGATGTTCAGCGCCAGCAGACGACGCTGGGGATGACGCAGCAGGTTGGCCTGCTGCAGCTCCAGCATCTCGCGGTCTTCGCCAAAGATCTTGCCCTGGCCCTCGCGGATGGTGGCGGTCAGCTCCTGATCCTCGGGACGGAAGTGGCGTGCCATGCCCCAGAAATACCAGTGCGAAGTCTCGGTCTCGGGCGTGATGAAATCCACCACGATGCTGGAAGCCTTGTGATCCGGCCCGGCCTCGTAACCACCCTGCCCGGCATGGGCCACGCCCACTTCGATCATTACGTGGCTGGGGGGCGAGAAGCGGCAGATCTGCCAGCGGTCCACCGGCACATCGTCGGCCAGTCCATTGCCGCGCAGGGCCATGCGCCAGAATGGCGGCGGCATGATGTTGTCCATGAAGCGGCTGGTGACGACCTGTTCGCCCTCTACCCGGGTGTTGACGGGCGCTTCGTCGATCTCCTTCTGGCCGATGCTGGAGGCGTGTACATAGGTCTCGTGGGTGAGATCCATGAGGTTGTCGATCATCAGGCGGTAGTCGCAATTGATGTGGTAGAGACCGCCACCGTAAGCCCACTCCGGGTTATCCGCCCACTCCAGGTGATGGATGCTGGCCGGGTCGGCCAGGCTCTTCTCGCCGGGCCAGACCCAGATGAAACCGTAGCGTTCCACCACCGGGAAGCTGCGGATGCACGGAAATCCCCGTACCCGCTGGCCCGGCATGCTGATGGGCTGACCGTCGCAGCCCATCTCCAGGCCGTGGTAGCCGCACACCAGCTGGCCATCGCGCACGAAGCCCAGCGACAGCGGCGCGCCGCGATGCGGGCAGAAATCTTCCACGGCGGCGACCCGGCCTTCGGCGCCACGGTAGAACACGATCTTCTCGCCGCAGATCTGACGGCCCAGCGGCTTGCTGGCGATCTCATCAGGTGTGCAGGCAACGTACCAGGCATTCTTGGGGAACATGGTGCTCTCCTCTTGGGTAAATTCCTCAATGGGCGCGTGCGGACAATGGCCGGCGCCACGATCGGTATTTATTTTCTGGTTCCGCAGGCTGGTTTGATCCAGATCCTGTCGGGTCTCGCGGTATCTTGTTCTAATATTCAGTACACTGAATGTTTGAAAAAGTATCCGCCAATCCGCACCGCAAGTAAACTCGGTCGCGGACTTTTTTCGTTGCGCGCCGCATCAATTAACACGAGGCAATCGGCCTTGCCGGTTACACTCCCGAGCATCCCGCCGCATAGCGGCTCGCCCATCCGCCCCATCCGCCATGTCCAGAGAACCCAGCGCAGAGCAACACGAGACCACCGCCGAAAGCCGCCTGGTCGACCTGTACGAACACCCCGGCCACCTGTTGCGCCGGGCGCAGCAGATTTCGGTCTCGCTCTTCCATGATGAAATCGGTGGCGTGGTCACGCCGGTGCAATACGCGATCCTGCGCATGCTCTCCAATCACCCCGGCATCGACCAGGTGACGCTGGCCGGCCTGGTCGCCATCGATACCTCGACCGGCGCCACCGTCTGTGCGCGGCTGGAAGAAAAGGGATTGCTGGTCCGTGAAGTGATCCCCCACAACCGCCGCCAGCGCGCATTGCGCATCACGGCCGCGGGCGAGAACCTGCTGGAGGAACTGGTGCCCGGCCTGCAGCGCCTGCGCAAGCGCATCCTGGCGCCGCTCGACGAGGCCGAGCGCGAACAGTTCATGGTCCTGCTGGACAAGCTGGTGCACGTCAACAATGCGCACAGCCGTGCGCCGCTGGCGCGCTTGCAGACCGATAGCTGCGACGAGGACTGAGGCCGCTACACGCTACCCGCCCGTCGGAAACAGCGCCGCCGTCAGGCCGCGCAACCAGGCATTGCCGCCATCCTTGTGGTACTTGCGATGCCAGTGCTGCTTGAGGTCCAGCGATGGCATCTCGAAGCCCGGCTCGACCAGCCGGATACCGGAAAAGCGTGCCACGAATTCGCCGAAGGCACGCGGCACCGTGGCGATCAGATCCGAGGTGGTGATCAACAGCGGGATGGACATGAAATGCGCGGTCGACAGGACCACCCGGCGCCTGATCTTGCGGTGCAGGAGAAAGCGCTCGCACATGGGTTCGTCGCGCCCTTCGGCATTGATGACGATATGTCCCATGGCAAGGAAATGATCCAGGCTGATCTTCTGCGCCAGCTGCGGATGGCCGGCGCGCAGCAGGCAGACGAAGTCGTGCGAGAACAGGCGTTGCTGGAAGAAATTCCGGTTCTTCAAGTCCGGGAAGTAGCCGATGGCCAGATCGACCTCGCCGCTTTCCAGCGCCCCCACCAGCTCCTCCGGCGCCATCGTCACCGTCACCACCGACGCATGCGGCGCCTCGTCGCGAATGCGTTGCAGCAACCGGGGCAACAGCATCAGCTCACCGATATCCGATAGCGCCAGCACAAAACGCTTGGTGGTCGTGGCAGGCGTGAATTGTTCGTTGGCCAGCACCTCGGCATGGACCCGCTGCAGGATGTCGCGCGTGGGCTCGATGAGGGTATAGGCGCGTGGCGTCGGCTGCATGCCGCGCCCGGTCTTCACGAACAACGGGTCCCCCAGGGCAGTGCGCAGCTTGTTGAGCGCCATGCTCACCGCTGGCTGGCTCATATCCAGCTTCCTCGCGGCCGCGCTGACGCTGCGCTCCTCGAAGATTGCCAAGGCGATCGGCAGTAGATTGAGATCGAAATTGGCCATTCCCCCTCCATTTCCCAATGAAAGATGCCGAACATACAGCGCCTGAAAATAGTTACCAATTCCAATGTCGAATAAACGTTATTCGCGATTAATGGATTCTCAAAAAAAATCAGACCGGTATGATTACACGAATATAGTTTCCCCACGGACACAACCAGGCATGCGCACGCCGGCACCACCACCGCCGGCAATGCAGGGCAATATCGGCCTCGCCATCCATTGAGGTCGAAGCGCCTCGTCATGCCCCGGATTCGCGCCTTGCACGTCACCCCCACCGGACTCGCTCGCACTCATGCCTATTGATGTATTGATGAAATGAGTTCTAGAAAATGCTCAAGAAGATCAGCGTCGGGGACTTGGTCCTCGGGATGTACTTTTGCGGTTTCGACGCCGGCTGGCTCGACCATCCGTTCTGGAAGAGCCGTTTCCTGCTCAAGCGCGGGAGCGATCTGGAACAGGCACAAGCCAGTGGCATTGCCTATTGCTGGATCGATGTGTCGCGCGGTCTGGACGTGATGCCGGCATCCGATGAAGATCGTGTGACCGTGACAACGAGGCCGGCGACCAGCGGTGATGATGGCGCTGCCGTCGTCGCCGGGCCAACCCACGAGCCACGCCTGGAACAGGCCATTGCACTGCGCGAGCATGCGCGGGAAGTCACCCGCAGCATGTTCTCCGCAGCCCGCATGGGCCGGGTGGTGGCACTACCGCAATGCGTGGAGCTGGTGGAAGAGATTGCCTGCTCGGTGCTGCACGATCCGACCGGCTTGCTGAGCGTGTTGCGCCTCAAGCTCAACGATGAATACACCTACCTGCACTCGGTGGCGGTGTGCGCGCTGACGGTGGCCCTGGGCAGGACGCTGGGACTGAGCGAGTCAGCCTGTCGCGAAGCAGGCTTGTGCGGCTATCTGCATGACGTGGGCAAGGCCTTCATCGACGAAGACATCCTCAACAAGCCCGGCAAGCTCAGCGACGATGAGTTCGCCTTGATCAAGCGGCATCCCGAACTAGGCCACCAGTACCTGATCCAGAACCCGGATATGCCAGCCTATGCCTGCGAGGTCTGTCTGCATCACCATGAAAGACTGGATGGACGGGGCTATCCCGATGCCCTGCCGGCCGACTCGATCACCCAGTACACGCGCATGACGGCGATCTGCGACGTCTATGATGCACTGACCTCGGAACGTCCCTACAAGCACGGCTGGGACCCCGCCGATGCGCTTTACCAGATGGCCAGCTGGGAAGGGCATTTCGATCGCCGCTTGTTGCTGGCCTTCGTCAAGACCCTCGGCATCTATCCGGTAGGCTCGGTGGTGCGACTGGAATCGGGACTGGCAGGGCTGGTGATCCGCCAGAATCCCGCCGACCTGACACGGCCTGTCCTGAAGGTCTTGCACGCCAGGCAGCAGCACGATATCGGCAGCAGCGACGTGCTCGACCTGATGGCCTGGCCGCGCATGGACAGCATCGTTGAACGTGGCCAGGACGCGCGGCCGGCCAGCCACAATCCGGCGCACGATGGTGGATGAAGGTGGATGAAGGTAGATGACGTGCGGCCGGCCAGCGGCCGGCTTCAGGCTACCGCCACCAGCCGGTCCAGGGTCTGTCCGTCGTCGAGCAGGCTCTGGCTGTCGGAGGCATGCACGATGCGTCCGCGATCGAGCACGATGGCGCGCTGGGTCAGCGACAACGCCATGCGCGCATGCTGCTCCACCACGATCACCGACATGCCCTCTTCGCTGACCAGGCGACGGATCACCCGCAGCAATTCCTGCACGATGATGGGCGCCAGTCCTTCCATGGGCTCGTCCAGCAACAGGATGCGCGGGCTCACCATCAGCGCGCGGGCGATGGCCAGCATCTGCTGCTCGCCACCCGAAAGCTGGTTGCCCATGTTGTTGCGACGCTCATGCAGGCGCGGGAAGATCTGGTAGATCTTCTTCAGGTCCCACTTGCCGCCGCGCTCCACCACCGTCAGGTGTTCTTCCACGCTCAGCGAGGGGAACATGAAACGTTCCTGCGGTACCCAGCCCAGGCCGGCATGGGCGCGCTTGTGGGTCGGCACGCGCACGATGTCGTTGCCGCGCCAGCGGATGCTGCCACCACGCAGGCGCGTCAGGCCCATCAGCGTCACCAGCAGGCTGGTCTTGCCCACGCCATTGCGGCCCAGCAGGGCCAGGCTTTCGCCTTCGTTCATGGTGAAAGACACGTCTTCCAGCACGACGGATTCGCCGTAACCGGCGCTCACCTTTTCCAGTGCCAGCAGCTCACTCATGCTCGGCCTCCCCCAGATAGACTTCCTTGACGCGCTGGTCGGCGGCGATCTCGGCGGGCGTGCCTTCCACCAGCACCTTGCCGCCCACCAGTACGGTGATGCGTTCGGCAAAACGGAACACCAACCCCATGTCATGCTCGATGAAGACGATGGTCACATCGCGCGGCAATTGCGCAATGACCTCGAAGAGCTCCCGGCTCTCGGCCGAGGGGATGCCGGCGGCCGGCTCGTCCAGCAACAGGACCTTGGGCTTGGTGGCCAGGGCCAGGGCGATTTCCACCAGGCGCTGCTTGCCATAGGCCAGGCTGCGGGTGATGCTGTTGGCTTCGTTGTCCAGCTTCAGCGAGGCCAGCAAGGCCATCGCCTCCTCCACCACCTCGCTCTGGCTGGCCACGGTCTGGTACCACTTGTACTGCATGCCACGCCGCTCGGAGATGGCCAGCACCACCGACTCCAGCACCGTCAGGCCGGCAAAGAGGGTATTGATCTGGAAGGTGCGTGTCATGCCGCGCTTGACGCGCTCATGCTGCGCCAGGCCGGTGATATCGTCGCCGCCGAACCAGACCTTGCCGCTGCTGGGCGCGAAGCCGCCCGTCAACAGGTTGATGAAGGTGGTCTTGCCGGCGCCGTTGGGGCCGATCAACGCGTGACGCGCGCCGGGCTGGAAGCTCAGGCTGACATCGCTGTTGGCCACGAAGCTGCCCCAGCGTTTGGTCAGGCCTTCGGTGCGCAGGGTGGTATCCCCTGTGTGCAAGCTCGCGCTCATGGCCGGCCTCCCTTGAAGAACTTCTCACGCAAGGCGGCCAGTCCACCCAGCAGGCCACCACGGGCGAACAGCACGATCACGATCAGCAGCAGGCCGATCCAGAACTGCCAGTAGGCCGGATTGAGACCGGAGAGATAATCCTGCGCCAGCATGTAGACCAGCGCGCCGACCAGGCCGCCATACAGGCGACCGGTGCCGCCCAGCACCAGGATGATGAGCAGCTCGGCCGAGCGCGGAAAGCCCAGCACATCCAGGCCGACGAACTGCGTGGTCTGCGCCAGCAAGGCGCCGGCCACACCGGCTACGGTCGCGGCCACCGTGAAGATCACCACCAGGCGGCGGCTGACGTCGGCACCGATGGCCGGCATGCGGCGTCCACCTTCGCGGATGCCTTTCAAGCCCAGGCCGAAGGGGGAATTGACCAAACGGCGCAACACCACGAAGACGATGAAGAGCACCGCGAAGCTGTAGGCATAGGCCACCCGGCCGGTGAGGTCGAACTCGAAGACGCCGAAGATCTTGTCCATCACCATGCCCGAGAGACCGTCCACGCCACCGGTGATGAAGGCAGCCTTGTTGGCCGCCTCGAAGAGCATCAGGCCGATGCCCAGCGTGACCATCAGGCGAGTCAGGTCGGCCCCGCGCACCACCAGGAAGCTGACCAGGAAGCCCACCACCGCCGCCGCCAGCGCAGCCAGCAACAGGCCGCTGATGGGCTCGCCCCAGCCGTGCGCAGCCAGCAGGCCGGCGGTGTAGGCGCCCACGCCGAAGAAGGCGGCGTGGCCCAGCGAGACGATGCCGGCATAGCCCAGGATCAGGTCCAGCGAGACGGCGAACAGGCCCACGATCATGACCTGGCTGATCAGCACCAGATAGTCGGGGAAGAGGAAATAGGCGGCCACCGGCAAGAGCCAGAAGAGCACTTCCAGCGGCGTCCAGCGGTCATTGGGCAGGTGCAGGACGGGCTTCATGTTGGACGATCCGGTAGGGGCGGCAGAATGGGCGGACTCAGTGCGCGCCGCCAGGGAAGTGAGGAGGCTCATCCGCGCCTCCGCATCAGGCCGGCCGGGAACAGGATCAGCAACACCACCATCAGGCCATAGATGACGAAGGCGCCGATCTCGGGCACGTAGTATTTGCCGGCGACATCGAAGACGCCCAGGATCACCGCCGCCAGCAGCGGGCCCTTGATGGTGCCGGCACCGCCCACGGCCACCACCAGCAGGAAGTAGACCATGTACTTGACCGGGAAGGTCGGGTCCAGCCCCAGCACGTCGATGCCCAGGCCACCGCCCAGGCCGGCCAGGCCGGAACCGAGTGCGAAGGTCAGACTGAAGACGCGGCTGACATTGATGCCCAGGCCGGCTGCAGCCACCTGGTTATCGACCGAGGCGCGGATCTGCGCGCCGAAGCGGGTGCGCTCGATCAAGAGGCCCAGGGCCAGCGTCACCAGCACCACCACACCGATGAGGAAGAGACGGTAGGCGCCCACGTCCAGGCCCAGCAGCGAGACTTGTCCGCGCAGCCAGTCGGGCAACACCACCGGCTGCTGCGTCGGCCCCCACTGCCAGGTGGCGCCGGCCACGGCCATGAAGGTCAGGCCGATGGAAAACAGTACCTGGTCCAGGTGGCTGGCCTGGTAGAGACGGCGGTAGAGCGAACGCTCCAGCACCAGGCCGACCACCGCCGAGGCCAGGAAGGCCAGTGGCAGCGTGACCAGGAAGGGAACACCCAGGCCATTGAGCAGGCTCACGCAGACATAGCCGCCCAGCATGGCGAAGGCGCCATGGGCCAGGTTGATGAAGTTCATCATGCCCATCGTCACCGACAGGCCCACACTGATGAGAAACAGCAGGCTGCCATAGGCAATGCCGTCGAATAGCACCCCGAGGAAGTTGCCTAGCATGGCCAAGCTCCCTGGCGGATGTGCCGCAAGATGCCCGCAACGGGCGCAAACGTACGATGCTCAAACATGATGCCGCTGGTCTCCTCTTCTGGTCTGACCTGCGGCTCTGTTTTATCGGCCGCTCGGTCACTGGCTTGCGGGGTGCTTATTCTCTAACGATTCCTGCCGTTCTTGCGTGATTGTTCTTGATTGCTGCCGTGATGGTTTTTGCTGGAACGCTCAGACGCGCTCGATCACCATCGCAATACCCTGACCCACGCCGATGCACATGGTACACAGGGCATAGCGGCCACCGCTGCGTTCCAGCTGGTAGATGGCGGTCGTCACCAGGCGCGCGCCGCTCATGCCAAGCGGATGGCCCAGGGCGATGGCGCCGCCATTGGGATTGACGCGTGCATCGTCATCGGCCACGCCCAGTTCGCGCAGCACCGCCAGGCCTTGCGAGGCAAAGGCTTCGTTGAGTTCGATCACGTCCATCTGGTCTATCGTCATGCCCAGTTGCGCCAGCAGCTTCTTGCTGGCCGGGGCCGGGCCGATGCCCATCACGCGCGGCGCCACGCCGGCGGTGGCCATGCCCAGGATGCGCGCACGCGGCTTGAGCTGGTATTGCTCCACTGCCTCGGCGCTGGCCAGCAGCAGTGCACAGGCGCCGTCGTTGACGCCCGAGGCATTGCCGGCGGTGACCGTGCCATCAGGCTTGACCACGCCCTTCAGGCGCGCCAGCGCTTCCATGCTGGTGGCACGGGGATGCTCGTCCTGGCTGACGGTGATGGGATCGCCCTTCTTCTGCGGGATCACCACCGGCACGATCTCCTGGGCCAGCGTGCCATTGGCTTGCGCGGCGGCGGCCTTGGCCTGGCTGCGCACGGCGAACTGGTCCTGGTCTTCGCGGCTGACCTGGTAGTCGACGGCGACGTTTTCCGCGGTTTCAGGCATGGCATCCACGCCATACTTCTGCTTCATCAGCGCATTGACGAAACGCCAGCCGATGGTGGTGTCCTGGATCGCGGCCTGGCGCGAGAAGGCGCTGTCGGCCTTGCCCATCACGAAGGGCGCGCGGGTCATCGATTCGACGCCGCCGGCGATCATCAGCCGGGTCTCGCCCGACTTGATGGCACGCGCGGCCGTGCCCAGCGCATCCATGCCCGAACCGCACAGGCGGTTGATGGTACTGCCCGACACTTCCTGCGGCAGGCCCGCCAGCAGCAGCGACATGCGCGCCACGTTGCGGTTGTCTTCGCCGGCCTGGTTGGCGCAGCCGTAGATGACGTCATCGACCGCGCTCCAGTCCACTTGCGGATTGCGCTCCATCAGTGCGCGCAATGGCACGGCACCCAGGTCGTCGGGGCGCACGTCCTTGAGCGCGCCGCCGTAGCGGCCGATGGGGGTACGGATGGCGTCACAGATAAATACGTCTTTCATGCTGTCCTCGCTACGAATGGGGCTTGCTGCAAATGGTTGGATTCAAGGGTTCGGCGGCTCGTCGGATTCAGGCTGCCGGCAGCAAGGGTGCGCCGGTCAGTTCCTGCAATTGCGCCAAGGACAGGCCTTCGACGATCTCCACCACGCGCAGACCCTGCGGCGTAACATCGATCACGGCCAGGTCGGTATAGATGCGATTGACGCAGCCGATGCCGGTGAGCGGATAGGAGCAGGCCTCCACCAGCTTGCTCTCGCCCGTCTTGGTCTGGTGGTCCATCATCACGAACACCTGCTTGGCGCCGATGGCCAGGTCCATCGCGCCGCCCACGGCGGGGATGGCGTCCGGCGCACCGGTATGCCAGTTGGCCAGGTCACCCTTGGCCGAGACCTGGAAGGCGCCCAGCACGCAGATGTCGAGGTGGCCGCCGCGCATCATCGCGAAGGAATCCGCGTGATGGAAGTAGGAGCCGCCGGTCAACAGCGTCACCGGCTGCTTGCCGGCGTTGATGAGGTCTTCATCCTCTTCGCCGGGCGCGGGCGCGGGGCCCATGCCGAGCACGCCGTTTTCGCTGTGCAGGAAGATTTCCTTGTCGGACGGCAGGTAGTTGGCGACCTTGGTGGGCAGGCCGATGCCCAGGTTCACGTAGGCGCCTTCGGGGATGTCCTGGGCCACGCGTGCGGCGATCTGGTCACGGGTAAAGCGGTTCATTGCTGGGCCTCCTTGGTTGCCACGATGCGCTGCACGAAGATGCCAGGCGTGATGATGTTTTCCGGATCGAGCTGGCCCAGCTCCACCACCTCGCTGACCTGGGCGATGGTGCACTTGGCGGCCATGGCCATGATGGGACCGAAGTTGCGGGCGGTCCTGCGATAGACCAGGTTGCCCCAGCGGTCGCCGCGCAAGGCCTTGATCAGGGCGAAGTCGGCGTGGATGGGCGACTCCAGTACATAGTGGCGGCCGTTGATCTCGCGGGTCTCCTTGCCCTCGGCCAGCATGGTGCCGTAACCGGTCGGGCTGAAGAAACCGCCGATGCCGGCACCGGCGGCGCGGATGCGCTCAGCCAGGTTGCCTTGCGGGGTCAGTTCCAGTTCGATCTCGCCGGCGCGGTAGAGCGCGTCGAAGACGTGTGAGTCGGTCTGGCGCGGGAAGGAGCAGATGATCTTCTTCACCCGCTTGGTCTTCAACAGCGCCGCCAGGCCGGTGTCACCGTTGCCGGCATTGTTGTTGACGATGGTCAGGTCACGCGCGCCTTGCGCGATCAGGGCATCGATCAGGGCCGATGGCATGCCGGCATTGCCGAAACCACCGATCATGATGGTGGCGCCATCATGGATATCCGCCACCGCCTGCTCCAGGGAGCCAGAAATTTTGTCGATCACGTTGCTCTCACTTTAGGTTCGGCGCCTTCCAAAGCGGCGCCTGCTTGCAGCCCGCTGCAGTGCTCAGCAGGGCCGGTTCCGGTCGGGTCTCCACCAGGTCCGGGGGATCGCTTGCGGGCTGTTGTGATTTGCCTCACAATGTTCGATCACCGAACTAATGTTTGATTTTCGCACAAAAAGAGTTTAGCGACCCGGTTTAAGGGCCGTCAAGAAAAACCCGCAGGATGTGTTCGCTTGCCGCACAAACCGTTAGAATCCCCCGACTGCCATCGAGAATCCGAGCCCATGCCCACCACGCCCGTCGCCAAGACCCGCAAAAGCCCCGCCAAGAGCAGCAAGACCATTGACGCCAGCGCTGCCACCAAGCCAGTCCGGACTACCCGATCACGCAGCAAGGAAGCGAGCGCCCCGGTCGAGCCAGAACGCGAGCTGACCATTGCCGAGGAGATCGATGCCCTCACCGATCCCAGCTTCATGACCTCGCTGGCACGCGGCCTGGCGGTGATCCGCGCCTTCAGCGATTCGCGCCGCAGCCTGACCATCGCCCAGATCAGCCAGAAGACCGGCATCCCGCGCGCGGCGGTGCGGCGCTGCCTGCATACCCTGAAGCAACTCGGCTATGCCGATTCCGAGGTCAACAATTTCTCGCTGCGCCCCAAGATCCTCACGCTGGGTTATTCCTATCTGTCATCCACGCCGCTGACGGTCTCGGCCCAGCCTTATCTGAACAACATCAGCCGTACCCTGGGCGAGTCCTGCTCGCTGGCCGTGCTGGATGACAATGAAGTGCTCTATGTGGCGCGCTCGGCCACCTCGCGCGTGATGTCGGTGGCGCTCAATACCGGCAGCCGCCTGCCCGCCTATTGCACCTCGCTGGGCCGCGCCATGCTGGCGCACCTGCCGGACGACCAGCTGAAGGCCTACTTCGAGAAGGTCAAGCTGCGCGCGCTCACCGACAAGACGGTGGTCTCGCAAAAGCGCCTGCGCGAAATCCTGGCCGGCGTGCGCGAGCATGGCTACGCCGTCATCGACGAAGAACTGGAAGTGGGATTGCGCTCCATCGCCGTACCGGTGCGTGGCGCCTCCGGCAATGTGCTGGCGGCCCTGAACGTGGGGGCGCAAGCTGCGCGCGTGTCGCGCAAGCAGATGGAAGAAGAGATCCTGCCGGTGCTCCTGCGTGGTGCCCAGGAACTGTCCGTGCTGCTTCCCTGAAAAACCGGTCCGGCCAGCGCGCTGGCCGAACCGAAAGGCCGGGGCATCCACCGTCCTGCCCCTGCCATGGATGTCGGCGCATCCTGTCTGGATGCGCCATCCTCAAGCCCCTTGTACAGATCAGAAGGTGTGGCGGATACCGCTCATCACACCGAACTGGTTCTTGCCCGTCCCCACGGTACCGCCGGCATCGATCGCCACGGCGGAGGTACCACCGTTCTTGATATAGCCCACCGAGGTATAGAGCGCGGTGCGCTTGGAGAGGTTGTAGGTCAGGCGTGCCACCGACAGCGTGACATCGTTGTCGCTCCCCTTGATGTTCAGGCGCGAGACCTGCGCATCCAGCACCAGCGCCACCGACAGCGGGTAGCTCAAGCCCAGGTAGTACAGGTCGGAGTCGGTATTGGTATTGGCTGCCGCGCGGGTACGACGGTCCACCACACCGCCACCGATCTTGACGTCACCCAGCATGAAGTAACCGTTCAGCGTGATGCGCTGATCGGTGTTGTCGCTGCTGGTCAAGCCGTTGGAGGCACCGGTGTTGCCATACATGATGTCGTAGGAAGTGGTGACACCCCAGCCACGGCCGTCATAGCCCAGCAGACCGGTAACCTGGCGGCAGGCCTTGCTGTTGCCGGCTACTTCGCCAGGGCAGTTGGTGGCCGCGGGACCGGCCGGACCGGCACCATCACGACCGAAGCTGTAGGTCGCACCGACGGTGAAGCCGCTGAAGGTACCGAGGTAGCCGATGGAATTGTCGCTACGCGCATTGGGCAGGTAGGGATCGATGCTGCCGATGGCGAAGATGTTGGGCCCCATGACGTCGGTCTTGAGCTGCGAGATATACGTCATGTTGATCTGGCGACCCAGCATGACCTGGCCCCAGTCGTTCTTCAGGCCGACATAGGACTGGCGACCGAACAGCCGGCCACCTTGACCCATTGCGCCGGTGTCGGGCGCGAAGCCGGACTCCAGCACGAACATGGCCTGCAGGCCGCCACCCAGGTCTTCGGTCCCGCGGAAGCCCAGGCGCGACGGGAAGCTGCCCGTCAGCGAAGGCATCTTGAAGACCGAGTTGCCGGCTGCATTGGCATTGGTCGTATAGACCACGCCGGTATCGATGATGCCGTAGATGGTGACCGAACTCTGCGCCATCGCCTGGCTGGCGCACAGGCCTGCGGCCAGGGCCATTGCGCTCATTGCTACTGTCTTTTTCATTACCGTCTCCTCCTGATGACTCGTTGAACGTTGTGTTTGGCCGGTCTGCTGCCGGATCGCACCTTGTGCCGGTGCGTACCGGCGATTCGCTGCTCGCCGTCCTTGCTTTGATACAGGGTGTTGCCTGTTGCGAATTCAGTGCTGCAGTGCTGCAGTGCTGCGGTGCTGCGGTCAGCGGCGCGCCACCGGGCGTGGGCGCAAAAGGCCCCCTGCCCCATGACCATGGTCATCGGCATGCCTGCTGCTGCCACGCGCTGCGCGCGTCGCGGTGAAACACGATGTGAAGGATGCAACCGGCGGTTGCATGAGAAGGAACGCTGGAGGAAGCCTCGCAGAACCTTCAGGGAACGTCTCCGGACTAAGTTTTATTCCTTTTTATTTGCTGTTCGATTACCGCACATCAGTTTGTTAACCGAACAGATGTTGCGATACTATTGTTCGCGCCCCGGCTTTGTCAACAAGACGAGTCGGGTAAAACCAGGCAACGCGTCGCCCGACTGCAACAGTGGGGCCGTCGATGAGACAATCAAGCCGGCGACAGAACCGGTCAGGTCATCGATGCTGTACGCACTCAACATGGAGACTGAAAATGACGTTCAAGAAAGCTGCCCTGCTGGCCTTGCTGGCGGGTTCCCACCTCATCATGGCCGCGCCTGCGCAGGCCGAGGACACCATCAAGGTCGGCCTCATTGCCGCCTTCTCCGGCCCCTTCGCCGACTATGGCAAGCAGATGGAAGGCGGCATCAAGGCCTGGATGGCACAGCATGGCGACAGCGTCGCCGGCAAGAAGGTGCAGGTCATCATCAAGGACACCACCGGCCCCTCGCCCGAGATCGCCAAGCGTCTCGCGCAGGAACTGGTGGTGCGCGACAAGGTGGATTTCCTGGCCGGATTCGGCCTCACGCCTGAAGCGCTGGCCGTAGCGCCGATCGCCGAGCAGGCCAAGAAGCCGATGATCATCATGAATGCCGCCAGCTCGGTGATCACCACCAAGTCCAACTACATCGCACGCTTCTCGATGACGCTGCCGCAGGTGTCCGGTCCGATGGCGACCTGGGCGCTGAAGAGCGGCATCAAGCGCGTGGTCACGCTGGTGGCCGATTACGGCCCGGGCATCGATGCCGAGACCGCCTTCAAGACCAACCTGATCGGCGGTGGCGGCCAGGTCGTCGAGTCCATCCGCGTGCCGTTGCGCAATCCCGAGTTCGCGCCCTACATCCAGCGCATCAAGGACGCCAAGCCCGAGGCCGTATTCATCTTCGTGCCTGCCGGCGAGCAGAGCATCGCCTTCATGAAGGGCTATCGCGAACGCGGCCTGGCCGAAGCCGGCATCAAGGTCATCGCCACCGGCGACCTCACCGACGACCATGTGATGCCGGCCATGGGCGACTCCACGCTGGGCGTGATCACCACCTTCCACTATTCGGCCGCGCACGACTCGCCGGAGAACAAGGCCTTCCTCAAGAGCTTCGCCGCCGCCAACCCAGGCGCAGGCCGTCCCAACTTCATGGCGGTGGGCGCCTATGACGGCATGGCCGCCATCTACGAGGTCAGCAAGAAGCTCAACGGCAAGATCGACGGCGAGCGCGCCATGGCCATCCTCAAGGGCATGAAGCTGACCAGCCCGCGCGGCCCCATCACGATCGACCCGGCCACCCGCGACATCGTGCAGACCGTCTATGTGCGCAAGGTCGAGAAGATCGGCAACGAAGCCTACAACGTGGAATTCGACAAGTTCGAGAACATGAAGGACACCGGAAAATAAGTTTTTCGTTTCCCTCCTCCACGGCAACGCCGGTGATGCACTGCACACCGGCGTTTTTCTTTGCGCCGCCAGGCCAGCAGCAGCCTGGCGTACAGGCCGGGCTACTTTTTCACACGCGAAGACTGCGATGCAACATTGCCGGTGGCGGTTTGGTCAGGAAATAATGTTCGACTACCGCCCGCTTTTGCGACGATCGCACAAAACGCAACACATTGAGCGCTTGCGTTTACGCCCCGGATACTTATACTGAATAATAGTTATACGTTATAACTAATTCGAACGATACAAACCGCCGGCACCGGCACGACGAGCGAGCGCATGAACCAGCACAGCAACCTTCTTGAGATCCAGCAACACGGCGCCATCGCCGAAATCGCCCTGAACCGGGCGCCCAAGCGCAATGCGCTCAACGACCCGCTGGTGCGGGCCATCCGCGACTGTTTCGAGAACCTGCCCGAGGGCGTGAAGGTGGCCATCATCCATGGCCACGGCGAGCACTTCTGCGCCGGCCTGGACCTCTCCGAGCTGCGCGAGCGCGACACCTCCGAATCCATGCATCACTCGCGCATGTGGCACGCCGCCTTCGAACAGATCCAGTTCGGCCGCGTACCGGTGATCGCGGTGCTGCACGGCGCGGTCATCGGCGGCGGCCTGGAGCTGGCCTCGGCGGCGCATATCCGCGTGGCCGAGGAAAGCGCCTTCTACGGCCTGCCGGAAGGCCAGCGCGGCCTCTTCGTCGGGGGTGGCGGGTCGGTACGGATCTCGCGCCTGATCGGCGTGGCGCGCATGGCCGACATGATGCTGACCGGACGGGTACTCTCGGCCGAGGAAGGCCACCAGGCCGGCATCTCGCAATACAGCGTGGCCACCGGGCGCGGCCTGGACAAGGCGCGCGAACTGGCCGAGCGCATCGCCCGCAATGCGCCGATGACCAACTACGGCGTCATGCACGTGCTGCCGCGCATCCATGACCAGTCCATCCAGGATGGCCTGATGACCGAGTCGCTCATGGCAGCGGTGGCCGGCAGCGATCCCGATACCAAGGGCCGCCTGGCCGCCTTCCTCGATCACAAGCAGAACAAGGTGAAGCCGGCCTGAGCTTCCCTGCCACCGTCAGCATCAGTCAGTAATACAGTGCAGTGCATAACAACACCTCCACCGGGCAACGATCCCGGGGGACTCCACAACAGAGACATGTATGAACACTCCTCCTCGCTATCGCAGCGTCAGGTTCGGTATCGGCGGCGTCGACGTCGTGCCGGGCGCTGACGGCCAATCCATCGTCAAGACCCGCCAGCCACTGGAAGCCTACCCGGCGCGCCTGACCGACAAGCTGATCCACTGGGCCACGGTCGACCCCGAGCGCACCTACATGGCGCGCCGCGACGGCCACGGCGGCTGGCGCCGCATCAGTTACGGCCAGGCCCTGCAGAGCGCGCGCCGCATCGGCCAGGCGCTGCTGCAGCGCGGCCTGTCGGCCGAGCGCCCCTTGCTGATCCTCTCCGAGAACGACCTCGAACATGCCATGCTGGTGCTGGGCTGCCACTATGCGGGCGTACCGTATGCACCGGTGTCCTCGGCCTATTCCCTGCTGTCCAAGGACTACGCCAAGCTGCGCCACGCGGTGCAGTTGCTGACACCCGGCCTGATCTTCGCCGCCCATGGCGAAAAGTTCGCCGCAGCCGTCAATGCGGTCGCCCCCGATATCGAGTTCGTGGTCACCGAAGCGCCGCCCGCCGGGCGCGAGTGCACGCTCTTTGCCGAACTGGAGGCGACCCGCGCTGGCGATGAAGTGGAGCGCGCCTATGCCGCCACCGGCCCCGATACCATCGTCAAGTTCCTCTTCACCTCGGGCTCGACCAAGATGCCCAAGGCCGTGGTCAACACCCAGCGCATGATGTGCAGCAACCTGCAGATGATCGTGCAGACCTTCCCCTTCCTGGCCGAGGAGCCGCCCATCCTGATCGACTGGCTTCCCTGGAACCATACCTTCGGCGCCAACCACAACGTCGGCATCGTGCTCTACAACGGCGGCACCATGTACATCGATGAGGGCAAGCCCACGCCGCAAGGGCTGGCCACGACGCTGGAGAACCTGCGCGAGATCGCCCCCACCGTGTACTTCAACGTACCGGTGGGTTGGGAAGGCATCGCCCACGCGCTGGAGAAGGATGAAGCCCTGCGTCGCACCTTCTACAGCCGCCTGCGCATGCAGTTCTACGCCGGTGCGGCACTGGCCCAGCCGGTCTGGGACAAGCTGCATGCCACCGCCGAAGCCACCTGCGGCGAGCGCATCGTGATGTCCTGCGGGCTGGGCATGACCGAGACGTCACCGTCGGCGCTGTTCGTGGTCGACCAGCAGGTACAGGCCGGCCAGATCGGCATCCCGACCCCGGGCATGGAAATCAAGCTGGTCCCCAATGGCGACAAGATCGAGATCCGCTATCGCGGCCCCAATGTCACGCCGGGTTACTGGCGCGCACCGGAGCAGACCGCCGAAGCCTTCGACGAGGATGGATACTTCCGCTCGGGCGATGCGGTGCGCTGGCGTGATCCGGCGCATCCGGATCGCGGTTTCATGTTCGATGGCCGCGTGGCCGAGGACTTCAAGCTCTATACCGGCACCTGGGTCAGCGTGGGACCGTTGCGCGCGGTGATCGCGCACGAAGGCGCGCCCTACCTGCAGGATGCCGTCATCACCGGTCAGGACCGCACCGAGGTCGGCATGCTCATCGTCCCCAACCTTGAGCGCTGCCGCCAGCTGGCGCGCCTGCCCGCCGATGCCTCACGCGCCGAGGTGCTGGCCGCCGGCCCGGTGCGCGACTTCTTCCAGGGTGTGCTGGAACGCCTGCAATCCCACGCCACCGGCAGCTCCACCCGCGTCACCCGCGCCCTGGTGCTGGTGGAACCGCCCAACTTCGACCGGGGCGAAGTCACCGACAAGGGCTCCATCAACCAGCGCGCCGTGCTCACCCATCGCGCCACCCTGGTCGAGACCCTGTATGCCGGCAGCGATGCCGCCGTACTCAAACTCCAGGCCGCGCTCTCGCCTACCCACTAAGGTCCACCCAGGAACCCGCAACATGACACAAGCAGCCTTCTATTCCAGCTTCAAGGACATCTGGCTGGCCGGTGGCGTACGCACGCCCATGGTCGACTACTGCACCAGCTTCAGCCAGCTCTCGCCCACCGACATGGGCATCAAGGTGGCGCGCGAGGTACTGGCGCGCAGCGGCATCCCGGCCAGCGACATCGGCTCGGTCATCGCCGGCAACATGGCACCGGGTGACGCCTACCAGTACATGCTGCCGCGTCACATCGGCCTGTACGCGGGCGTGCCGCTGACGGTGCCGGCCATCATGGTCCAGCGCATCTGCGGCACCGGCTTCGAGCTGATCCGCCAGGCCGGTGACCAGATCGAGCGCGGCTATACCGAGACCGCCCTGGTGGTGGGCAGCGAATCGATGACGCGCAATCCCATTGCGGCGTTTTCACACCGTAGCGGCTTCCGCCTGGGTGCGCCGGTTGAATTCCAGGACTACATGTGGGAAGCCCTGGTCGATCCGGCCCCCGGCATCACCATGCCGCAGACCGCCGAGAACCTGGCGAAGAAATATGGCATCACCCGCGCCGAGGTCGACGACTATGCCGCTTACTCCTTCGAGCGCGCATTGAAGGCGCAGGCGGCGGGCTTCCATGCGGGCGAGATCGTGACGGTCACCAACGAGACCTTCCACCTGGAGGGCTACCACGACCGTCACATCAAGTTGCAGGGCAAGGTCGGCGAAGCCGCGACCGATACCCATCCGCGCCCCTCTCCAGTGGACGTGCTGGGCAAGCTGCGCACGCTCTATCCGGATGGCGTGCAGACCGGCGGCAACAGCTCGGCGCTGGTGGACGCGGCCGCCGCCACCATCGTGGCATCGGGCGAATACCTGCGCCGCCATGACAAGGCGCCGCTGGCCCGTGTGGTGGCCGCTGCCGTGGCAGGCGTGCCGCCGGAAATCATGGGCATCGGTCCGGTGCCGGCCATCCGCACGCTGCTGGAACGCAACGGCCTGACGGTCGCCGATATCGGCTGCTTCGAGATCAACGAAGCGCAAGGCGCGCAGATCGTGGCGGTGGAGCGCGAGCTGGGTCTGGACCGTGAACGCCTGAACGTCAACGGCGGTGCCATCGCCTTGGGCCATCCGCTGGCCGCCACTGGCGTGCGCCTGTCCATCACCGCCGCGCGCGAGATGAACCGGCGTGGTGCGCGCTACAGCATCGCTTCGGCCTGCATCGGCGGCGGTCAGGGCATTGCCCTGCTGCTGGAAAACCCGGCGGCCTCCCACTGACTCGACAAGGAATCTCTTCATGCAACTGCAAGGACAAGCCGCGCTGGTCACCGGCGGCGCCTCCGGCCTCGGTGCCGAAACCGTGCGCCAGCTGGTACAGGCCGGCGCCCGCGTTTCCATCCTGGACGTCAACATGGATGCCGCCCAGGCGCTGGCCGACGAACTGAACTGCCACGCCGCCCGCTGCGACATCACCGATAGCGCCTCCGTGGAAGCAGCCCTGGAGGCCGCCCAGGCAACCAACGGCGTGCCGCGCATCCTGGTCAACTGCGCCGGCATCGGCGGCGCCCGACGCATGGTGGGCAAGGATGGCAGCGCCATCCCGCTGGAAGACTTCAGCCGCATCGTCAACGTCAACCTGATCGGCACCTTCAATGTGATCCGCCTGGTGGCCGCCCGCATGGCCGCTGCCGAACCGCTGGCCGAAGGCGAGCGCGGCGTGATCGTGGCCACCGCCTCGGTGGCGGCCTTCGATGGCCAGGTCGGGCAGGCCGGCTATGCCGCCTCCAAGGGCGGCATCACGGCGATGACGCTGCCGCTGGCGCGCGACCTGGCGCAATACGGCATCCGCGTGGTGACCATTGCCCCAGGGCTGTTCCTCACCCCCCTGCTCTACAAGCTGCCCGAAGAAGTACAGCAATCGCTGGCCGCCTCCATCCCCTTCCCCAAGCGTCTGGGCAAGGCCGAGGAATATGCGCAGCTGGCCCTGCACATTGCCACCAACCTCTCGCTCAACGGCGAGGTGATCCGCCTGGATGGCGCATTGCGGCTGGCGCCGCGCTAGGGAGAGCGACATGGACAAGACCATCATCTATCCCGTGCGCGTGGAGTTCGGCGATTGCGATCCGGCCGGCATTGTGTACTTCCCCAATTTCTTTCGCTGGTATGACGCAGCCTCGCGCAACTTCTTCCACCAATGCGGCGTGCCGCCCTGGCGCGAGACCGAGAAGACCCGCGGCATCATCGGCACGCCCGTGGTCGACATCAGCTCGCGCTTCGTGCGCCCGGCCACCTATGGCGACCAGCTGGAGGTGCATTCCACCATCATCGAATGGAACGACAAGACCTTCGTGATGCGCCACGAATTGAAGCGCGATGGCGAACTGCTCTGCGAGGGCCGCGATACCCGAGTGTTTGCGATCCGCCACCCGGAGGACCCGAACCGCATCAAGGCCATCGCCATCCCGGAGGACATCAGGGCCATGTGTAGTTGAACAGAAGGACTACCGTTCGGACTGAGTAGGCCCGTCCGGGCCGTATCGAAGACGCTGCGGCGTGTCTTCGATACGCGGCTGGGCCGCTACTCAGTCCGAACGGGCAGCGCTGGATGGGCAGTACAAAGGAATCAGCTGCAAACGAGGTGGAGCGCATACGTTCTGCCCGTCAACAATCGATAAATACAAGGAGACGGAGATGAAGATGAAACTGGCATCCAAGGCAGGCGTACTGGCAGCCATGCTGGCCTGTGCGGGCGCAGCGCAGGCCGAGCTGACTATCGGCGTGGTGATGTCGCTGACCGGCCCGGGTTCGGGCCTGGGCATCCCGGCCAAGAATGGCTTTGCCTTGTGGCCCGAGAGCATCGGCGGCGAGAAGGTGAAGCTCATTGTCCTCGACGACGCCACCGATCCCACCCAGGCCAGCAAGAACGCGCGCCGCCTGGTGGCCGAGGACAAGGTCGACCTGATCATCGGTTCGGCCGCCGTGCCGCCCACCCTGGCCGTGGCCGATGTGGCGCTGGAGTCGCAGACGGTGCAGCTGGCCATCTCCCCCATCGAGACCGCCGAAGGGCGTGACGCCTGGACCTTCCGCCTGCCGCAGTCCACCGCCGTGATGGCCGGTGGCGTGGTGGAGCAGATGAAGAAGCTGGGCGTGAAGACCATCGGCTTCCTGGGCTACTCCGACTCCTATGGCGAGAACTGGCTCAAGGAGGTGCAGCGCCTGGCCACTGCGGCCGGCATCAAGATGGTGACGGTGGAGCGCTTCTCGCGTGCCGATACCAGCGTCACCGCCCAGGCCCTGCGCGTGGTCAGCAGCAACCCGGATGCGGTGCTGGTGGTGGCCTCGGGCAGTGGCGCTGCCATGCCGCACAAGGCCCTCATCGAACGCGGCTACAAGGGCAGGATCTTCCAGACCCACAGCGCCGCCTCGCGCGACCTGATCCGCCTGGGCGGCAAGGATGTCGAGGGATCCTACGTGGTGTCGGGGCCGGCCGTGGTGCCGGAAGCGCTGCCGGACAGCAATCCCTCCAAGAAGCTGGCGACCGATTTCGTGACCCGCTACGAGAAGCAATATGGCGCCGGCACCCGCAACCTCTTCGCCGCCCACGTCTATGACGCGCAACTGGTGCTGCAGAAGGTGGTGCCAGAAGCACTCAAGAAGGCCAAGCCCGGCACCCCGGCCTTCCGCGCGGCGCTCAAGGAGGCACTGGAAAACGCCGGGCCGATCCAGATCTCGCAAGGCACGCTGCATTACACGGCCAAGGATCACTTCGGCCTGGGTGACGACGCACGCATCATGCTGACCATCCAGAACGGCAACTGGAAGGCCGTCAATCCCTAAGGGCTGCGAGCATATCCGGGGCGGCGCTGCGCCGCCCCTTCGACGCCGGATTGCTCAACTGTTCCACGGCTCCACTGCGCCATTGTTCCACTCCACCGCCTACGACTCATGGACTCTTCGATTGCCGCCATCCTGACCCTGGATGGCCTGACCAACGGCATCGTCTATGGCTTGATCGCCATTGCACTGGTGCTGGTCTTCACGGTCACCCGCATCCTCTTCATCCCGCAGGGCGAGTTCGTCGCCTTCGGCGCCCTGACGCTGGCCATGCTGCAGCAGGGCCAACGTCCCGGCCCGCTGTGGCTGCTGCTGGTGCTGGCCATCTGCGCGGCCGGCATGCAGGCCGCCAGCCTGTTGCGCAGCGGCCAGGCAGCCCTGTTGCCGCGTGCGCTAGCCGGCACGCTGGGCGCGCCGCTGGCCATTGCCGCCCTGGTGTGGTGGGCCGCGCCGCACCAGTTCGCGCTGCCGGTGCAGGTGTTGCTCACGCTGCTGCTCATCACGGCACTGGGGCCGCTGATGTACCAGGTCATCTATGAATCGATGGCGGACGCCAGCGTGCTGCAATTGCTGATCGTCTCGGTCGGCATCCACCTGGCCATGACCGGGCTGGGCCTGGTGTTCTTCGGTGCGGAAGGATTCCGCACACCGGCCTTCTGGGATGAGCGCTGGAACCTGGCGCAGCTCACCCTGAGCGCGCAGACCGTGGTGGTGGTGGTGGCCGCCGTGGCGCTGCTGGTAGCACTGTGGCTGTTCTCCGGCCGCACCCTGTATGGCAAGGCCTTGCGCGCCACGGCGGTGAACCGCCTGGGCGCGCGGCTGATGGGTATCTCCACGACGCTGGCTGGCAAGTTGTCCTTTGCCGTGGCAGCGTTTATCGGTGCTCTGTCGGGCGTGTTGATCGGCCCGATGAGCACCATCTTTTATGACTCCGGTTTCCTGATCGGCCTGAAGGGCTTCGTCGCCGCCACCATCGGTGCGCTGGCCAGCTTCCCGGCGGCCGCAGGCGGCGCGCTGCTGGTGGGGCTGCTGGAATCCTTCAGCTCCTTCTGGGCCAGCGACTACAAGGAAGTGATCGTCTTCATGGCATTGCTGCCGATACTGCTGTGGCGCTCGCTGGTCACCCCCGCGCATGACGAGGACGAGGAATAAGCATGATCAACAAACGACTCCCGCTCTACGCACTGCTGGTGCTGCTGGCACTCTTCCCCGTGCTGCCCACGCCGCAGTTCTGGGTGATCCAGGCCAACTACATCGGTCTCTACGCCCTGGTGGCCATCGGCCTGGTGCTGCTGACCGGCATCGGCGGCATGACCTCCTTCGGCCAGGCCGCCTTCGTCGGACTGGGCGCCTACACTACCTCGTACCTCACCACCGCCCACGGCGTCTCGCCCTGGCTGACGCTGCCGCTGGGTCTCGTGATCACGGGCGTGTCAGCCTATGTCCTGGGTCGCATCACGCTGCGCATGTCTGGCCACTACCTGCCGCTGGCCACCATCGCCTGGGGCATCAGCCTGTACTTCCTGTTCGGCAAGGTGGACTGGCTGGGCAAGTACGACGGCATCTCCGGCATCCCGGCGCTGCAGCTGGCCGGCCTGGACCTGTCCCGCGAACGCCACCTGTACTACCTCATCTGGGCCATCGTGCTGGCGGCGGTGTGGGTCTCGCTGAACCTGCTGGACTCGCGCGCGGGACGCGCCATCCGCGCCCTGAAAGGAGGCCGCTCGATGGCCGAGGCCATGGGCGTCGATACCGGCCGCTACAAGATCCTGGTATTCGTCTTTGCGGCCTTGCTGGCTTCGGTGTCGGGCTGGCTGTTCGCGCACATGCAGCGCACTGTCAATCCCTCGCCCTTCAGCCTGTCCATGGGGATCGAATACCTCTTCATCGTGGTGGTCGGCGGCATCGCCCACCTCTGGGGCGCGCTGCTGGGCGCGGGGGTGCTCAAGCTGCTCTCGGATCAGTTGCAGGTCCTGCTGCCCGCCCTTCTGGGGGACGCCGGCAGTTATGAAACCATCGTCTTCGGCCTGATCCTGATCCTGCTGCTGAAGTACGCCCGCGGTGGCCTGTGGCCGTGGGTGCGTGCGCTGTGGCTGCGCGCCTTCCCGCCGGTGGCACCGCCGCTGCGCGTGGCCGGCCCCGCGACCATGGGCAAGCGGGCCGCCCCGGCACGCGGCGCACCGCTGCTGCAGGTAGACCAGATCAACAAGCGCTTTGGCGGGCTGGTGGCGGTCAACGATGTGTCCTTCAACGTCAAGGCCGGTGAAATCGTCGGGCTGATCGGTCCCAATGGCGCCGGCAAGTCGACCACCTTCAACCTGGTCACCGGATTGCTGCATGCCAGTGGTGGTCGCGTCAGCTTCAATGGCCGCGACATCGCCGGCCTGCCCTCGCGCGCCATTGCCCGGCTGGGCATTGCCCGCAGCTTCCAGCATGTGCGCCTGCTGCCAGGCATGTCGGTGCTGGAAAACGTGGCATTGGGCGCGCACATGCGCAGCCAACAGGGTTTCCTGCGCAATACCGTCAATGCCATGCTGCACCTGGAGCGCGCCGAGGAGACGGCGCTGCTCGACGAGGCTGCGCGCGCCCTGCATCGCGTCGGCTTGCAACACCTGATGCATGAGCAAGCCGGCAATCTGGCACTGGGACAGCAACGCATCCTGGAGATCGCCCGCGCGCTGTGTTGCGATCCGCTGCTGCTGTTGCTGGACGAACCCGCCGCCGGCCTGCGCCACCTGGAAAAGCAGGCACTCTCACGCGTGCTGCAGGAGCTGCGCGCCGATGGCATGAGCATCCTGCTGGTGGAACACGACATGGAATTCGTCATGGAACTGACCGACCACATCGTGGTGATGGAATTCGGCAGCAAGATCGCCGAAGGCACACCGCACGAGATCCAGCGGCATCCCGCCGTGATCGAAGCCTACCTGGGTGGAATCGAATGAGCGAAGCGATACTGGAAGTGGCGCAGCTGTGCGCCAGCTATGGCAAGGTGCAGGCGCTGCACGACATCAACCTCACGCTGGAGCGCGGCAGCATCGCCACCGTGATCGGCCCCAATGGCGCGGGCAAGTCGACGCTGCTCAACGCCATCATGGGCGTGCTGCCCGCACAGGGCACGGTGCGCTATCTTGGCCGTGCGGTGGAGCGCTGGAGCCTGGAACAGCGGGTCATGGAAGGCATCGCACTGGTGCCGGAGCGACGCGAACTGTTTGCCAGCATGAGCGTGGAGGACAACCTGCTGTTGGGCGGATTTCGCCGGCTGCGGCTGCGCCAGGCACAGCCGATGGACCAGCTGCCGGTGGTCTTCGATCTGTTCCCGCGCCTCAAGGAACGGCGCGCACAACTGGCCGGCACGCTCTCGGGCGGCGAACGCCAGATGCTGGCCATCGCCCGCGCCATGATGGCCAAGCCGGCGCTGCTGATGCTGGACGAACCCAGCCTCGGGTTGGCACCGCGCATCGTCAAGGAGATCCTGCAGATCGTCGCCGAACTGCGCACGGCCGGCATCTCGGTGCTGCTGGTGGAGCAGAATGCACGCGCCGCCCTGCAGACGGCCGACCATGGCTACGTGCTGGAACTGGGCAAGGTCACCATGCAGGGAGAATCGGCCCGTCTGGCCGGCGATCCGCAAGTGATCCAGGCTTACCTGGGCTTTGGCAAGAAGGCCGACGCCGAGGCGGTGGCGGCTTCCTGAGCCTTGAGGTTTTCTGCACCCTGCCATGACATAAAGACATAGTTGGAAAATTGAACAAGGAGACCATGATGAAAAAGCTGTTCCTGCTGCTGGCCGCACTGACACTGTCCTTCCAGGCCCACGCGGCCAGCGACGCCGACAACACCACGCTGGTGCCGCCGCAACCCAAGCTGGCCTTCCTGGCGCGCTTCTCGGTAGACCTGGTGGCGCCGATCTGGGAGCTGGGCAAGACCTCCGACCTGGGTCGCCGCCGCATCATCCCGATCACCGGTGGCAGCTTCAAGGGACCATTGCTCAACGGCGAGATCCTCAACAACGGCGCCGACTGGCAGACCGTGACCGCCGATGGCCTGGCCATCATCGATACCCGCTACCTGTTGAAGCTGGAGGACGGCGAACTGGTCTACCTGCAGACCCGGGGCGTGCGCTACGGCCCGCCGGAGGTGATGGCCGAGGTTGCCCAGGGCAAGCCGGTCGATCCGTCGCGCTATACCTTCCGCCTGTTCATGAGCTTCGAAACCGCCAGCAAGAAATATGACTGGCTCAACCGTGCCATGGGCGTGGGTTACGCCATGCGCCTGGGCAATGCCGTGGTGTATGACGCCTACCTGCTCAACTGAGTCCGCCGGGAGCGATGATGTCTTATGTACCGCCGCTGCGCGACTTTGCCTTCGTGCTCGATGAAATCCTGCAGGCCCCCGAGGTCTTGCGCACCCTGCCCGCGCATGCCGAGTTCGACAGCGCCCTGATGACACAGGTACTGGAAGAAGCCGGCCGCTTCGCCGCCGGAGTTGTCGCGCCGCTCAACGCCAGTGGCGACCGTGAAGGCTGTCGCTTTGACGAGGGCGCGGTCCATACGCCCGCCGGCTTCGCCCGCGCCTATGCGCAATTCTGCGAGGGTGGCTGGCCGGCCCTGGCCTGCGCCCCGGAACATGGCGGCCAGGGCTTGCCGCACGTACTCGATTGCGCCCTCTATGAAATGCTCAGTGCAGCCAATCATGGCTGGACCATGTATCCGGGCCTGCTGCATGGCGCCTATGCCTGCCTGGCCGCGCATGGTGCGCCCGAGCTGCAGGCGCGCTACCTGGAGAAGATCGCCAGCGGCCAGTGGCTGGCCACCATGTGCCTCACCGAAGCCCAGGCCGGCAGCGACCTGGGGCAATTGCGCACGCGCGCCCTGCCGCAGGAGGATGGCAGCTATCGCATCAGCGGCGACAAGATCTTCATCTCCGGTGGCGAGCACGACCTCACCGACAACATCGTCCACCTGGTATTGGCGCGCCTGCCCGATGCGCTGCCAGGCAGCAAGGGCCTGTCGCTGTTGCTGGCGCCGCGCGTGCTACCCGATGGCAGCCGCAACGGCGTGCGCTGCACCGGCATCGAACACAAGATGGGCATCCACGGCAGCGCCACCTGCAGCCTGCGCTTCGAGCAGGCGCAGGGCTGGCTGGTGGGCGAGCCGGGACGCGGGCTGGCCGCCATGTTCGTGATGATGAATGCGGCGCGCCTGCATGTGGGGGCGCAGGGGCTGGGGCTGGCGGAGGCGGCATGGCAACGGGCCAGCGCCTATGCCGGCGAGCGCCGCCAGTCGCGCGCGCCCACGCGCAGCACCGCGGTACCGGGAGGCGACCTGATCGCCCATCATCCGGCCGTGCAGAAACTCTTGATGGAACAACGCTGCCGCATCGAGGGCGCGCGCATGCTGACCTGCTGGGCCGGCCTGCTGCTGGATCTGGCCGAGCACGATCCCGATGCCGCGCTGCGCCGTCGTCATCATGAGCGGCTGGAGTTCATCACGCCGGTCATCAAGGCCTTCCTGACGGAGCAGGGTTTCCAGTGCACCAGCCAGGCCTTGCAGGTCTTCGGCGGTCACGGCTATGTGGTGGAGAGTGGTATCGAACAATACCTGCGCGATGCGCGCATCACGATGATCTATGAAGGGACCAATGAGATCCAGGGCATCGACTTCCTCATGCGCAAGGTGCTGGGCGACGAGGGACGCCGGCTGGCGGACTTCCTGGCGCTGGTGCGCGCCGATGCCAACGATGACTCGCTACTTGGCTACGAAGCGAAACTGCTGCGCGAGGCTGTGGATAAATTGGAAGTCCTGGCGCGTGCGATCGCCGCCGCTGCGGCCCACTCACCGACGCTGCCCTACTTCGTAGCCGACGAAATGCTGCGCCTGACCGGCCATGTGGCGCTGGGCTGGATGTGGCTGCGGGCAGGCCGGCGCGCCTTGTCGGCGCTGGCTTCGGACCCGTCCTACTACGGCGGCAAGCGGGATGCCGCGTGCTATCATTTCGCCTTTGTGTTCGCGCAAGTCCGTCAGCTCTGCGGCATCATCGAGGGCTGCCTGGCAAACGGCTTGCCGCTTTCCTCCCCCGACCTGGACCACCATGCTGCCCAAGAAGCCGGCTGATTTCGATTCCGACGACGACACCACGCAACAGGGCGCGCTGGACCAGCAGTTGCTGCTCAGCCTGGTCGGCTACAACTGCCGCCGCGCCTATATCACCATCATGCCGCTGTTCGAGAAGCGCATGGCCAAGTTCGAACTGCGGCCGGTGGATTTCACCGTCCTGAGCCTGTTGAAGGCCAATCCCGACATCAACCAGAAGCGCCTGTCCAAGGCCATCAATGTGTCGCCCCCCAACCTGGCGACCTTGCTGGACAAGCTGGAACAGCGCGGCCTGGTGATGCGCCAGCGCAATCCCCAGGATCGCCGTTCGCAGGTGCTGGCACTGACCACTGCGGGCATGCGCATGTGTACCAAGGCCGAGCAGACCGCCATCGAACTGGAGCTCAAGGCCACCGAGATGCTCTCGGACGCCGAGCGCGCGCAACTGATCGCACTGCTGCAGAAGATGTTCCTGCCGCAGTAATTCCCTCTTGTTTCTCTTATTTCTCTAGTATCAGCGCAGGAAGACCAGTTCAGCGTAGCTGGGATTGGCGTGCTCGTGCTGGTAGCGCTTGAGGTCTTCCAGGACCTGGGCGCGGGTCAGGCCGGGCTTGTCGGCGGTGGCGGTAGTCGTGGTGGACGTCGCTGCCGTTGCCTGTACCGGTGCCGACGGCGCCTGTTCGGCCGCATAGGCGCTCAGTGCAGCCAGCGACAGGACGGCGGTGAGAGAGAACTTCTTCAGGATGATGGTGCGCATGATCGGCTCCTCGTGAATGCAAGCGGATCTTGCCCTTGCCTATCCTTTGCGTAACTTTCATTCACACAGTTTTAGTTTACCCACGCGTACCTGCGGGAAAAACTGGTAATCTCGCAAAGCAGTATTGCGGTTGCTGAAAGAATCCCATCCGGACTCTCGCCGCTCGCATCGGACTTGCCAAACAGACAAAGCCGGATGTGATCCTGTTTTCACCGTCTAGATCCAGTCGCGCCGATTCTGGCTCGTCACCAGAACCGGTAAAACATATCAATCATTGCGGGGTGGCTATGAAAATCGGTACCAGACTGGGCATTTCCTTCATGATGGTCACCCTGCTAGCCTGCGTGCTGACGGTGGCCTCCATCCTCACCCTCTCCCAGATCGGCCGTCACTGGGACGGCTTTTCCGGCACCGTGCTGAGCAAGCAGGATGTCGCCACCCAGGGCTACATCAGGCTGGGCGACAGCGTCCAGAACTTCAAGAACTACGTGGTGCGGGGCAAGGACTACGACAAGCATTTCCTGGCCGACATGGATGCCATTGCCACGCTGATGACGCAATACCGCCAGCTCGGCGTGGACCAGCCCAGGGAAGAAGAACTGCTGCAGAAGATCGGCGCCGGCATCGGCACTTACCGAGAAGCACTGGCCAAGGCGCAATCGATGCGTGCAGCCGGTGCTGCGGTGGCCGATATCGATGCTGCCATCAGTGGTGCCGACAAGGTGCTGGCGACCGGCTTCGCCGGCTTGCTGGCCATCGCCCGCGAGAACGCCACCAGCACCGGCGCGGGCATTTCCAGCGCGATCAGCGCCGGCAAAACGCTCGATGTGGCCGTAGGTGCAGTGTCCGTGGCGCTGGCCATCCTGCTGGCGGTACTGGCCACCCGCTCGATCACCCGACCCATGCGCGAGGCCGTGCAGATCGCCAAGACGGTGGCCGCCGGCGACCTCAGCAGCCGCATCGTGGTCACCCGCCGCGATGAAACGGGCGAGTTGCTGCAAGCCCTCAAGGATATGAACACCAGCCTGCAAAGCGTGGTGGGCGGTGTGCGCAGCGGCAGCGATACCATCGTCACCGCCTCGACCCAGATCGCCGGTGGCAATCTCGACCTGTCGGCGCGTACCGAGCAGCAGGCCAGCTCGCTGGAAGAAACGGCGGCGGCGATGGAACAGATCACCTCCACCGTCAGGCGCAATGCCGACCACGCGCGCCAGGCCAACTCCATGGCCGGCTCGGTCTCGGAAGTGGCCTCGCGTAGCGGACTGGTAGTCTCCGACGTGGTCAGTACCATGGACGATATCCAGGCCTCGGCGCGCCAGATCGAGGACATCATCTCGGTCATCGATGGCATCGCCTTCCAGACCAATATCCTGGCCCTGAATGCCGCCGTCGAAGCCGCCCGTGCCGGCGAGCAGGGACGCGGCTTTGCGGTGGTGGCCTCGGAGGTGCGCAGCCTGGCGCAGCGTTCGGCCACCGCCGCCAAGGAGATCAAGGAACTGATCGGCAGCTCGGTGGACAAGGTCGAAGCCGGCAGCCGCCTGGTCAAGTCGGCCGGTGCCACCATCGAGGAACTGGTGGTGAGCGTGCGCAACGTCACGCAGATCATGAGCGAGATTTCCTCGGCCAGTGGCGAGCAGGAAGCCGGCATCGAACAGGTCAACCAGGCCATCGCCCAGATGGATACCGTGACCCAGCAGAATGCCGCGCTGGTCGAAGAAGCGGCGGCCGCCACCGAGGCCCTCAAGACACAGGCGCGCAACCTGGCGGCCTCGGTCAGCGTGTTCCGCCTGGGTGGCAGCCAGTTCGCCTGAGTGGTCCTGACGGGGAGTCCATCATGCGCTTGTGCAGATCCTGGCTGTTGACGATGTTGCCGGCGATGTGGCTGGCGATGTTGCTAGTTCTGGCGCCGCCGGCCCGGGCCGCCGACGGTTTCGTGCAACTCGATGCCGGGCGCGGCGACGCCCGCATCCCGGTCTATGCGATGGAACATGCCCAGGCCGGCGCCACACTGATCCTGCTGCCGGGTGGTGATGCCGGCACCGGCAAGATCAGCAATGGCGAACCGGGCAGCGGCAATTTCCTGGTACGTTCGCGGCAGCTGTTCGTGGACCAGGGCTTCAATGTGCTGGTGATGTTTCGCGCCAGCGACCTGCGCCTGCTGGACTTCCCCGAACGCATCAGCAGCGAGCATGTGACCGAGATCGCGCATGTGATCGACTACGCCCGCAGCACCTACGGCAAGCCGGTATGGCTGGTGGGGACCAGCCGTGGCACGGTCTCGGCCACGGCCGCCACCATTGCCCTGGGGAGCGAGCGTATTGCCGGACTGGTACTGACCTCCAGCGTCACCAACCGCAAGGCCGGTGCGATCGGCACCCAGGACCTGGACAAGATCACCGTCCCCACGCTGGTGGTGCATCACAAGCTCGATGCCTGTCCCATCTGCGTCCCCAGCCAAGCTGAAGCGCTCATTGACCGCCTGAAGAATGCGCCCCAACGCAAGTTCATCCTGGTCGAGGGCGGTTCATCACCGCAGGGCGATCCCTGCGAGGCGCGGCACTGGCATGGCTATCCCAATGCCGAGGCGCAGACCGTCAAGCTCATCACCGACTGGATCCGGCAACCCGCTTCCTAGAAACGATGCCGGATGCCAGTGGCATAGGACAGCCCACGCGCATAGCCGGTGATGCGGTCCTGCATGGCCACCGCATAGAGATCGGTACGTTTGGAGAGGTCGTAGTCGTATCCCAGTGTGAGCGTATCGCGGGCGCGGCCATTGAGCGCGACACCGGCCGTGCCGGTCCAGCTGGTGCGTGCGTAGGCGGCCTGCAGCTTGCCGTTGCCGATGGCGTAGTCGGCGCTCATGCTCCAGGTCTGGCTGACGGCTTCACCGGCCGCACCGGAGGCATTGCTGTTGCGCCCATGCTCGTAGTTGGCATAGATCCAGGCCTGGCCCAGCGCCACCTTGCCCGACAGCATCCACGCATCCTGCTGGGAAAAGCCCAGCTTGACCACACCGACCGTGCCAGGCAGGGGATTGTCCATGCGTACCCGATGCACGAAGCCGCCCAGGCCGAAGCGATCCTGCAGGTAGAGGAAGCTGGCGCCGACGTTGTGGTTGCCGCTATCCCCGGCCACCTCGCCGAACTGGTAGTGCAGGTTGGCCGTGAAGCCGCCCATGCGCGGCGTGGTGTAGCGGATCTGGTTGCTCCAGCCGGTATCGCTGGCATTGACCGAATCCCAGCCGGTGCCGTTGTACAGCGGCACGTTGGCATGCAGCACCAGCGGAGAAAACGCAAAGGAGTCGCCGAAGGCATTGAACAGGGCTGTCGGCAGGAAGTTGGGAGCACCGTCGCGGCCCAGGTGCAGCGTCCCCATGTCGCTGGCCAGACCGACGTAGGCATTGCGGCTGAAGAAACTCTCGTTGCCATTGAAGCGGCCCACGGCCCCGGTATCGTTGCGGAAATAACTGGCCAGCTTGAACTCGGCGCGCAGGCCGCCACCCAGGTCTTCCTTGCCCTCCACACCCCACCAGGAGGTACTCATGCCGCCCGAGTTGACGACGGCGGCGCGCTGGCTGCCGGCGTATTGCAGCGCGCCGGCATAGGCATCGACCAGGCCGGAGACGGTGACTTCCTGCGCCGAGGCGCGGCAGGCGATACTGCAGGCGAAGATGGCAAGCATGGCTGCCAGTGGGGTCTTGTTCACGAGCTGGATTCCTTTCCCTGTTTTGTCGTTGGATGACGGCGATGGTGGGGAACGCCTGGCCCCGTGGCGATGAGCAGGCGCAAGCGTCCCCGCACGGGGCGCGCCGGTCGGTCGCCCTGTGTTCGGATTGCCCGCGTAAGCGGGCCTGTGCTGGATTACCGGATTAGTGGATTACTTGCCGGAGCTGGAGGGGACGGCGCCGCCGCCGGGGGCAGCCAGGCTGGCCCGCTGGGCGCGCGCGCTACTGAACTTGCGATAGAGGAAGAAGTACAGCTTGATGTACTGGCCCACCAGGATGGCATTCATGATGGTGCCTTCGCGGATGAAATGCGGCTCGCCCAGGAAGGCCAGGCCCAGCGCGGCCGACAGGACCAGCAGGCTACAGTCGAAACCGGTCTTGATGTTGCCCCACTTCCAGCCGGTGCGCTTGAAGACGGTATTGACGAACATGTCGATGGGCATCAACACCAGATTGGCCCGGATCATCAGGAACAGGCCCAGCGCCAGCAGCGCATCGGCCACCACCAGCAGGCTGAAGCGGGCCGCGTATTGCTCCAGGGCGATGGCGCGGGTGAGCATCAGGTTCACGTCCAGGAAGGCGGCCAGCACGAAAGCCGGGATCAGCGAGGCAAAATTCTTGAGGCGGAAATCACGCGGCAGGACCAGATAGGTCAGCAGCAACATGAACAACTCCAGAATGAAGTTGTAGGTGCCCTGGCTCAGCGGCGCGTGGATCAGCGTGAGCGTGCGGGTGAAGCTGCTTTGCGGCGAGATGCCGATGCCGGCACGGATGGCCAGGCTCACGCCGAATGTCAGGATGTAGATGCCAATGAAATAGGTGATCCAGCGTCGTGTCAGACTGCCGGTATCGATGATGTCCGCCTCTTTGTGGTGCTGCGCCATGTCTGTCTCCTGGGTAGGTACCGATGCACTGCGACTGCCTTGGATTACGATGGAAACCGGCATGCGGCCGTGCTGGCCGCATGCCTGGTCGGTGTGCCGCGTTCAGCTCAATGTCAGGCCATGAAGCCGAAGCGGTCCAGCGAGATGAACAGCGTGAGCAGCTTGTTCACCACCGGTTCACCTTCGTTGCGGTTACCCATCTCCGCCAGCGCGGCATCGATGGCACGGGTAGCTTCCAGCAGCTGCGGCAATCCCATGTTGGCCATGACGCCATAGATGTCCAGCGGCAGCTCGGCCTTGACCTGGCCACGGTCGGTGACCACGCAGCCGCCCACCTTCTCATCCACGCGCTTGAGGCAGTCGCACATCTCGGCGCTATCATCGCCCACCACGACGAAGTAGGCCTTGGGCGCGGGCCAGAATGTCGCTACCGCGCCACGCTCTATCGAGACGCCCTTGAAGAGCCCGTTGACCACATGGCGCTGACCGTTGGCGTAGCGCTGCACCACCGAGATGCGGTTGAGCTTGACGCCATCGAGCTCCGGCACCACCTTGCCGTTGCGCAGCGGCACCCAGACTTCCTGGAAGAACTTCTCGTGGCCGCGTCCATAGACGTCGAAGAGCAAGACCTTGGCCATGGTTTCGTCGGCCGAGATTTCCAGCGGCACCAGATCCAGCTGTTGCGGCTTGAGTCCGGCCAGCCCCGGTACCGGCTGCTTGGCCATGCCGGAATAGTCGATCTGGACGCGCTTTTTCATCTGGCGGTCCTGGGCCACCAGTTCGCCATCCTTGAAGACGTAGCGCGGATTGATCTTGGAGAGGCTGTCGGTGAGCACGATGTCGGCGTAACGGCCCGGGGTCAGCGAACCGATCCGGTTATCCATGCGGAAGGCGCGCGCGGTGTAGAGCGTGGCCATCTTGATGGCGTGGATGGGGTTGATGCCCATCTCGGCGCACAGGGAGATGATCCAGTCCATGTGGCCCTTGGTCAGCACGCGGTCCACCGAGATATTGTCGGCGCAGAGCTGGAAGTTCTCGGCCGGCCAGTTGCGCTTGACGATGGCGCGCAGCATGGTCTTGATCACCTCGGGGCTGCCCACGCCGAACTTGACCTGGGTCTGCAGGCCGTAGCGCACGCTCTTTTCGATGTCGTCTTCCTTCCAGACGTCGTGGTTGGCGAAGGCGCCGATGGCGGGCATGTAGTTCAGCATCATGGGCGAGAGCGTGGTCACGCCCCAGTGGGTGTTCATGAAGCCGTTCCTGGCGCGGCCCATGGCCGACTTGCGGAAGTCGTCATCATTGCCCACGCTGTAGGTCAGGTGCGACAGCTCACCCAGGCCGATCACCGGCTCCATCTGCAGCAGCGCCTCGGTGACCGCGACCGGGACCTTCTTGCCGGGCGCGAAGGCGAAGACGCGATAAGGCAGGTCCTGGTAATCCTTGAACAGGCCGGCCGTGGCCTCGACCGCTTCGCTGCCGGCGGCACTGACGAAGTCCAGGCACTCCGAGAAGATGGTGGTGGTACCGCAGGGCACGATGGCTTCGCCGAAGGCCACCGGATGCGCCAGTTGCGCCTCGAAGTGGACGTGCGCATCGATCAGGCCGGGGATGGCGTACAGGCCCTGGCCATCGAATACCTCGCGCACCTTCAGGATGCTCTCGTCCGGGTTCAGGCCGATGATGCGCTTGTCATGGACCAGGATGGAACCGGAATAGACGCTCTCGCTATGCACATCCAGGATGTTGAGGTTCTTGAGCAGCAGGTCGGCCTCGGCGCGACCGTTGAGGATCTCGAAAATGGTACGCACCTGTTCTTCGTGGGCCGCGACCGCGTCACCCTGCAGGGGTCCCTGCGCATTTCTGTCATTGATTTGCTGGTACATGCTTTGCCTCTCTCCGTTGTGTTCTGCGCTGCGGTCACTAGCCTTGCGTCCTTACCATTTGCAGAAGTCGAATGCCGATGTTGGACCGGATCGCCACGGCGGGCGCCTGCGCCTGTCGTGGCTCCGGGTCGCTTCCTTGTTGAACGCGACGGACTCATTACATCCGAATTCACCGCTATCGAAAACAAGCGAATTTCGATCAGAGCGTGCTCGTTTCGAGTACACTCGACCATCATTTCACTCTCTCGGCCTTGCCATGCTGCATGCCCGCCTGCTGCGCTATCTCGATGAAGTGGCCCGTTGCGGATCCATCCGCGCGGCGGGCGAGCGGCTGCATGTGGCGCCGTCTGCGATCAACAAGCATCTGCTGGCCCTGGAGGAAGAACTGGGCACGCCGCTCTTCGAGCGCCTGCCGCGCGGCCTGCGCCCCACGCCGGCCGGAGAGCTGCTGCTGGCCCATGTGCGCAAGACCCTGCTGGAATTCCGCCAGGTCGAGGCCGAGATCCGCGAACTGCAAACCCTGCAGGCAGGCGAAGTCATCATCGCCACCATGACCGGGCTGGCCAGCGGCATCGTGGCCACCGCCGCCAGCCAGTTCAGTGCGCGCTATCCACAGATCCGGGTCTCGATCCGGGTACTGCCGGCGCGCGCCATCCAGGAAGCCCTGGCCTCCGGCGAAGCCGACCTCGGGCTGGGCTTCAACATCCCCGCCTCGCCCCAGTTGGCCTCCCTGTGGGAAATGGATGCCAGCCTGGGCGCGGTGATGTCGCCCGACCACGCGCTGGCGCGCATGGAGTCGATCCCGCTGGCGCACTTCGCCTCCTACCCGCTGGTGTTCGCCGACCGTTCCATGCTGATCCACGGCATCATCACCGAGACCTTTGCCGAAGCCGGCGTGGCGGTGGAAGCCTCGTTCCGGACCAACTCCATCGAGGCAATGAAGCGCCTGGCCGCCACCGGCGACGCGGTGGCCTTCCTGAGCCGCTTCGACATCGCCGAGGAAATGCGCCAGGAAGTGCTGACCTTCCGCCAGATCCGCGATCGCGGCTTCCGCAGCAACATGCTCTCGCTGGTACGACGCGACAAACCCGGACATGGTCTGGCCGGGCAGTTGCTGGGCGAGGAAATCATGGGCGTACTGGGCAGCATGAGCGCCTGAGCACCCCTGCCCCTCGGCGAGAAATCGGCTCATCACATACGATGTACTACAACTAAGCATTCCCGGATCGCCCGGGTGATGCTGACCACTGGCTTGCATTTCCCGCGCGAACGCCTTCGCTGATGCGTGTACGCCACGCCCCGTCATGTCCCCTCATGCCAGGTCATGCCGACGTTCTTGACTTTCAAACATGCGAATGCGATGATTTTGAAATAGGACGTCTGATGACCAACAACTTTGATTGATCAGTCAGTCTACTGCTTCAGCCGCGATCCGGTTCGCCATCCTGGCGTTCATCCCCTCCGGAGCGCAGCAGAAGACATTTGCCGAAGAGCAAGTTCCAACATACCGGAGACCGCCATGCCCATCATCGCCCACGCTGCCGTCGCAGCCTGCCACCGCCTGCCCGCCATCCCTGTCCGTGCGCCCTTGCCGCGCCGCCGGGACTGACGCGCGCCGCGCTTTCCGGTTTTCTTCCCCCTTTTGCTTGCTGCGCCGGTGGTCACCGGTGCAGCGGCGAATCGACCCCATGCGCGGCTGGTGGCATGGGGCCGATCGGCAGCGGCGCACGCCGCGACTGCAACGACAACCATCAGCGCACGACACAACAACGAGGACAACATGACTTTACGAAACAGCCGGATCGCCGCAGGCATCCTGGGCGCCGTCATCGGCGCACCGCTGCTGGCCTGCGCGCAGGGCAGCGTGACCATCTATGGCGTGGTCGATACGGCCCTGGTCTACACCAGCAACCAGGGCGGATTGCACAACACCTACCTGCGCTCGGGCAACCTGTCGGCCAGCAAGATCGGCTTCAAGGGTGTCGAGGATCTGGGTGGCGGCATGCAGGCGCTGTTCCAGCTGGAGAACGGCTTCGACACCAATACCGGCGCCATGAGCTCGGCCAATACCCTGTTCAACCGCCAGTCCTTCGTCGGCCTGAGCAGCGCCAGCACCGGTACGCTGACCGTCGGTCGCCAGTACACGCCCTACTACCTGTACGTGGGCGCCATCGGCCCGACCACGGTGCTGACCGGCGCCACCGGCGCACACCCTGGCGATGTGGATGGCCTGGACACCACCGTGCGCAGCAGCAATGCAGTGACCTATAGCTCGCCGGTCTTCGCGGGCGCGCAGGTCAGCGCCCTGTACGGCTTCGGCGAGACCGCCGGCGCCACCTCCACGGGCAACGCCTACAGCCTGGCCGCGAAGTACAACGTCAATGCCTGGAACTTCGCACTGGGCTTCCAGCACCTCAACATCGGTACCGGCAACGCCAGCTGGAACTCCTCCACGGCCACCGCCAACATCCCCAGCTCGGCCATCAATGCCGGCTACCAGAGCGCCAACAGCGCCCAGATGATCGCCGCCGCGGCCCGCTACACCATCGACAAGCTGATGCTGGGCGCCACCTACAGCGTGGCCCAGTATCGTCCGGGCAGCGGTTCGGTGTTCACGCAGGCGGTGAAGTTCCAGACCGCCGGCGTCTTCTCGACCTACCAGTGGTCGCCGCAGGTGGCGCTGGCCGCCGGCTACAGCTACACCTTCGCCGACAAGGGCAACGGCATCTCCACGGCCGCCAACTACCACCAGCTGTCGCTGCAGGAGACCTACGCCTTCTCGCCGCGCACCGCGCTGTACTTCCTGCAGGCTTATCAGCTGGCAGGCGGCAATACGCTGGCCTCCAATGGCAGCATCATCAATGCCGTGGCCGCCGTGGGCGATTCGCAGAACAGCTCGGCCTCCAATGGCAAGAGCCAGGCTGTGCTGATGTTCGGCATCCGTCACAACTTCTGATCCCCTCCGGCGTCAGGATGAACGGCCTCCCATCGGGAGGCCGTTTGTTTTTGCCGCATGAGAACGGGTCAGCAAATACACGCACGCAGGCCACGGCTTCGGTGCACAATGCGGGTCCCCTTCGTTCTTCGCTCTACCGGATCACGCATGTCTGCCGCACAACCCACCTCCGCCGGGGAAGACCTCGCCCCCGCTCCTGCCGCCCTGCCCACTGCCGCCCAGGAAGCGCGACGTGGCCTGCGCGCCTCGCTACCCGTGCTGCTGGGCTTCATCCCCTTCGCCCTGGTGCTGGGTGCACAGGCGGTGCAGAAGGGCCTGGGCATCTGGGAAGTGCCGCTGATGACCGGACTCAATTTCGCCGGTGGTTCGGAATTCACCGCCGTGCGCCTGTGGACCTCGCCACCGCATCTGCTGCTGATCGCCGCCATGTCGCTGCTGGTCAATAGCCGGCACCTGCTCATGAGCGCCGCGCTGGCGCCGTATCTGCGCCATGTGCCGCGCCGTCGCGCGCTGGCCGCGCTGTTCTTCATGTGTGACGAAAGCTGGGCACTGGCGCTGGCCGATGCGCAGCGCCGTGGCACCGGCCGCGTCAGCCTGCCCTACTACCTGGGCGCCTCGGCCGGCCTGTACCTGACCTGGGTGCTGTTCACCGGCCTGGGTGCGGCGCTGGGTCCGGTGATCGGGGATGTGGAGAAATTCGGCTTCGACATGGCCTTCACCGCCGTCTTCCTGGTGCTGTTACGTGGCATGTGGCGCGGCATGCGCGCCAGCCGTCCATGGCTGGTCAGCCTGGTGGTGGCCGCACTGACCTACCGGCTCATGCCGCAAGGCGCCTGGTATGTCGCCGCCGGTGCCATCGCCGGACTGGCCAGCGCCGCGCTCACCGCTCCCCGGGAGCCGCAGCGATGATCGACACCGCCACCCTCGCCACCGTCGTCCTCATGGCCGGCGGCACCTACCTCACCCGTATCCTCGGCTACCTGGCGCTGCGCAACCGCGTGCTCAGTCCACGCATGCGCTACGTGCTCGAATGCGTGCCTGGCTGCGTGCTCATCTCGGTGATCGCCCCGGCCTTCGTCTCCGACCGTCCGGCCGACCTGATGGCGCTGGCCATCACGGTGGCGGCGGCCAGCCGCCTCTCCATCCTGCCCACGGTGGTCATCGGCATCATCTCCACGGGCGTGCTGCGCTACCTGCTGGCGCATTGACTTATCCACAGCGCAAGACGGCGACCACCCATGGCGTGGCCCGTCCGCGCTTGCCTGCCCCTCCGGTTGTAAAAAATGCTTGCCTTATTGGATCCAATTAATTAAATTTGGATCCGCCTTAAATACCATTTTTCGACGCTCAAGCGTCTCTCCCCTTATTCATTCCAAAAAAGGATTCGCCATGCAGACCACCTTCCGTCGCCTGACCCTCTTGGGCGCCATCCTCGCCGCCCATGGCGTGGCGCATGCGGCCGACCGCGTCGTCAAGGTCGGCTTCAGCAGCCCGCTCACGGGCGCACAGGCCGCCGCCGGCAAGGACAACGAACGCGGCCTGCGCATGGCCATCGATGAGCTCAACCAGAAGGGTGTGACGGTCGGCGCCGACACGGTGCGCTTCGAAGCCCAGGTGGAAGACGACCAGGCCGATCCCAAGGCCGGCGTGACGGTGGCGCAGAAGCTGGTGGATGCCAAGGTGGCGGCGGTGTTCGGCCCCTACAACTCGGGCGTGGCCATCCCGGCCTCCAAGCTGTACAACGATGCCGGCATCGTCATGGCCACGGTCGGCTCCAATCCCAAGATCACGCTGCAGGGTTTTGCCAATGTCTACCGCGTCTCGGCCAGCGACAGCCAGCTGGGTGGCAAGATGGCCTTGTACGCAGCGCGCGAAATGAAGCTCAAGCGGGTCGCCCTGATCGATGACCGCACCGCCTATGGCGTCGGCGTGGCCGAGGAATTCGCCAAGGTGGCCAAGGCCAACGGCATCGAAGTGGTCTCGCGCGACTTCACCAATGACAAGGCGGTGGACTTCAACGCCATCCTGACCTCGATCAAGGGCAAGAAGCCCGACGCCATCTTCTACGGCGGCTACTTCTCGCAAGCCGCGCCGATGAAGCGCCAGATGAAGTCGCTGGGCCTGGACATCCCCCTCATGGGCGGCGATGCCATCTGCGATACCGAGATGGGCAAGCTGGGCGGCGATGCCGTCAACGGCAGCACCTACTGTACCCAAGGGGGCGGCCTGCTCAAGACCAACAGCGCCGAGACCTTCGTGGCCAACTACGAGAAGCGCAACAACGCCAAGCCGATGTTCTACGCGGTGTCCTTCTATGACGCCATGAAGCTGGTGGCGGCTGCCATGTCCAAGGCGGGCTCGACCGAACCGGCCAAGTATGGCCCGATGCTGGCGCAGATGTCCTACAAGGGCGTGGCCGGCACCTATGAATTCGACAGCAACCACGACCTGAAGAGTTCGCCGGTCACCATCTTCCAGTTCAAGGCCGGTCGTCCGGAACCGCTGGCCAACTATTGAGGCGACGGCGCTGGCCGCCGCACGCTTTACGCTTGAGCTTCTCCCATCCTGGAGAGTTGCGCCGGCAGGCTTGGCTTGCCGGCGCTTTTTGTTTTATCCCGCCAGCGATGTCACCTTGCAAGCGGCTGCCTGTCACGCCTGCACATGCGCCTGCAGGAGCGCCTCCAGCGTAAGGCTGGCCTGCTCGAAACGCTCGACCAGGAAGTCCAGCAAGGCGCGCACCCGTGGCGCCATGTAGCGGGTACGCTGGTAGAAGACATGCACCGGCGCCTCCGGCGTGCGCCACTGCGGCAGCAGCACCTGCAGCCGCCCGGCCTGCAGGTCGGCACCGATATCCCAGATCGATTTCATGACAATGCCATGGCCGTTGATGGCCCATTCGCGGGCCACGGCGCCATCGTTGGTTTCGCGGGCGCGGGCCGGCGGCACGATGAAGGTCTCCTGCCGCCCGGCGCGCTCGAAACGCCATTCATTGGCCATGCCGGAGGCCGAGGACAGCACGATGCAATCGAAGCGCTGCAGGTCGGCGGGTTCCTGCGGCAGGCCGTGTGCGGCGACATAAGCCGGAGAGGCGCACAACAGCCGCCGGTTGAACGCCAGTGGCCGCGCCACCATGGAACTGTTCTGCGGCACGCCGAAGCGGATGGCCAGGTCCAGGTCATCCTGCACCAGGTTGGCCACGGCGTCGCCCAGGATCAGCGCCAGCGTGATCTGCGGATGCTGGCGGTTGAATTCTTCCAGCCACCCCTGCAGCACGTTGCGCCCGAAGTCCGAGGTGGCCGCGATGCGCAGCTTGCCGCTGACGGCGCTGCGCCCGGCCTGCAGCGCGGCCTGGGCATCATCCAGTGCATCCAGGGCCTGCTGGCAATGCGCCAGGTACATGGCCCCCTCGGCGGTGAGCCGCAGGCGCCGCGTAGTACGCTCGAACAGACGCGTGTTCAGCGTGGCCTCCAGCTTCACCAGACGCGCGCTGGACGCCGCCGGGGACAGCCCCATCTTGCGGCCCGCCGCCGACAAGCTGCCCAGACTGGCCGCTTCGACGAAGAGACGGATATCTCCCAGGTTTTGCGTCATGATTATTCTGCTTTTTTTGATAATTGTTCAAATACTAGCCCAATTATCAATTGACTGACACATTCGCATAATGGGCTCCATTCCAACCCTTACCGGAGTCTTCCATGTCAACCTCTGCCTCTCTTCTTGCGCCCCTGACCGTCGGCGCACTGACCTTGCCGCACCGTATCGTGATGGCCCCCATGACACGCGCACGCAGCACCCAGCCGGGTGACCTGCCCAACGCGCTCAACGCCACCTATTACGCCCAACGCGCCTCGGCCGCGCTGATCGTCAGCGAAGCCGCGCAGATCTCGCCCCAGGGCAAGGGCTATTCCTTCACGCCCGGCATCTACAGCGAGGAACAGGTACGTGGCTGGCAACTGGTAACCAACGCGGTGCATCAGGCCGGTGGCCGCATCTTCCTGCAACTGTGGCACGTGGGCCGCATGTCCCATCCCGATTTCCACCAAGGCGCACTGCCGGTGGCACCGTCGGCCCTGCCCTTCGCCGGCCAGATCTGGAAGGTCGATGACGCCACCGGCATCGGTGCCATGGTCGACTCGCCCACGCCACGCGCGCTGGAACGCGCCGAGATCGCCGCCATCGTCGAGGATTTCCGCCGGGCCGCGCGCAATGCCATCAGGGCCGGCTTCGACGGCGTTGAAATCCACGGCGCCAACGGCTACCTGATCGACCAGTTCCTGCGCACCACCTCCAACCACCGCCAGGACGAATACGGTGGCAGCCGCGAGAACCGCCTGCGCTTTCTCAAGGAAGTCGTCGATGCCGTCGCCGGCGAAGTCGGCGCGCAGCGCACGGCGATCCGCCTGGCGCCCTTCCTGACCGCACGCGGCATGGACTGCCCGGACATCCTGCCGACCATCCTCGATGCCGCCACCTTCCTGCAAGAGCGCGGCATCGCCTACCTGCACCTGGTGGAAGCGGACTGGGACGATGCCCCCGACATCACCGAAGCATTCCGCCAGCAACTGCGCGAGCGCTTCAGCCACCCCATCATCGTGGCCGGCAACTATGACAAGCCGCGCGCACAGTGGGTGCTGGACCACGGCTATGCCGACCTGGTGGCCTTCGGCCGGCCCTTCGTCGCCAACCCCGATTTCCCGCGCCGACTGGTCGACGACCTGCCCCTGGCGCCGTTCGACGGTGCCACGCTGTTCGGCGGCACGGCCACGGGCTACACCGACTATCCGGCCCTGCCGCTGGCGCGCGCAGCCTGATTGACATCCTCGCTCAACCCATCCTCCCCAGGAGCAAGATCATGAAAGACATGAAAGACACGACCATCGTCGTCATCGGTGGCCTCTCCGGCATCGGCCGCGCCACCGCTGAACAGGCGGCAGCCGCCGGCGCCCGCGTCATCGCAGCAGGACGCCGCACACCTCCGGCCGACCTCCCGGCATCGATCACCGCTGCGCACGTCGACATCAGCGACGATGCCTCCGTGGCGCGCCTGTTCGACGGCATCGGCCCCTTCGACCACCTGGTCGTCACGGCCGGCCCGGTGATCGGCTCGGCCCGGCTGGCCGACCTGAACATCGACGACGCCATCGCCGCCTTCAACGTCAAGTTCTTCGGCCAGATGCGTGTGGCGCAACACGCGCTGCGTAGTATCCGCCACACAGGTTCGATCACGCTGACCTCGGGCCTGCTGGCACGCAAGGCCGCTCCCGGCGCGCTGGTGAAGGCGAGCATGAATGCCGCCACCGACATCATGGCCAAGACCCTGGCCAAGGAACTGGCGCCGCTGCGCGTGAACGTCGTCAGCCCCGGCATGGTCGAGACCGGCATGTGGGGCGAAATGAGCGAGGCCGACCGCAAAGCCATGGCCGCCCGTGCCGGCGCCCATCTTCCGGTCGGTCGCGTCGGCCAGGGCGACGACCTGGCACAGGCCTACCTGATGCTGATGCAGAACGGCTTCATGACCGGCAGCGTGGTGGACGTGGACGGCGGTGGCCTGCTGTAGGCCGATCATGCATCTCGACCACATCGCCATCGTCGCGTCGGCACCGGACTGCGCCCGCCTGCTCAGCTTCTTCGTCGATATCGCTGGCCTGACCGAAGGGCAGCGGCCGCCCTTCGGCAGTGTCGGGCACTGGTTGTACCTGGATGGCCGGGCCGTGCTGCACCTGATCCAGCGCCCGCTGTCAGAACCCGTGAACGACCATGACGTGCCCCGCCCATGCGCCCGCATCGACCACCTGGCGCTGCGTGTGGAGCACGCCGGCCAATGGCAGGCCTTGCTGGCGCGCCTGCGCGAACACCGGATGCCCTACCTGCTTTCCGGCCACCGGGCGCAACAGGAGCAACAGTTGTTCGTCACCCCGGTGCCGGACGTCACCGTCGAGTTCGTCATCGAGGCGCGGTACCTGGTCTGAGAATGGGGGTGTCATCCCGCCTTGACCAAGGACGATACGGACAAGGCAGGAAATCAATCGTTTTTTGGCGTCCCCACGTGCGGCGACCGGGCAGATCCGGGGCCGCGCGGGACAGGGGATTTAGTTTGTGTCAGTATCCGCGAGTCGCGCCACCCGGCGCGACCAACTTACGGAGGTTCAAATGCGAAATCTTTATGTAATGTTGTTATTGCTTGCCTCCCTGCTGCCCCTGCCCTCCGGCGCGGCCAGCAAGGATTTCAGTTTCCCCGCCGGCTTCCACAGCCAGAAAATCACCACCAACGGTACCCGCCTGTATGTCCGCGTCGGCGGCCAGGGACCGGCCGTGGTCCTCTTGCATGGCTTCGGCGAAACCGGCGACATGTGGGCGCCCCTGGTGGCCAGACTGGCCGCCACGCACACGGTGATCGTGCCGGACCTGCGCGGCATGGGCCTGTCGGACCATCCCTCTGGCGGCTTCGACAAGAAGAACGAGGCGCAGGACATCATCGGCGTGCTGGATGCACTCAAGATCGACAAGGTCGACGTCGTCGCGCACGACATCGGCAACATGGTGGCCTATGCCCTCGCCGCACAACAGCCCGAGCGCGTCACCAAGCTGGTGCTCATGGACGCCCCGGTACCTGGCGTGGGGCCGTGGGACGAGATCTTGAAGAGCCCCCTGCTGTGGCACTTCCGCTTCGGTGGCCCGGACATGGAGCGCCTGGTCAAGGGACGTGAACGCATCTATCTCGATCGCTTCTGGAACGAATTCTCGGCCGACCCCAAGCGTTTCGACGAGGCATCGCGCCGTCACTACACCCGCTTCTACGCCTTGCCAGGTGCCATGCATTCGGGATTCGAGCAGTTCCACGCCTTCGATCAGGATGCCATCGACAACAAGGCCTACCTGGCCAAGGGTCCGCTGCCGATGCCGGTCCTGGCCGTGGGTGGCGAGAAGTCCTTCGGCACGATGATGGAAACCGTGGCCCGTGCCGCCGCCAGCAACGTGCAGGGTGCGGTCGTGCCGGACGCCGGTCACTGGCTGATGGAAGAACAGCCGCAGGCGACCATTGCGGTGATCGTCAAGTTCCTTCAGTAGCAACAGCGGCTCGCCGCATGCACTCCCCCACCCTACAGGCAGTGACGCTGTAGGGTGTTTTCATTGCAAAGCCCACAGGCAGGACAAGGTGCTGGCAGGGATCGATCCGGCCACGTCGCAGATGGCGCACCTGGTCACGCCTGAATCTTGCCTCGTGTGCCCCACAACAAGGTGCTGGCGGCCAGGATCATGACGCCCCCGAGATACAGGGTGCCACTGGCCACCGATCCCGTCATCGAGGAAATCCAGCCCACCATCACCGGGCTGGCCAGACTGCCCAGGCTACCCAGGCTGGACACCGCAGCAAACGCCACGGCGACGGCGTGCGGAAAATGCAGGGGAATCATCGACCAGAAACAGGCCAGGCAACCCAGCGTCGCCGCCGTGGCCACGCTGATACATAGCATCGACATGAGCGCCTGCCCCTGTACGATCGGCAGCAGGAGCCAGCCGCTGGAGGCGACCAGCATGCACAGGGCGGCGTGCAGGCGTCGTTCCTGCGTGCGATCGGAGTGGCGCCCCACCAGGAACAGGGTAACAGCGCCGGCCAGGTAAGGCAGGCTCACCAGCAGCCCGATATGCAACGGATCGGCCACGCCCAGCTCCTTGACGATGGTCGGCAGCCAGAATGAGAAACCGCCAATGCTGCCGTTCATGCCGATGCAGTAGAAGGCCAGCAGATAGAGCATGGGATCGCGCAGCACCCCTGCAACCCCGCCACCCGGCTTGCCGGTGCGCGGGACATCGCGCGCCAGGGCCTGGCCGATCAACTGCTTCTCGTCGCTGCTGAGCCAGGGGGCGGATTCGGGCCCGCGACTCAGGCGGAAATAAGCGATCACACCCAGAAGGATCGCCGGGCTGCCCTCCAGCAGGAACAGCCACTGCCATCCACTGACACCCAGTGCGCCATCCAGTCCTTTCATGATCGCCCCCGAGATGGGGCCGCCGATGACGCCCGACAGCGGAATAGCCAGCATGAACAGCGCGGTCACGCGCGCCCGTCGCGCCGCAGGTACCCAGCAGCTCAGGTAGAACAGGATGCCGGGCATGAAGCCCGCTTCCCCCACGCCTAGCAGGAAGCGCAGCAAGTAGAACTGCAACGGCGTGGCGATGAATGCCATGAGCGTGGACATCATGCCCCACAGCACCATGATGCGCATGATCGTGCGAGGCGCGCCGATACGCTGCAACAGCAGATTGCTGGGAACTTCGAAAGCGATGTAGCCCACGTAGAAGAGGCTGGCGCCCAGGCCGTAGATCGCATTGGAAAACCCCAGCTGTTCCCGCATCGACAGTTGGGCGTAACCGATGTTGGTGCGATCGAAGAAATTGACGATGTAGCACAGGAACAGGAAAGGCACGATCCTCTGGACCACCTTGCGAAAGACCGCATCTTCTGCGGTCTTTGCGGACAAGGTGGCGGGGTTGGCGACGACGACGGAGTCGGGCATGCAAGTCCTCCTGGCAAAACGGATAAACGAATTGGCGCGGATGTTCTGTGGTCCTGCGATGCACTGTCGCAGGACGTAGGGGTGGAGCACACTCTGCCGGCGCAGGATGCGCCGGGAGTGGCAATTCCTAGTAGGCGGCGCCCTCGCCGGCAGAGGCCGGGCGCACGCTATTCAACAATTTCACTGCCGCACCGCGCAGTACGCTGGTGTCGGCCCCCAGCGCCAGGAAGCTGGCGCCGGCGGCCAGATATTGCTGGGCCGCCGCCGGATCGCTGGAGAATACGCCCGCCGCCTTGCCCGCTGCACGGATGCCCAAGATGGCTTGCGAGATCGCGGCCTTCACCTCCGCATGGCCGGGCTGGCCGAGATAACCCATGGAGGCCGCCAGGTCGGCCGGGCCGATGAAGACCGCGTCCACGCCCTCCACGGCCGCGATGGCATCCAGGTTTTGCAGGCCAAGCCGGGATTCGATCTGGACGATCAGGCAGCTGTTCTCTTCCACCCTGGCGAAGTAGTCGCTGACGGCATTCCAGCGCGCGCTGCGCTCCAGGGCCGTACCTACTCCACGGATTCCGTCGGGCGGATAACGCATGGCGCGCACCAGCGACTGCGCCTGTTCTGCGGTATCCACCATCGGCACCAGCAGCGTCTGCGCCCCGGTACCTAGCAATTGCTTGATCAGCGACGCATCATGGTTGGGGGGGCGCACCAGGCACTGCACCGGGTAGGCCGCCATCGCCTGCAGCTGGGCCTGTATGGAGCGCAGGTCGTTGGCGGCATGCTCGCCATCGATGAGCAGGTAGTCGTAACCGCAGGTGGCCAGCAGCTCGGCGCCCAGCGGGCTACCCATGCCCAGGAAAAGGCCCAGCTGCAGCCGGCCCGATTGCAGGGCTTGCTTGAAGGTGTTGCGTGGCATGTCCATCTCTGTGTCTCCTGTATTGGCGCTATCGCGCTCGCTCAGACCATGCGGAAGGCGATCTGTCCCAAGGCACCATAGTCGGCCTGGAAAGTGTCTCCGGGCGAGGCCAGCACCGGTCGCGTGAAGGAGCCGGCCAGCACCACATCGCCGGGATTGAGACGTTCGTCATAGGGTGCGATCTTGTTGGCCAGCCAGGCCACCCCATTGGCGGGATGGTTCAACACACCGGCGGCCAGCCCGGTTTCCTCGATCACGCCATTGCGGTACAACATGGCGCCCATCCAGCGCAGGTCGACATCATCGGGCTTGACCGGCAAGCCGCCCAGCACGATACCGGCATTGGCGGCGAAGTCGGAAATGGTATCGAAGACCTTGCGCGGCGCCTTGGTATCGCGGTCGAACTGCTCGATGCGGGCATCGATGATCTCGATGGCCGGTGTCACATAGTCGGTCGCGGCCAGCACATCGAACATGGTCACACCCGGTCCCTGCAGCGGCTTGCCGAGGATGAACGCCAGCTCGACCTCGATGCGCGGGGCGATGAAGCGGTGGAAGGGGATGTCGCCGCCCTGCTCGAAGAACATGTCGTCCAGCAGCGGTGCATAGTCGGGTTCGTTGATCTGCGAGGACTGCTGCATGGCGCGCGAGGTCAGGCCGATCTTGCGTCCCTTGATGACCCGGCCTTCGGCCAGCTTCAGCTTGACCCAGGCGCGCTGGATCGCATAGCCGTCCTCGATGCTCATCTCCGGATAGGCCTGCGAGAAGTGTCGCAGTTGCTGACGGCTCTTCTGGGCTTCGTTGAGCTTGTGCGCGAGTTCGTCGATGGTGCTTTGTGGCAGCATTGTTGTTCTTTCGGTAGTGCGTGTGAGCTGCCTCAGCGGAAGCGGGCATGCAGGTTGTTGTGTTTCCAGCTGGCAGCTTCGCTGGATTCGATGATCTCCAGCGACAGCGCCAGACCGGTCTTCTCGTAGAGCGGCGCGAGTTGCGCCTTGATCAGGTTGAAGAGGGCGTCACCGGTGGCTTTCCTGATCGCATCGGAGCGCCCGGCACCGATGCGCAGCGTGCCGTGGAGGAAGGCGGCATCAGCGGCACCATCGGCAATGCAGTAAGCCTGCGCCGCAAAGGCCCGCACACGTATGCCGCCGATGGGGTAGACGGGCCGGCCAGCGTCCTGGATGCCGGTCAGGCACGCTGCCAGTTCGCGACAAAGGGCCTTGACATCGACACAGGCGGAAAAGGCCGGGTCGTCGACCAGGTTGGCGGAGTACTCCAGGGTGAGATGAGGCATGCGCTTTCCTTTACGCCGCGGCGGCGTTCTTCAAGGGTGTCACGGGGAAGATGGCATTGATCTGGCCGGTGCCGGAGCTACCGAAGTAGGGTGTCACCACCTCCACGCCCTGATCGTAGTGCGCGCCGCCCAGCAAACCCAGCAACATGGCGGTGTCATGCATGCCCCCTTCGCCCCAGCATTTCTCGTTGTACATGGGCAGCATCTCCATGAAGGTCCGCCATTGGCCCTCCTCCCACATCTTCACGACGCGACGGTCGATCTCCTCCAGGAAGGGATCGAAGACCTTGTTCATGAATTCGGGGGCGGTACCGTTCTCGGCAAAGTGGTGCGACAGCGAACCGCTGGCCAATACCGCGACCGTGCCGTCGTAGCGCTCTTCGATGGCACGCCGCACCGCCAGTCCGAAGCGTTCGCTCTCTTCCAGCTTGTGCCAGTTGCACCAGCCGGCGACACTGACCACCTTGAAGTGGCGGTCGGTGTTCATGTAACGCATCGGCACCAGGGTGCCGTATTCCAGGTCCAGCGAGGTATCGCTATGGGCGCGGCTCTTGATACCCATCTCGTTGGCGACGTCGGCGATGAGATGGCCCAGGGCGGCATTGCCTGGATACTCATAGGCCAGGTTCTTGATGAAATGGGGCAGCTCGTTGCTGGTGTAGTTACCCTTGAAGCTGGGCGCGCAGTTGATGTGGTATTCCGAATTGACCAGCCAGTGCACATCGAAGACCACGATGGTATCGACCTCCAGCGCCCGGCAGCGACGCGCAATCTCCAGGTGCCCGTCGATGGCGGACTGGCGGCACCCCTTGTGGGGGCCGTCCAGCTCCGACAGATACATGGACGGGACATGCGTGATCTTGGCGGCGAGTGCGAGTTTTCCCATGTGCTGTGTCTCCTGTTTTTTAATGTGCTGATAGTGTCGGTGTGCGCTTTACGTTCACACTCCCCAGCGTGGGATCGGATGGTCGCCATACGACAGGCAGACGTTCTTGGCCTCGGCAAATACCTCGAAACTGTAGTGGTTGCCTTCGCGCCCCGTCCCCGATGCCTTGACACCACCAAACGGCTGACGCAGGTCCCGCACGTTCTGGCTGTTGACGAAGACCATGCCCGCCTCCACGCTGCGCGCCATGCGGATGGCCCGGCCGGTGCTCTCGGTCCAGACATAGGAGGACAGGCCATAGATGGTGTCGTTGGCGATGCGCACGGCGTCGGCTTCCGTCTCGAACGGGATCAGGCAAGGAACCGGGCCGAAGATCTCGTCCTGGGCAATCTTCATGCGGTTGTCGACATCGGCAAACACGGTGGGCTGGATCCAGTTGCCGTTCTTCAGATGCGCCGGCAGCTCGAGGGTGCCACCGCCGAATACCACACGCGCCCCCTCCTCTTTGCCAAGCGCGATATAGCGCGCCACCTTGGCCTGGTGCTCGGGACTGATCATCGGTCCGATGATGGTGTTCGGATCCAGCGGATCCCCCACCACCAGGCGCGCCGCGCGGGCGGCGAAGTCCGTCACGAAGCGGTCATAGATGCCACTCTGGATGAGGATGCGCGAACCGGCCGTGCAACGCTCGCCGTTGTTGGAGAAGATCATGAACACGGCCGCATCGAGGGCGCGCTCGTAGTCTGCATCGTTGAAGACGATGAAGGGTGACTTCCCGCCCAGCTCCATCGAGAATTTCTTCAGGCCGGCCTGCTGCACGATGCGGTTGCCCGTCGCGGTGCTGCCGGTGAAGGAAATGGCCCGCACGTCGCGATGGGCGATGAGCGGCTCGCCGGCCTCCTTGCCATAGCCATGCACGACATTGAATACGCCCGCAGGAATGCCCGCCTCCAGCACCAGCTGGCCCAGCCGGTCGGCCGTCAGCGGCGACAGCTCCGACATCTTCATGACGGCGGTATTGCCCAGGGCCAGGCAGGGAGCGGTCTTCCAGGTGGCCGTCATGAACGGCACGTTCCAGGGAGAAATCAGGGCGCAGACCCCCACCGGCTGCCACAGCGTGTAGTTCAGGTGACCGGTGTCGGACTGGAATGCCTCCCCATCCATGTGCGCGGCTATCTCGGCAAAGAAGTGAAAATTGTCGGCCGCGCGCGGCACCAGCGCCTTCTTGGTCTGGCCGATGACCTGGCCGGTGTCGCGGGTTTCCAGCTCGGCCAGCTCGGGCACGTTTTGCGTGATGAGCTCACCCAGCCTGCGGATGAGCTTGGCGCGCTCGGCCGCCGGTTTCCCTGCCCATGCGGGGAAGGCGTCCTTGGCAGCCTGGACGGCGGCGGCGACCTCGGCCTCGCCGCCGGCGGCCACCTCTGCCAGCACTTCATTGTTGGCCGGATTACGGGTCTCGAAAGTATGCTTGCTGTCGACTTGCTTGCCGTTGATGAGATGCTTGATCATGGTCATGTGTGCGTGAAGGTTGTCGTTCTTGCGGGTGGCTCTTGTACCCGGTCTTGTGTTCAGTGCGAGCAGTAATACGTCTGGTCATCGACGATGGTATTGACCAGCCGTCCCACGCCCTCGATCTCCGTCACCACCGTGTCACCCGCCACGACATTGGCCAGGCCCTCCGGGGTGCCGGTCAGGATTACGTCACCCGGCGAAAGCGTCATCAACGAGGACAGGTAGGCGATGAGATGCGGAATGTCGAACACCATGTCGCTGGTATTGCCCTGTTGCGTCAGCTTGCCGTTCACGCTGGTCCTGAGCGCGAGCTTCATCGGGTCCGGCACGTGCGCCGCATCCACCAGCCACGGTCCCAGTGGCGTGCAGGCATCGCGGTTCTTCACGCGCAGGTTCGGGCGGTAGTAGTTCTCCAGGTAGTCGCGGATGGCGTAGTCGTTGGCCACGGTATAACCGGCCACGTAGTCATAGGCATCGGCGCGCGACACATGACGTGCCGTCTTGCCGATGACGACGGCCAGTTCGCACTCGTAGTGCATGTAGCTGGCATCGGCGGGCCTGCGGCTGTGACCATGGTGTCCGGTCAGGGCATTGGGCCCCTTCAGGAACACCAGCGGCTGCTCGGGCGCCTTGAAGGCCAGCTCGGCGGCATGGTCCGCGTAGTTCAGCCCGAGCGCAAAGACAGTGCCGACCTCCACCGGTGGCAGCCATTGCACCTCGCTCTCCGGGAAGATCCGTCCATCCGCCAGGCGCACGCGCGCGGTGCCATCGGCACCTGGGCTGGCCGGCTCGACTTCGTGGATGGCGCCGTTGACGACGATGCGACCCCGCACCGGCGCGTTGCCGGCCAGGGGCGACTGCATGTCGTCCGCCCTGTCCGTATCATCCTGCGCGGAGGCCTCTGCGAGCGTGAAGACCAGCCCCGGCAGGCCCTGGGCATGGACGCTCACCTGGTCTCCGATGGCCGCCTGGGGCGCTTGCCACTGTACCCCCACCAGCAGCATGTCACCGCGATGCAGTGTCATGAAGGCGGTCACATCGTGCAAGAGTGCAGGCACGTCGCGTACCAGGTCCGCCAGGCGTCTGCGGGCGATCTCGTGGCCATTGACCTGTGTGATGATCTCGATGCCGGAGACATCCTCCAGCGCCACCTGCTGCACCGCACCCAGGACGCACGCCCCATCGAAGCACTTCTCGCGGATGGCCGGACGGTAGTAGCTGGCATGCGCCATGCTCAGGTCGGCCACCAGCGCATAGCCGCCGATGACATCGGCAGCATTGGCCAGATCGACGCGGGCGGCCTCCCTGCCGATCACGATGCCCAGGGTGGCGCCGATTTCCACCTGGCCGACACCCGCAGGCAGCGCGACCCGCGTGCCGGAATCCCGATGGGTGTTGGCCGGCTTGACGTACAGCACCGGTGCCTGGGGGGCAGCCTTGTAGGGCGCATCGGACAAGGCGGATCCGATGCGCGCCAGGGAATCCCTGTCATTGAGAATGACACCGTAGACGGTACCGCGGCCGAAGGAGGTCTTGCGCGCATTGTTCATGGTTGCAGCTCAGCGTTGTGGAGCAGGCTAATCGCCGGCCCCGGAATCGATGGATGGCCAATCCGGCAGGCACCGGTACGCGGCGTGGCAGGATGGCCAGGCAGCGAGGGCGTGTCTCCGGAATGCGTTTATTGTTGTTCAGCTTTCCAGCCAATCCGGCATGTCACGAATTAGCTAATATGTTCCACAATATAATTACTAACATATTAGCTTGTCAAACAGTTTCTCAGTGTGATGCGGGAATGGTTACGAGGGTGGTTGCGCGAGCGCCCTCCCTCGCCGTTGCCCTGGCGAACGGCGGTATCAGGAAGAGAAGCGGGAAGGTGTGCGGGAGGGGGAGCGGCGGCAGTATCGGGGCCGGACCACTGCCGTGATGCGCGGCAAGGAGGGATCTGCCACGCATCAGGGGAAGGCGGCGGCCTAGTCGGCGCTCTGCCTGGCGACGGCCTTCCTGCGCCCGGCGGACGTTGCCGTCGCCTTCTTGCGCGGCGCCACGTCGGGCAGCGCGATCAGCTCGACGGGCTCTTCGTCGGCCAGGAAATCATCCAGCGCCCGATAGAGGTTGCCGACCACCTCCACGCCGATGCTGTCCTCCAGCCTGGCATATTGCTGTTCCACGCGCGGCGCAATCTCCTTGATCAGCGCCCTGCTCTTGCGGGTCAGCGACACCAGCATGCGACGCTGGTCGGTATCCACCCTGTTACGCTCGACCAGCTCCATGTCTTCCATTCGCACCAGCACCCCGGCGAGGCTGGGACTGAGGATCTGGCAGGTCTCGCAGATCTGCCATTGCTCCATCGGTCCGTTGAAGTCGCTGATGGCGCGGATCACCCGCCACTGCTGCTCTGTCAGGCCGTAGTGATTGAGGATGCGGCGAAAATTGACCATGACCCGTTCGCGCGCCTGCAACAGCAACAGGGCCAGGTTCCGGTGTTTGAAGGATTTATCCATTGATGCGCTTTTCCACTGGTTTCCAATCCGGCAGGACAGCCCCGGGGCCATGCCTTGCCGTCGACAAAGGAATATATTAGTGAATTCTAGCACTTGCACCAAGCCCTCCTGCATCAATGAGGGATGTTCCGGCTGCGCTGCAGCTGCGGCTTGCCACGCTGGCGACCGTTCTCGGAGACCACCTGCAGGTATCGGCTGAACAGGTCGGTCAGGGAGCTGACCTGCAATTTCTTGTATATGCGCTTGCGCAGGGTGCGCACTGTATGCGTGCTGATATCCAGGTCCAGCGCCACGCCCTCGTTGCTGGCACCCGCCAGCAGCCGACGGCACACCTCCATCTCCCTGCCCGACAGTGACTTGAGCAGGTCCTCCCGCACCTGCACCTCGGCTTGCGTGGCCGGCACCGGCGCCAGGGTGGGCAGTGCCGGTGCCTTGCCTGCGGCCAAGACTACCTTTTCCGCATGCAGCCATACCAGTGCCGTCACCAGCTTCGCCAGTGACTGCGCCTGCTTCAGATCGGCGGCGGAGAACGGCCCCGATGCCGACAGCCGATAGAGGTTGCAACAGACCATGGCATCGTCACGGCTGCTGATGAGGGAAATCTTGTCGCACAGGCCCACCCGCTCGAAGAAGAAGGCACTATAGGCGGGCGAGCCATTCAACTGGCTGTCGAAAGGCAGGGCCACGGCGTCGTTCTTGCCGATATCCCAGGACGATGGCAGGCTGCGGTCCAGCAGGTAGTAGCGGTCGAGGTAGCGCTGGTTGAGGGTATGGGCGATGCGTGCCGGCACCATGCCCTCGGTGAAGAGACCGTCGATGGCGTAGCGGCCGACCCGGTTGGCCACGACGTGGTCGGCCCGCAATGCCGATTTCAAGAAACGGAACACGGCCACGCCGAAATCGGGCCGACCCACCGCCGCCATCATCTGGCCGATGTCATCGTAACTGCGCAAGAGCATCTGCTGCGCGTCGGAGCAGGGCGCGGCGGGGCACGGATGACGGCTGGTCAGGTCATTGGCTGGCGTCAGGTTCATGGCTGGCAATCGCAGTGGAAGACGGGCGGCCCTGACGGGCCGCCGCAAGGCCGCGTCCGTCAGGCGGGTTGCTCCTGCCGGTGCGGAACCTGGATCATTGTAACGGTCCCGGCCGCTCCGGTCGCGACCGACCTGGCGGCCTGTTCGGCCTCGGCGCGGGCTTTCAGGTAACGCCGCATGGCCACCGATGGCCCGTCGGCGGCCACCGACATCTCGAACATTTCATCCGGATCCGTCTCCAGCCAGACTTGCTCCAGCGCCGCCAGTCCCTCAACATCTTCGTTGAAGGCCGCAAACAGGTTCTCGTGCATGAAGTGCGTGATCCCCGCGTCTTCCTGTGCGAAGTCCCGGCCATGCACGATGAAGTAGTGGCTGGAGGAATGCGTCTGCGGGGTCAGCAGGTGCGCGGTCTTGATCCTGGAGACACGCCGCTGCGCCTCGGGGAGCTGACTGTCGTAGAAACTGACATTGACCTGGTGGAAGGCCGGCGACTTGAATTCCGACTTGACGATGCGGGCCGCGCTCTTGCATCCCTCCAGGCCGGTGGGACGGGCCCAGACCGGCGGTAGTTCGGTGGGGACCACGTCGCGGTGCAGGGCAAAGTAGCCATCCCGGATTTCGCTCCTGAACGGGGCCTTGGCGTAGTCCGGCGTACCGATGGTATCGGCGTGCAGGAAGCTCAGATGCGTCAGGTCGAGCAGGTTCTCGTGCATGCTGACGTAATTGGATTGCAGGTCGAAATAGCCGCTCGACGTCTCCCATTCCGGCTGACCCAGCCAGGCTTGCTCGGGCAGGCGCTGCGGATCGGCAGCGGCCGGGTCGCCCATCCAGATCCAGACCAGCGGACCACGCTCGACCAGCGGGTACTGGGCCACGCCCACTCCCTTGGGACAGTTGGCCGCCGAAGGAACCTCGATGCAATTGCCTTGCTCGTCATAACGAAAGCCGTGGTAGCCGCAGACGACGGTATCGCCTTCGAGCCGGCTGCGCGACAAGGGGAAGGCACGGTGCGCACAGCGGTCGGCCAATGCAACGGGCTTGCCCGCGCTGGTGCGGAACATCACGATGCGCTTGCCCAGCAGGGTGCGCGGCAGCAGCGCCTGCTTGAGTTCAGCGGCGAAGGCGGCCACGTACCATTCATTGAACACGAACGGCGTAGCGCGATTTGCCATGCTGGTCGAACTTCTCTTGAGGGCCTGCAAGACGGCCGGCGATGGAAGTGACATTGTTTCTCCTGGTCAGTGTATGAGGGCTTGCCGGCGCTCAGGCCGTCACGGTGGCACTTACCGACTGCAGCCCGGCGCCGGCCTGGACCACCCTTTGCTGCTGCGCCTTGATGCGCTTGTTCATCAGCCAGCGGAAGTGGCCCAGTGCGTTGTCCACCGGCAGCGGCATCATCTTGAAATCCGGATCCAGCGCCAGCGACCGTTGTTGCGCGTGGATCATGTCCCAATCCTCCTTGAAGGCCGCCACCACGTCGCCATGCAATTGCGCGGTCACGCGCGGATCATCGATGGCGAAGTCATGCGCCTGGGAAAAGAAGTAATGGCTGCTGTGCTCGCTCTCCGGCGTGATCGCCTGGGCGCTGCGGAACTGCACCGCATTCTCGCGATTGCCAGCCTGCGCTCCCTGCCCCGCCGGCGCGCTGCCGGAATCCATGAGCAGCACGCCCGGCACCAGGAAGTCGTAGATGTTCCAGCGATCCACGTTGGCGCTCCACCCGGTCAGGTTCTTCACGAATGGCGCCGGCGGGCCATCGGTGAACCAGCGATTGATGCGCACACCGCTGTCCGAGCGCTCGACGAGGGCACGGCTTTCGGCATAGCCTGCGCTGCCGCCCAGGGTGGTCTCGTGCAGGAAGGGCAGGTGCGAGAAATCCAGCAGATTGTCGGCGATGAGCAGGTAATTGACGTCGTAGTGGATGTAGTCCGGCTGGTAGCGCCAGGCCGGGCTATCGAGCCAGTAGGTGTCGGGGATCAGCCCGGGATCGGCCAGGGCCGGATCCCCCATCCAGATCCATACCCAGTTGCTGCGTTCGACCACCCGCAAGGCGGGCAGGCAGGCCGCCGGCGGAATGTGCTGCATGCCGGGCACCTGGACGCAGGCACCGGAGCTGGAAAATTTGAGGCCGTGGTACATGCAGCGGATCTGGCCCTCTTCGATCCGACCCTTGGACAAGGGCGCAGCGCGATGTGGGCAGCGGTCGGGCAGCGCGACGACCTCGCCGTTCTCGCCGCGCCAGAACACCACGGGCTGGCCAATGATCGTGCGCGAGAAGGGATGCGTGGCACTGATCTCATGCGACCAGGCGGCCACATACCATGTGTCTTTCAGGAACATCGTTGTCTCCAGCGTTCTTGACAGGGAAGACGATGGCGCCCTCTGCGTGGCTGCTGTACTTCGTCTTCAGAAAAAATTATAGAGAATCGGGCAAATAATTCCGTACCCCAGAAAGGGTACAAGATGCCGCCCGCACGTCCTGTGGCAAGCGCCTTCAGCTACAGGTCCAGCACCAGCAACGGCCCCCTTGAGCGCGAGCAGCAGGGCGTCATCTGGTCATTGAGCGCGTGCTCGGCGTCGTTGAAATACAGGTCGCGATGATCGGGCTCCCCGGCCAGCACCCGGGTGATGCAGGTGCCGCAGACGCCCTGCTCGCAGGAAACCGGGATCTCCACCCCGCCATCGGCCAGCACCGCGATGATGCTGCGTCCGGGCGGGACCGTATAGCGCGCACCGCTGCTGGCCACCTCCACCTCGAAGCTGGCCTCGGCGTCGCGGGCCACCGCTGCGGGCAGGCCGAAATATTCGCGGACGATATTGCCATCGTCCCAGCCCGCGGCACGGGCGCTGGCGATCACGAAATCGATGTAGCCCTTGGGGCCGCACACATAGATCGGGGTGTCGACGGAAGAGGCCGCCAGTATCGCGACGATGTCCAGGCGCTGCTCCGGCACACCGTCATCGAGGTGGAAATGCACCGAGCCGGCGTAGGGGGAGGCCAGGATTTCATCGTGAAACGCCAGATGCCGCATGCTGCGCGCACAGTAGTGGAGTGCGAACTCCCGACCGGCGCCGGACAAGGCCTGCGCCATGCACAGGATGGGCGTGATGCCGATACCGCCCGCAAACAGCAGGATGGCGCGGGAGGCCACCGCCGGCTGCAAGGAAAAATGGTTTCTGGGCGTACTGATGCGGATCTGGTCGCCCTCGCCCACGAGCTCGTGCATACCTGCGGAGCCGCCGCGCGATGCGGCCTCCCTCAGGACGGCAATGCGATAGTGGCCACGCTCTCCCGGCGCATTGCACAGCGAATACTGGCGCAGGAGGGTAGCGCCGTCGGCGCCGGGCACATGGACATCGATATGGGCGCCAGCATCGAAGCCGGGCAATACCTGGCCATCCAGCGCTGCCAGCTCGAAGCTGGCGATATCCTGGGCTGCGATGGATTTTTTCGTGACTCTGACCAGAAGACTCGTCATGTGATGCATCCAGTGATGGTTCAGTGAAGGTGGAATGGCATGCCCGCAGCGGCCATGCCGGCGCCCGGGGGACCTCAGAAAGTATGTCGCACGCCCAGGTGGAGCACGCGCTGCGTCGACCCCGAAGAGGCAGACATGGTGAAGAGCTGGGCGGTCAGCGGCGTGCCGGCGGCATTGGTGCCGGAGACGTTTTCGTTGGCCGCGACCACGTACAGGTTGGTCCGCCGGGACAGATAGTAGGCTGCCGACAGGCTCACGATATTGAGCCCGGCCTGCGCGCGCACATCGGTATGGGAATAATCGGCGCCCAGCACGAGCGCGTCCGACAGGTTCCAGCGCGAGCCGATCTCATAGGTGCGCGCCGTCCGGTTGCTCAGGCCGAAGTTCGATTGCGTGGCATTGCCATGCACGAATACGCGCTCGAACTGGTAGGAGCCACCCAGTGCAACGGAACGCAGCACGTCACCGCTTCCGGTGGCGCCGAACGGATTCGAGGAGGTCGACAACAGCGCCGCGTTCGTCACGTTGCTGCCGCTGGCCCACAGATAGGCGGCACCGAGGCTGAGCGGGCCATTCACGTAGGAGAGGCCGGCGTTGCGCGTGCTGTTCTGCTTGTTGTCTCCCGCCTGCTCGCCGAAACCGTAGGTCACGATGCCGGTGAATCCGCCGAGGCTGGCCGTCGTGTATTTCACGGAATTGTCGGTGGGGATGTTGAGCACCCGGTCATGATCCCCCGGATGGGTGCTCAGGTAGCTGGGCCCGTAGGCCAGCATGGAAGCTGCGTAGGGAGCGATGGCATCGACGGTGGCATTGGACTGCCGCCCCAGCGACACCGAACCGAATCCCCCCTTCAGACCCACGCGTGAATCGCGGCTGAACAACACGTTGGCGGTGGCCATCGATCCATCGTCCAGATTGAAACCGTTTTCCAGCGCAAAGAATGCGGCATAGCCGCCGCCCAGGTCTTCCGTACCACGGAAACCGATACGTGACTGCTGCAACGTGCCGGCATCCATGCGCCAGTTGGATTTCCCACCCTGGTTGCTGACATAGGTGGGGCCGATATCCAGGATCCCGTAGATCGTGACCTGCGAGGTCTGCGCCACGCCTGGGCCCGCGACCATGCCCAGCGCCGAGGCCACCGATATGGCCGTCAACAATGACTTCCTTGCCTTCATGATGTCTCCTCTTCTGTCGTTTTTATCGTTCCCGCCCCCTTTGCGGCGGGCAGCCGCAGGCGGCAGGCTTGTCCATGGACGCAAGGCGCGCCATGGCCTGCGATGACAATAAAAAACTCGTTACTCGCGTTTTATGTCACGCTGAAGAGGAATTATAGGGAGTCTGAAAATTGACGCAGTACCGCTGATGAGGTATGCAATACACGAACATGAATATTGCTTTCACGCTCGCAACCATAGCTGAAACAACCCGTTAATTACTGGATTGTAGCGGATCATCCTGACCAATCCGATTTTGCTTTCCGGGGTAGTCTGGAGACAATAAAAAAAGCCGGCGCATTCCCATGAAGTCCGGAAACGCGCCAGCAAGGCCCTAAAAAACAGTATTTTGCTCGCTTTTAAATGACACCTCTAGGCAGCCTGGACATGCCTGCCCTTCCCCATGCCAAGGTAGGTCTCGATCACGCGGGGGTCGCAGGCCAGCGCCGGAGCGGCCCCCTCCAGCACCAGGTTGCCGGTTTCGATGACGTAGCCGTAGTCGGACACCTGCAGGGCCGCACGCGCATTCTGTTCGATCAGCAGCGTGGCCACGCCGGTGGCGCGCAGGCCGGAAATGATATTGAAGATTTCCTTGACGATGAGCGGCGCCAGACCGAGGCTGGGCTCGTCGAGCATGAGCAAGCGGGGCTTGCCCATCAGCGCGCGTCCGATGGCCAGCATCTGGCGCTCGCCGCCAGACATGGTGCCCGCCGCCTGCAGGCGGCGCTCGTGCAAGCGCGGGAAGAGCTGGTAGACCCACTCCAGCTGGCTGAGATAGTCCCGGTCTTCGGCCCGGCGACGCTGGCGATAGCGACGGAAGCTACCCAGCAGGAGATTGTCCTGGACCGACATGTCGGCGAACAGCTCCCGGGTCTCCGGCACCAAGGCCATGCCGGCCTGGACCCGTTCCTCCACTTCCATGTCGTCGATGGCCAGGCCGTCGTAGCTGACTCGGCCCTGGCTGGGCAGCATGCCGGCGATGGCATTGAGAAGGGTCGACTTGCCGGCGCCATTGGGGCCGATCACGCTCACGATACTGCCAGGCGCGACCTTGATCGATACGCCACTGACGGCTTCGACCTTGCCGTAGCACACGCGCATCGCTTCCACCGTCAGGATGGGTGTCTGCATCATTGGACTCCTCCCAGGTAGGCCTCAAGGACCACCGGATCGTTTTGCACCTGTACCGGCGTGCCCTCGGAGATCTTGGTACCGAACTCCATGACCACCAGGTGATCGGTCAGTTCCATGACGAAATCCATGTCGTGCTCGACCAGGAGGATGCTCATCCCCTCGTCACGCAACTGTCGCAAGAGACTGGCGAGTGCTTCCTTTTCCTTGAGCCTGAGTCCGGCCGCCGGCTCATCAAGCAAGAGCAGTAGCGGATCGCTGCACAGGGCGCGGGCGATTTCGAGGATGCGCTGCTGGCCCAGCGCCAGCGAACCCGCCGGCACATGCAGATAATCCCCCAGGCCGACGCGCTCCAGCTGGCGTCGCGCCTCCGCCAGCAGTGCCCGCTCCTGGCTGCGCTCCAGCTTGAACATGGCCGCCAGCACGTTCAGCAGATGGCTGCGGCCAGTGCGCAAATGAGCGCCGAGGGCCACATTCTCCAGGACCGACATGGTGGGCAGCATCTGCACGTGCTGGAAGGTGCGGCCCATGCCACGGCGGACGATCTGCCGCGCGCTGAGCCGGTTGACCTCGGCCCCGTTGAAGACGATCTTGCCGCGAGTCACACCCAGCACGCCGCTGATCAGGTTGAACATGGTCGACTTGCCTGCCCCGTTGGGACCGATCAGGCCGATGATATCGCCGGCCTTCAGGCGGAAGCTGACGTCATTGACGGCTACGAGCCCACCGAACTGCTTGCGCACCTGCTGCACTTCCAGGATGGGCTGGCCACCTTTCGGCTTGTCACGGGTCGCCAGCCGGGCCACGGGGCCGGCACTGACGGTGGTATGCGCCGCGACGGTGCCAGCCCCGACACGTCCCCGCCCCGGGGATGTCGCGGAGAACAGGCTGCGGACGAACGGCCACAAGCCTTCCTGGGCAAACTGCAGGATCAGGATGAGGATGAGGCCATACACGACGATCTCGATATTGCCATCCCCGCCCAACAGCGCCGGCAACCATACCTGCAGCTTGTCATGCAGCAGCGTCATCAACAATGCGCCCAGCAGGCCGCCCCAGACATGGCTGGCGCCTCCGATGACGGCCATCATCAGGTACTGGATGCCCATGTTCACACCAAACGGCGTGGGATTCACGGCCCGCTGGAAATGCGCGTACAGCCAGCCGGACAAGGCCGCGAACAACGCCGCCAGCACGAACAGGGTGATCTTGTAGCGCGCGGTATCCACGCCCATGGCCTCGGCCATCGATACGCCGCCCTTGAGCGCGCGCATCGCACGTCCGGGCCGGGAGTCCAGCAGATTGAGCGAGACCAGCACGGTCGCCATGACGCAGAACCAGATCAGCCAGTACATGGCGCGGCCACTCTCCAGCGAGAATCCCGCCAGCGTGATGGGTGCGATGCCGGAGAGACCATCGTATTTGCCCAGCCACTCCATGTTCCCGAACAGGAAGTAGAGCGACAGTCCCCAGGCGATCGTCGCCAGCGGCAGGTAGTGGCCGGACATGCGCAAGGTGATCTGCCCGATGACCCAGGCACTGGCGCCGGTGAGCAGCAGGCCGGCCAGCAGGCACAGCCAAGGCGACGCGCCGAAACGGGTGGTCAGGTAGGCGGTCGTATAGGCGCCCAGGCCGACAAAGGCAGCCTGGCCGAACGAGGTCAGCCCGCCCACGCCGGTCAGCAGGACCAGTCCGACGCAGACGATGCCATACAGGCCGACGTAGTTGGCCTGGGTGATCCAGAAGTCGGGAACCGGCAGCAGTGGCAGCAGAGCCACGGCAAGCGCCAGCAGGAGATAGCCGCGATGAGCGCGCATCATTCATCACCTCCGCCATGGGAAGTTGTCATCGAACGCCAGAGCAGGATAGGGATGATCGCCGTGAAGACGATCACTTCCTTGTATTCGCTGGCCCAGAAGGAAGAGAAGGATTCCAGCAGGCCGACCATGACCGCGCCCAGCGCCGCCAGCGGATAGCTGATCAGGCCGCCGAGGATGGCGCCGACGAAGCCCTTGAGCCCGATCAGGAATCCCGAGTCGTAGTAGATGGCCGTGGAGGGCACGATCAGGATCCCCGACAACGCGCCGATAAAGGACGCCATGAACAGGGAGAGTTTACCTGCCATGGTGGTGGAGATCCCCATCAGGCGTGCGCCGCTGCGGTTCATCGCGGTGGCGATCAGGGCCTTGCCATAGAACGTGCGGCTGAAGAAGAAAGCCAGCGCCAGGATCAGCAGCAACGACACGGCGATCACCATCAGGCTCTGGCCACTGAACTGCAACTCACCCAGGGACAGGCTGGCATCGACGTAGGGCGTCACGCGCGATCCCTCCGGGCCGAAGAAGACCAGGCCCAGGCCCACCATCATGAAATGCACGCCCACCGACACAATGAGCAGGATTAGCACTTTCGCATTGGCCAGCCGCTGATAGGCCAGGCGGTAGATCATCGGCCCCAGCGGCGCGACGATGGCCAGCGACAACACCACCTGCAGGAACACCGGCAACTGGCGCGGCGCGGCCCACCAGGCCAGGGCCACGACAGCCAGTGGCAACACCAGCTTGACCAATACCATTCGCGTGAGCACGCGACGGCGTCCGGCAAGCAAGGCTGCGCGCACGTCCAGCGCCGTCGTCAACAGCGCCAGCACCGCCAGCAGCCAGGCCGTCCCGGGCAGCACGCCGTTCTGGAAGGCCACCAGCGTGAGCGCACCGAATGCGACGAACTCACCCTGCGGCAGAAAGATGATGCGGGTGACGGCAAATACCAGCACCAGTGCCAGTGCGACCAGTACGTAGACGGCACCATTGGTCAGGCCGTCCTGGGCCAGGATGGCAATGATAGACAGGTCCATCGTTCAGCTCCATCGCGCCATTGACTGGCACGGCCTGGGCAACATCGGCACAGGAGGACGGGAAGCGGCATCGGGCAGGCGGGTGCGCATGCGCGGCCCCGCGAATTCTGGATCAGGCATAAGTCTCCTCGCGTGGAGAGGGCATGGCTGCGGCACATCGGGCTGCAGAATGACCGGCTCCTGTTTGTTGGTGCGAACGGCTTTCCCGGCTGGGACGCGCTCGCTTTTTAATTAACATATTAACGATTAATGTAACATGCTCATAAAGCCTGTCAAGTATAATCAGGGGATCCGCTAGCGATATTCCGCCCGGCACAAGGCGTACCAGACATCTCCAACAAGTCCGAATCGGAACAACGTCAATGAGCAATAAATTCCAGCACAGAAACCTGCCGATGCTGCTTCTCCAGGCACGCGAATCGGTGATGCGGTATTTCCGCGAGAGCGTCAAGAGCCATGGCCTGACCGAGCAGCAATGGCGCGTCATCCGCGTGCTCAACGAGTGCGGCGAACTCGAGTCAGGCAAGATCGCCGAGCAGGCCTGCATCCTCCCACCCAGCCTGAGTGGCGTGATCGATCGCATGGAGCGCGATGGCTTGATCGTGCGCTACCGGCTCTCCACGGACCAGCGCAAGGTATTCGTCGACATGACCGGCAAGAGCCGGGAACTGGTCAACAACATCAGCCAGTCGATCGAAGTGCAATACGCGCTGCTGGAGAAGAATCTGGGGCAGGCCAAACTGCTGGCTGCCTATGCCCTGCTTGACGAGCTGATCGGCTTGCCCGAACCGGCCCAGGAGCAGGTAGTGCGCACCCGCATCACCACCCAGCAGACGGCACGAAAAGCGGCTCCCGCTCAAGCCGCCGTCAAGCCGGCAAGAAAAAAGCGGACGTCGACCTGATCCGGTCAACGCCCGCTTCCGCCTGGGCTTGTCGTTCCTTCGCAATCATCCAGTACGCTGCCAGGCGGGGCCGCCGCGTACCGGTTCAAGCTCTTTGCGCCTATTGGGGCGTCGAGTCCAGCACCCACTTGCCGTCTTCGATCCGCACGATCACACGCGCCCGCTCGTCCAGGCCGGAGTGATCCTCGGGCGTCATGTTGAACACCCCCGCATTCCCTGCCAGGCCTTTCACGTTTTCCAGGGCATCGCGCAGCGCCACGCGGAACTCACGGGTGCCGGGCTTTGCCTTGCGGGCTGCCTCGGGTAATGCGCGCTCCAGCAGGAACAGGACGTCATAGGCCTGCGCCGCGAAGTTCGAGCGCGAGTTCTTGCCGAACTTGCTTTCGTATTGCGGCACGAACCTGGCGCTGATCGCCTTGGTCGGATAGTTCTCCGGCAGTTGCTCCCACACCAGGTTGGGTCCGACAGGCAGATAGCCTCCATTGAGCGCCTTGCCACCGACGCGCAGGAAATCCTCGGTGGCCGCGCCGTGTGTCTGGTAGATCCGTCCCTTGTAGCCGCGCTCCTTGAGCGCCACCTGGGGCATCGCCGCCGGCGTTCCCGAGCCGGCCACGATGATGGCGTCCGGCTTGGCCGTGGTCACACGCAAGACCTGCGCCGTCACGCTGGTGTCCTTGGGGTTGAAGCGCTCGACGCTGACGATGTTGAGCTTGTTTCGCTCGGCAAAGTCCTTCATCTCCGTCAGCCAGCTTTCGCCGTAGGCATCATTGAAGCCGATGAAGCCTATCGTCTTCACGCCATGCGCCACCATATGGCTGACGATGGCGCTGGCCATCAACGAGTCGTTGGCGGAGGTCTTGAAGACCCATTTCTTCTTGTCATCCATGGGCTTGACGATGCGGGCGGACGCGCCCAGCGCAATCAGCGGTGTCTCGGTGCCGCTGACAGCCTCCACGGCCGCCAGCGATTGCGGCGAGGTCGACGAACCGACGACCAGGTCCACCTTCTGGTCGATGAACATCTTGACGTTCTTGACGGTGTTGGTGGTATCGCTGGCATCATCGACTATCTTGAACTCCACCTCCATGCCGCCGATCTTCCGGGGAAACAGACTGATGGCATTGCGGGCGCCAATGCCCAGGATGGCCGCCGGCCCCGTCGTGGGGACCGTCACCCCGACCTGCACGACCTGCGCCAGTACCTGCACCGGCAGAGCAACCAGCAATGCCCCCGCCAAACCGCCCGCCACGCCAAGCCGCGCCCAGGAAATACCCGGCAACCTCGATCCGCTGTCCATGTCATCCTCCGCCATTTAATTAATATGTTATCTAATTAAATAACATCTTAATTCACACTGTCAAGAAGACCTTGGTACCGGCGATGTGGCAAGCAGGGTCGCCGTCTCGAAGTTCTGGGGAGAACCGTCGGCGCTGCTCACGAGGACAGGAATATCGCCAGTGCATGCCGGCCACCGACCTGGTACGCGGCGGAATCACCGCGCATGCATTGATAATGCATCCGGCCGGAAATATACTTCCGGCCATGATCCATATCAGACACTCACACAGCGGCGACGGCGATCGTGTATTGGAAATCTGGCGCGATGCCGTGCTGGCCACGCATGATTTCCTGCGTGACGACGATCGCGTGGAGATTGAAAAGGAAGTGCAGGGTTTTCTTCCCCATGCACCATTGCTGCTGGCCGTCGACGACAGTGACAAGCCACTGGGTTTCATGTTGCTGGATGGCTCCCACATGGAGGCCTTGTTCATCGACCCCGCCCATCACGGCAAAGGGATAGGGCGTGCCCTGGTGCATCACGCCCTCACCTTGTCCCCATCGCTGACTACGGATGTCAATGAGCAGAACGCACAGGCTGCCGCTTTCTACTGCCACCTGGGTTTCATCCAGACGGGGAGGTCAGAAACAGACGGCCAAGGACGCGCCTACCCGCTGCTGCATTTGACATTCCATCCTCAGGGCCAGCGCTAGCGCCCCGTCATCGGGCCGATGTGGATTGCGCATGGCTTGCTAGTGAGCGGCTCCATGCGATGACGGGGTCTCCCTGATCATGCGTCCCCACATGGCGTGACGATCACGGCAGGTCCCCTGCAGGGACCGATGCACATCGTGCAATTTCTTGCGCAAGCCCTTGCAGGAAGTGAATGACCTGCTTTCTGACGCCAGCCTGCCCGAGCGCCACCCTCACCTCTTCCGGCGACTTTCCCACCAGTGGCAAGCTCAGGAAATGCTGCGCCAGGAAGCGGCTGCTGACGGTCGACAAGACCAGCCTCATGGAGACCAGCATGTCGGCACCGCGGTGCGAGGCGTGTACCAGCGCGATGGGCTTGTGAATGATCTCGGCACGCGAGACCATCCAGTCGATGAGATTCTTCATGCCACCGGGAATGGCGCGAACATACTCCGGGCTTGAGATGATCACACCATCCGCCTGTGCCACTTGCGCCATCAATGCCAGGACGGCTGCCGGTGTTTTCTCGGCCTCATGGTCGGGCGAGAAAATCGGCAGGGAGCCAAGCTGGTCGAACACCGTCAAGGTCATGCCTTCGGGTGCGAGCTCTTGCATTGCCCTCAGCAAAGCCGTATTGGTGGAAACACCCCGCGCGCTCCCTGAAATCGCAAGGATCTTCATGACGCCTGCAATGACCTCACGCTGCCGCAGCAGCCTGGGCAAACCTCGCGCGCGCCTTGTGCAGCTTGCGATAGCTGTCGAGCAAGCGCTGATGGCGGTCCAGGCCTTCGAGCTTCATGCTGGTCGGCGTCAGGCCAAAGAAGCGCACGCTTCCCTCTACCGAACCGATGGCCGCATCCATGCGCTCGTTGCCGAACATGCGGCGGAAGTTGGTTTCGTAGTCAGCCAGTTCCAGATCATCGTCCAGTTCCACTTCCAGCACGACGTTCAGGGCCTGGTAGAACAGACCGCGTTCGACCGAGTTGTCGTTGTACTGCAGGAAGGCGCCGACCAGCTCATGCGCCTCCTCGAACTGCTGCAGGGCCAGATTGATCAGCAGCTTCAGTTCGAGCACGGTCAACTGGCCCCACTCGGTGTTTTCGTCGAAGTCGATACCGATCAGGGTGGCGATGTCCGAGTAGTCATCCAGTTCGTTGTTCTCAAGGCGATCGAGCAAGGCGGCCAGGGCGTCATCATCCAGGCGATGCAGGTTCAGGATGTCGGCACGGAACAGCAGCGCCTTGTTGGTGTTGTCCCAGATCAGGTCTTCCACCGGATACACCTCGGAATAGCCCGGCACCAGGATGCGGCAGGCGGTGGCACCCAGCTGGTCGTACACGGCGACGTAGGCCTGCTTGCCCATCTCCTCCAGAATGCCGAACAGGGTCGCTGCCTCGTCGGCGTTGGAGTCTTCGCCCTCGCCGGAGAAATCCCACTCCACAAATTCGTAGTTCGACTTGGCACTGAAGAAGCGCCACGACACGATGCCGGACGAATCGATGAAGTGCTCGACGAAGTTGTTGGGTTCGGTCACGGCATTGCTCTCGAAGGTCGGCTGAGGCAAATCGTTGAGGCCTTCGAAGCTGCGCCCTTGCAGCAGTTCAGTCAGGCTGCGCTCCAGCGCCACCTCGAAGCTCGGGTGTGCGCCGAACGACGCAAAGACCCCACCGGTGCGCGGGTTCATCAGGGTCACGCACATCACCGGATAGACGCCGCCCAGCGAGGCATCCTTGACCAGCACCGGGAAGCCCTGCTCTTCCAGCCCCTGGATACCGGCCACGATGCCGGGGTATTTGGCCAGGACGTCGTGGGGGACGTCGGGCAGGCAGATCTCGCCTTCCAGGATTTCACGCTTGACGGCACGCTCGAAGATCTCCGAGAGGCACTGCACCTGGGCTTCGGGCAAGGTATTGCCGGCACTCATGCCATTGCTAACGAAGAGGTTCTCGATCAGGTTGGAGGGGAAATACACCACTTCGCCGTCCGACTGACGAACATAAGGCAGCGAGCAGATGCCACGCTCAGCGTTGCCGGAATTGGTATCGACCAGATGCGAAGCGCGCAGCTCGCCGTCGGGGTTGTAGATCTCCAGGCTATACGCATCCAGGATTTCCTTGGGCAGCTTGTCGCCGCGCCCGGGCTTGAACCAGCGCTCGTTGGGGTAGTGCACGAACTCGGCATTGGCGATCTCCTCGCCCCAGTAGGAACCGGCGTAGAAGTGGTTGTTGCTGATGCGTTCGATGTACTCGCCCAGCGCCGAGGCCAGCGCGCTTTCCTTGGTGGCGCCCTTGCCGTTGGTGAAGCACATCGGCGAATGCGCATCGCGGATATGCAGCGACCACACATTGGGAATGATGTTGCGCCATGACGCAATCTCGATCTTGATACCCAGTTCGGCCAGCAAGCCCGACATGTTGGCGATGGTCTGTTCCAGCGGCAGGTCCTTGCCCAGGATGTGGGTGCTGGCGCCGGCCTCGGGCTTGAGGGTCAGCAGGGAGTGCGCATCGGCGTCCAGGTTCTCCACTTCCTCGATGATGAATTCCGGCCCTTCCTGCACCACCTTCTTGACGGTACAGCGCTCGATCGAGCGCAGGATGCCGCGACGGTCGGCCTCACTGATATCGGCCGGCAGTTCCACCTGGATCTTGAAGGTCTGCTGGTAGCGGTTTTCCGGGTCGACGATATTGTTCTGGGACAGGCGGATGTTCTCGGTGGAAATATTGCGTGTATTGCAGTACAGCTTCACGAAATACGCCGCGCACAGGGCCGATGACGCCAGGAAGTAATCGAAGGGACCGGGCGCAGAGCCGTCTCCCTTGTAACGGATGGGCTGATCGGCGATGACGGTAAAGTCGTCGAACTTGGCTTCAAGACGCAGTTTGTCTAGGAAGTTGACTTTGATTTCCATGGCGGAATTCCGAAAAAGGAGCCGAAAATGAGGCTGAAACGAAAGAGGGCGATATTATCGCCCATCCGGCACCAGGCCGGTGGACCGGCTTGGCCCGGCTACGAAGTTGCTACGCGGATTCATGCTGGAGATCATCGATGAATGACCCGATGATGAGATGCGAGAGGTGGCACTTGAACCGTTGACCGACTTAGCAAAATGATCTTTCAAGGTCCACAACCGGCCGGGCACTGGCTTCTGATGCTTCGTTCCGCACGGTTGTTTCCGGTTCGGGTGTCCATTAGCATCCTGGACAGGCAACTACTTACATTGCATGGAGGCCATCAATGGGTTTTTCGATATCCTGGTTAGCTGCTCCGTCCGACAAGAAAGAGATGGTACTTAGTGCATTGGGACTAACTGAGACCAATCAACGCCAGTCATTGCCGGAATCCGCTCGTGCGGGCATTGCACTGCCCACTGGATGGTACGCGGTATGGTTTGATCACCCCAGTCCTTCGGCATTGAAACCGGAATTCCTGCGTATGCTCTCTGCAGGTACAACGATCGTCGCATGCCAGGTAGAAGAGCATGCCATGGTCAGCACGGCAGCTTGCTGGGAAAACGGAAAAGAGCAATGGTTTATTGCCCATGATGCCGAAGACGGGATGACGAACCTTGATGTGATGGGCAATCCGCCTGTTTTTTTTACGCGATCCGTGCAGAGATGCTGCAGCGACAGGATGGCCGTACGGATGTCGACTATGTCTTCGATGTCCCGATTATGCTGGCAGAGCGATTAGTCGGATTCCGACATGATGCGGCATTTGACGAGAGTGAAGAGGAGTTGTTTTTCGTTCTCTCGCAACGTCCAACAGCGTAGGTTATCTGTGCGAATAGCCTCGCTTGAGGCTAGAAGCGGAAGCTATTTTTCCGCTAGAACTTTCTTGCTTCAGCGTCAAATATGTCACATGAAAGATCATCTTTTCAGCTGCGCGCGTACCAAAAATTATTCTGTAAAAAAATCTACTAACTGGAACGTCAGAGGCTCTTGCCAAAATCGCCGTTAGAATTTTCACACGTATCTAAATTGGTCGAAGAGACATTCGATTTCCCGAAATGGAGTGGATGTCAAATTGTACGTTTGCGATCTATAACACGATGGGCACCATGAAAACCATTCTCATAAGTCATCCAACTTTGATTGTTCCGGAGGGCTATCTCGAAATCACGGACATTACCTACAGCAGCTCAAAACGAGAATGTCATTTGGCACTTTGTCACGGAGAACGTAACTATTTGATTGTTTTTCCTGATACGGTGGCATTCCGCGTTATGGACGAGAGAGAAATGGGAGAGTTTTGGTCCTGCAACATTGAGTACGCCAGTTTCACTCAGGGCTCAGTCATCTTTCAGGTAGAAGCCGGTGGTTGGCGGGGGCAAGATTCGCATCTCGACAATGGAATACAACATGGCTACTTCGGCAATGGAAAGGTCGCAGAGTACGTAGTTACCAGCCACTATGAGTGTCTCAACATCATTTCCGCCTCCCCTACGTTCAATGAGATTACTTCGGACGCCAATTTGTGACGTCCGCAATCGGCGCCAGATGCAGACGTTCATCAGGTAATTAAAAATAACAAAGGAAATCCTAAGTCGCGCTGCCCCTCTCAGGGTGACCACAGGCGACCTGGCAGCGATGCGATCACCAATTCCCTATCTATGCGTCGTCTTGTGTTTCGTGTTGCAGCTGCGCGCCGCAACGCCGCAAGTACCTCTTGCATCTCCCCCTGTGACACTAGTGTTATGGGCGTGGGAGCGCAATGAAGATCTTCGTTTTCTTGCTGGTGAGCGTCATGTTGAAGTTGCGGCGATTATGACCACTGTTCGTTTAGTGGGTGACCGAGCCTATGTGTACGGACGCCGCCAACGCCTGATGGTGCCAACCGGGATCCGTGTCATCCCAGTAGTGCATATCGACGCGATGTCGCCAGATCATCCTGTATTTAATGACGCGCAACGTAAGGCAATCGTAGATGCCGTTCTAGCTGCCAGCCGAGACATCGGTGAGGAGGAAGGTGGTCGTGTCCAGCTCGATTTTGAGATACGCACATCAGCACGGAACTTCTATCGCCGCATGATCGAAGAAATACGGATCGGCTCCGGCCATCTGCATTTTTCCGTCACCGCGCTGGCGTCCTGGTGTGCGCACGACAGATGGATGCAAGCGTTAAACGTGGACGAGGCCATCCCAATGCTGTTTCGTATGGGGCGCGACGGCACGAGCATTCGCCAACGTCTTGCCGCTACCGGACGCCTTCCAGAGCCTGCCTGCAACAGCGTCGGTATCTCGCTGGATGAGCCAATACCATCAAGCCTGCTTTATTCGCGAATATATGTGTTTAGTCCACGCTCATGGCAGAGTTCTGATTACTTCCAAATCAAAGCTAAATTCAATACCCACATCGACGAGGCATCATGAAAAGGCTTGTGCTTTCATTGATCTTATTTACTACAACACTTGGCGCATGTGCCAGCGGTAACGACGACACAACTTTGTTCGTGCCTCAGTATGCTCCACGCCACCCCTATTCGCAGTACTTCAAAGGTACGCTCGGGGTATTTGCCCCGGACTATTTCAGACGATATTTGATAGCTGCCTATCGACAAATGGACGAGAAGCCGCTTAGTGAAAACGAGATTCTGGCGTTTACGCCACCGGAAAAAGCGGATTGGGAAGTCGCTCAGGCCGCTATCGACGAATGGCAAATTGCACGCGCGGCTGTGCTCAAGACAAAAAACGACTATCTGCAACGCACCGCTTCGTATGAAGGCACGCGACAGGTTGGTACAACACAACAGCGCTACACGATCTATTACAACAATTGCCTGCCACACGCATTCCAGATGGCGCGGAAGACTTTGCAACGCTATCGAGATACCGCGTCGACCGTACTGACAATTGCGTGGACAGAGGCTCAAGACGAAGTATTCAGCAACTGCGGCAACCCGGGCAAGACGCCAGTTGCGCTTCCAATGGATCAGCCTGAATATGCACGCCAGGATCGCGCCTATCAGATAGCTAGCGCTCATTTTTATGCGCGACGCTTTGATCAAGCCGAACGAGCATTCCTCGCAATTGCAGCCGACACCAAGTCACCATGGTCCAACATCGGGCTATATCTTGCTGGGCGAGCAGCTCTGCGTGCTGCGGACCTCGGTAGCGACCCGGAACAGATCGCACAAGCAAAAACTCGGGCAAGAAAGTATCTGGGCGAAGTAAGAAACGATCCCAGGTTGGCGCAGTGGCATGAATCAGCCTATGGCTTGGTCAGATTGATGATGGTGCGCGAATACGATAACCATCAGCGCAATCAACGTTTGCAGCTCTTAGCAAAAAAGCTGAATACACACGACAACATCGAAACTGCCCCTGACATCGCGGAAGATTTGCGCGAAATGGAAATGTTGATGGACCAAGCGATGGAGAATTCTGCCGCGCCCAAGGAATTCGACACCAAGTCGGCACCAATGTTAGATTGGATCGGCATCTTTCAATGTGCCAATCCCAACCGCATCAGCCCGCGGGGGAGCATTCCGATATGCCTAGACTACGCCTTGCAACAGTGGCGTACTCAACATGGCTTACCATGGGCGGTTGCAGCGATAGAGCTACTGCACGCTGACCGTATCGCTCCTAAACCAATCCCAGCAGACATCGAATCTCTTGTGCGTGCGCTTAAGCCCTCTCATCCTGCTTATGCATACGTGCAGTTTCACCTGATGTTCGATGCCTACGTCGGTATGGCAAAAATGGACGCCACCGACCCCGCGCGGGCGAAGATGGTCGAACAAATACGCAAAGAACTTGATCGACTCATCTCCCTGGGTACGAATACGTTTCCATTCGATAGCATGTTTTTATTACAAAATATGCGCGTGACGGTTGCGAAGAACTTAGAAGACTTCAAAAAACAATTGTTTTATTCCAGAACTGCGCTGGCAGGATACGACCGCCGAGAGGTTGCATTTCCCGCCTGGTCTGCGCTTGACGCAGGTATTTCCATCACTGGACTATGGCAACTTGCACAATTGTTCGTTGATCAGGACGAAGCGATGCGGAGCGCCCTTGAAAATGCTGCGCTCACTAGATCGCTAGCGTTAGGACGACATATCGAATCTAAGAAAATGATGCAAGCCGTGCTCACGCGTTATCCGGCACTGGAGACGTGGTTCTCTCCCTATATGAAAGCACAGACAGCAGATACTTTGCGCGATGAGTCGTTGATGTTACTGGCTTCGCAACCGCAAATGGTATTTGCCATAGATGCCGATGTTCGCACTTGGGAGCGTAGTGTCAGCAATCATACAGGGCAGTACGGTTCTAAATGGTGGTGGACCGATGGTCTTTCACGTGGAAAATACGGAGTTCGAAGTAGCAGCGACTCGCCTCGTCTTAGCCCGCTGGCAGATCAAGTGATGTTGCATAGTGTCGCCGGTTTCAGTGACGGCATTGCAATTGGCGCCGAGGCAGCTCCACTGAAAAAATTGGGCGATCCTACCGTCTACCTTGGTCATTTTGTGCTTGACTATTGCAAGAGCAAATCACATCGTGCCGATTCGCGCCTTCCCTATGTCATGTCGACATTAATAGACTCCACACGCGGTGGCGTCGAGGATGCCACGCTATCACGTGACCTATTCGTAGCGTTGCACAAATGGTATCCAAACAGTGAATGGGCACGTCGAACAAAATACTACTATTGATACGCTCGGAAAAGGACTTCTGGCAAGTCAAAGACCAGAGAAAAATAGACCAATACCGACCGGCAATAAAGATTTTTTCGATAGTCGAGAATGACTGACATTGATCACGACTAGATGCTGTCAAGTGTCCGCTTCCGGTAATAGGAGACTTGATCCCCTGATCCCTACAGCGCCCCGCCCCTGCAACCCGCTCACGCCTGGCATAGCCGCATCTGACTAGATCAGCCCAAGCGTCAAGCCCTTCAGGGTGGCAGCCGCGCGCGTGGAGCATCCCAGCTTGCGAAAGATGCTCTCCATATGCGTGCGCACGGTGGACGGGCTGATCTGCATCACGCGCGCCGCTTCCTTGTTGCTCTCCCCCAGGCTGATGCGGCGCAGGACTTCGACCTCGCGCTCCGACAGCAAGCCCTTGCGTGCAGGTGCCTGGCCGCCCGCTCCTTCACCGCCGGCGGCGGCAATCACGAAAGCGGCTGCGGCCGCGTCGATGCGGCCGGCTTGCGCTTCTTCTTCCAGCAGTTGTGCCCCCTCCTGCGGCTGCAACGCTCTGCGCCATGGGCGCGGCGCGCACAGTGCCGCATAGGTGCCGGCGGCGGCCAGCAGGCGCTGTGGCATGCCCAGCGCATCGCCTTCATGGCTGCGGAAATAACCACTGCCGTCCAAGCGTTCGTACATGTGCGAAGCCAGCGCGGCTTCATCGCGCAGCTCCGGCACAAGTGCGCCGGCGCGGGCGGTCCAGTACGGGGCCAGGCGGATCTTTTCCCAGTCGGCGCTGCTGGGCTTGCCCGCGCGTTCCCATATCGTGTTGGAGACCGAGGCGCGGCCCACGCCGTGTATCAGTGCGGCGCGCGCCAGTCTTGTCTGCTGCTCCGGCAATAGCCCGGCCAGCGCCGCAGCGCACCCGGCCAGTTCGGCCACGCGCCGCGAATAGCCCGCCAGCCAGGGTAACTTCAGCTCAACCAGGTCAGCGACGATAGACAGCGCCACCTGATGCGCCGGAAAGGCGCCGTCTTCATCGGGACCGTCCAAGACCGCCAGCAAGGCGTCTGCATGTTCTGCCGCCAGCGCGGCCAGCGCAGCCGGATACTTGGTGCCGCCCCAGGTCTGGATCATCTGCACCGCGGCCTGCGCGTCGACCGTGCGCGCCAGGATCTCCAGATCGCCGGCCAGGCTGGTGTAATAAACCACCGCCGGAATCGCCGGTGCGCGCAACTGCTGCGGCGCGCCGCCGCCGTCGTAGTGTTCCCACACGTGGCGCAGGCCAGCCTCGACTTCGGCGGGTAATCCCAGCATGCCGGCGAGGTCGCCAGCCACCTCGCAGTGGATGCGCGCCAGCGGCTCGACGTTGGCGAAGGTGAGCGGATGCCCGGCCGGCAAGGCGTTGCGCAGCATGGCGTCGCGCCCGGCAACATCGTCGCCCAGCAGGACGGCGAAGCCGGCCGCATTGGCCGTGCAGCCCGACCAGCGCAGCAGCGCCACCAGGCACGCATGCATGGCGACATCAGCGCCGGCGCCGTCCAGCAGAGCCAGTCGGCCCGCCAGGCGCGCCGAGCGTGCCGATTGATCGGTTGGCTGGCCCATGCTGAGGTCACCGGCCATTGCCAGCAACTGCACGGCAGCGCGGGCGGAGACGGTGGTGGAAAGGATGTTGTCGGATGGCATGCCGGCACTCTAGCGGCAATGGCGGAAGTGGGCAAGGCGACCAAGACAGCCGGGTCGGTCAATTGACCGATACCGGCGCGGGCCGGACTTTTCTAGACTTGCTTCACCGATTCAGTACGACCACCCGAACCTCACCCCCTATCAAGGAGCATGTCATGAAAGCAATGTTGAATCTGAAAACCAGCCTCGTCTTCCTCGCAGCCGCCTTCTCCGGTGCCAGCGCCATGGCTGCCGGCCCCACCGAGCAAGCTTCGGTCGTGATCGTGCACGGTGCCTTCGCCGACGGCTCCGACTGGGCCAAGGTAATTCCGCTGTTACAGGCCAAGGGCATCAAGGTCACCGCTGTGCAGAACCCGCTGACCTCGCTGGCCGACGACGTCGCCGCCACCAAGCGCACTATCGATAACCAGCCCGGCAAGGTGGTGCTGGTGGGCCACTCCTGGGGTGGCACCGTGATCACCGAGGCCGGCAACGATGACAAGGTCGCCAGCCTGGTCTACGTGGCGGCCTTCGCACCGGACGCCGGCCAGGCCACCGGCGACCTGGGCAAGGATCTGCCGGTGCCGCCGGGCATCGCCAAGCTGGCGGTGGACAAGGCCGGCTTCGCCAGCCTGCCTGCCGCTGCCGTCGCCGCTGATTTCGCCCAGGACGTACCGGCCGGGCAAGCCGCAGTGATGGCCGCGACCCAGGGCCCGATCGCCGTCAAGGCCTTTGGTGAGAAGGTCAGCACCGCCGCCTGGAAGACCCGTCCGAGCTGGTACATCGTCAGCAAGAACGACCGCATGATCCAGCCGGACCTGGAACGCGCCTTTGCCAAACAGATCAACGCCAAGACCACCGAGCTGCCGACCAGCCACGTGCCACAACAGTCGCGCCCGGAGGACGTGGCCAAGGTGATCCTGGACGCCGTTGCCGCCAGCAAGTAAGCCACGCGCGCCCACCACATCCCCGTCCTGCTTTCGCGGGCCGGGGTTTTCGCGCTGGACGTCGCTAGCCCGGGAAGGTGGCCGGACTCAAAAGGCGCTCTTGACGACACCGCCGTCAACGCGAAGCGCTGCACCAGTAGTCGCCGAGGCCAGCGGGCTTGCCACGTAGGCGACCAGCGAGGCGACTTCCTGCGGCGTGCCGAAGCGCTGGATCAGCGAGGTCGGCCGGACATGCTGGAAGAACTCGGCTTCGACCTGCTCGAAACTCTTGCCCGCGTTTTTCGCCATGTCGTCGACAAAGTCGCCGACGCCGCGCGACTTGGTCGGGCCGGGAAGAATGCTGTTGACCGTGATGCCGCTGCCGGCCACCGTCTCCGCCAAGCCGCGCGATACGGCCAGCTGGGCGGTCTTGGTCATGCCGTAGTGAACCATCTCGGTGGGAATCTGCACGGCGCTTTCGCTGGAAATGAAGATGATGCGACCCCAGTTGGCCCGCTTCATCGCCGGCAGCACCAGGCGCGCAAGACGCACGCCGCTGAGGACGTTGACGTCGAAGAAACGCAACCAGTCCTCGTCAGGAATATCTTCAAACGCCTTGGGCTCAAAGATGCCGAGATTGTTGACCAGGATGCTGATCTCCGGATGGCGCCTGACCACCTCATTGGCCGCATCGGCCCGGCTGAGATCGCCGGCAAAGCCCTCGACCTTGCCGCGGCTGTCGGCACGGATGCGCTCGACAGCCTCGTCCACACCCGCCTGCGTCCTGCCATTGACGATCACCTGTGCGCCCTCGCGTGCCAGCGTATGCGCGATCGCGTAACCGATACCTGCCGTGCTGCCGCTCACGAGGGCGAACTTGCCCTCCAGTTGCAAATCCATGTCACTTCTCCTTGGTTGACTACGGAAAATGCTGCCAGGATTGGGCGTCTTCTGGTGCTTGCCATCTCGGCCGCCACGCCACTCTAACAGCAAGTGCCAAACCTCGGACCGGTATCGGCCGCACGCCATTGACAATGTAACAATGCACGGGTGTTTTCATTCTTATCCCCAGGCGCATGTCGCTCCATGAAGATAAAGGATGATGCGGTTCATCATCGGCAAGGGTCAGGGGCAGCGAAAGTCATCGTTGTTGTCGGGTATCGCCTCCAGCAATTGCACCAGTTCGTCGCAATGCAACCGGTGGGCCAGGACGAGCAGGCATTGGTACAGCGCGCGTTCCAGGCGCTGACGGGCGCTATCTTGCCGCCGCAGGACTGAACACGGCATGTCAGCCCACATTCTCAACAGGTATTGCATGTCGTCTCCTCGCTTGCATGCCACCTACGCCGCCACCAGCGAAGCCAGCACCTCTCGCAAACCTGTCGCGCCGCGCCGCAACTCGATGCCGGCCTCGGCGTCGATGCGACCGCCGTTCTGGGCGTCGTTGGTTTCCATGATGAGCGTTGCCAGCGCGTCGTTGATTCCCGCGCGCGCGAGCGTGGCCGCCCACTCCCCGCGCGGCAACGCATGGATGCGGATTTCCCGACCACATACCTCGCCCAGCAATCGCGCGGCATCCTCCGCGCTATAGCGGTGCGGCCCTTCCACGCTCACCAGGCGCGTGTCCGTATCGTCCCTCTCCTCCAGCAATAGCTGCGCCGCGATGGCACCGACGTCATGCGCCGAAACGGTGGGAAACGGCGTGGATGAGGGGGCGTGCAGCGTCGGCAGATACCCGGTGGCCAGCGCCACTGGCAGTACGCGCGCCCAGTTCTGCATGTGCTCGGCCGAGCGCAACAGCGTGAGACGAGGGAGGGCCTGCGCGAACAGCTGCTCCAGCTCGTGGTAGAGCATGGTGATGCCGGTACCGGCCTCAAGCTCGGCGCCGTAGTCCGACACAGCCAGCACGCGGATGCCGGAATGCGCGCCCAATACCTGCACCGCGTTGCGCATCATGACGCGCATCGCAGTCGCGGAGTCGGCGGCATGCGTCGCTACCGGGCAGATCAGTTGCGCCGCCTGCGCACCGTCGAGTGCCCGCTGCAGCGACTGCACGTCATTCAGATCAGCGATCGCCACTTCGCAGCCGATGCGCGCCAGCGCCTCGCCTTGGCCCGGCTTGCGCACCACGGCGCGCACCGCCTTGCCGGCCTTGCGCAGCGCCGCCGCACTGCTGAAACCGACCTTGCCTGATGCCCCAAAAATCACGTACATGATGAGCCTCCTTCATTTGAGGAATCCGGATCTTACTGAGCGCTGCGAATAAAAACGCGCAAGAAAGGAGGGCTGGAAGCAGATTCGGATGACGATCTGCGCTACACATCGGACGTGATACACACGCCGCCCCGGGAATGACGCAGAATGCGACATCCGCACCATGCGAAGGAGCCTTGATGACGACCAAGCATCCGCAACCCATTCCATTGATGCCGCACTCTGGCCAGCGCACCAGATTACTTTCCAGCAAGCCGCTCGGCTGGTCCGGCTTCGGCGCCGAGATGTATCGGGTCGCCGCCGGCCTGCACCGCATCCCGGCGTTCGCGCATCATCGCGTGGGCGTGCACGTGGGCCGTCCCGTCAAGGCGATCTGCCGCTGTGACACGGCGCGCGCGGTGCGCGTGCAGGCCCATGGCGACGCCGATATCGTGCCGGCCGGCATGGACGGCGAATGGTCGGACGACGCCGACTGCACCATCTTCAGCGTGTGGTTCGCCGAGCAGTTTGTGCGCAAGACCTGCGAGGAAATGGGATTGTCGTCGGACGCCGCGACGATCAGGCCACAGCTGCAATGGCGCGATGCGCGCTTCCAGCATGCGGCTTGGGCACTGCTGGCGGAGCTTGAGGCGGAAGACGCCTCCGATGCGCTGTACGCGGAGAGTCTCGCCACTGCGATGGTCGTGCGACTGGCCGGCGCCGAAGTCGCCACGGACCGCAAACGGCGCACGCTGTCCGCGCGCACCGCGGCGCGCGTGATCGACTACATCGAAGCCAACCTCGACCAGAACCTGTCGCTGACCGAACTGGCCACCGTAGCGGAACTGAGCGTGCCGCATTTCAAGGTACTGTTTCGCGAGACCATGGGCTTGCCGGTACACCGGCATGTGGTACAGCGCCGACTGGAACGGGCCAGGTCACTGCTGGTGCAGGGACGTCTGAGCATGAGCCAGGTGGCGCTGGAAGCGGGCTTCGCACACCAGAGCCACATGGCTTCCTGGATGAGGCGGCTACATGGTGTGACACCGCGCGATATCGTTCTGGGCAGGATACTGCCGGGTTGAATGGATCTCAAACTTAGAGTGCACCAATGGATATTGCTGATTTCATCGGCGGTTCAGAACGATTAGTGGCCGAACTCGGGGAGTGGCCGTCATTTCACGATGACGAAGTCGTTGCGTTACTTCTCAAGCGCGAAGCGGGCCTGAATGCTGAGGAAAAACCGTCCATGCGCCTCAGTATCCACGTCCGGCGATATGAGCCGATCGGGCTTGGAACGGCACAGTATCATTTGAGGATGAACAAGAACATGCTTGTTCATCTCGTCTTTTTAGGCATTCAGGATCTCGCAATCTCGGACTTCAACGGCCAGAACGTCATACATTCAATAGAGATCGCCGTAGACTCGATGTCGGATACGTTGGAAGCGAGCGTAAGAATCGAATCCTCTTGGGGCCTGGAAGGAAGTTTTCGATGCAAATCGATCCAGGTGGATTCGATGGAGATGCTTCCTAACGCGGACGATCACTAGGTGAACATCCGTTGTCGGCCAGGAGCGGACCTGGGCTTGGTCCTATGCCAAAAGACCTGAAATCAAACCATCTCATTTCCGATGAAAATAAAACTTGGACTGGTTCTTGCGATCGTCTTTATATCGCTTCAATGGCTAACGGTAGTGAGCTTCATGGATCACTCCTATTCCTGGTGGTTGAAGGCGGGTGACCGGGTTGTCACCGCCGGTATCGGCGGCACCATCTTCTTCACGATTTGTTCGGGGCTCGCCATCCTGTTGCTCGCAAGGATGAATGATCAATTCCACCAATCCCGGTCAGATCTTCGCTATCTGAGCCAAATTCTCATGTTGATGGGGTTGGCGGGCGTGTTGGTGTTCTGGGGCATGATCTTTTCGGCAATCGTTCTCCTTGTGAATCGCTGAAGATGTTAGTTATCGGCCAATTTCAGACACTTGGTTTCCCGCCCATCCTCGGTCAATTTACAAACACTGACGTAACATGTCATTTGGCTGGCAACACCATCCAGTAATGGTCCGTTGCTTATAGGGCTGATATGGCTACCCTTATCTGGCAGGCGCCCATGCGCTATTTCTCTGCTGGGGATGAAGCAGCATTTTTCTCATGGTTGCACTCTATCTCCGGAGTAGTCTCCGTAAAAGGCTGCGGCAGGGAACTACACATCCGCCTTCGTTCCAAAAGGCTATCCGCTCAGAGTCTTCGGGAGCTGCTTGCTCTTTATCATCGTTATCAGGGCAACCTGAGCGAACTCGCTCAGTTCGTCAATCAAACCAATTCCTCTTGGTTTGCTGCCAGCAATGCCCCATGGCATTCGCAAATGTTCGGTTCAACCTCAAGATACTCTGCGGACGAACCAGCTCTTGCCGTGGATGACAGCTATGTGGGTCACTGAACACTACCCGCAAAACGAAAAAACCGCTGTAGGCCAGAGCCTAAGCGGTTTCTTTGTATTTGGTTGCGGGGGCAGGATTTGAACCTACGACCTTCGGGTTATGAGCCCGACGAGCTGCCAGACTGCTCCACCCCGCGTCTGAAGAAAAAGATTATAGCACAGAAACCAGGCAAAATTTGTACCAGTCATGGATTGCGCTTTGCTAAACGCTGCATCATGCGCATCGACGCGTTTAAGGCAGTATGGGACAAGGCCGACGTGCCGACTCACGAGGCGATGGACCTTGCGTACCTCACCGGCGGCCGGCCTGCGGATCTGCTGAAGATCGACGAAACGCACCTGCGCGAAGGAAGCATCGAGGTGCGACAGAACAAGTCTGGACACAAGCTGCGCATCGCTATCGAAGGAAAGCTCGCGGTGCTGATCGAGCGCATCAAGGCAAGAAAGCGCGGAATTTCCGGTGTCGTGGTCTCGACACGTCTGATCGTCAATGAAGATGGGCAACCGCTGGGAAAATCGGCGCTGCGATTCAGATTCGAGGCCGCCAGAACTGCCGCTGGCATCGAGGGCGATGACTTTCAGTTCCGTGACTTGCGTGCGAAGGCGGCAACCGACAAAACGGACAAAACCGAGGATATTCGCGAAGCTCAGCAGCAGCTCGGACACGCGAGTGTCGTGATGACGGAAAACTACGTCCGAAAACGACGCGGCCGAAAAGTGACGCCAACGGAATGACCCCATTTGATGGAAAATCCCAAACTAGCTATTTTCATTTTTATAGTCGAGCCCAAGTTAGATTTTTACTTTTCCGAATAATGAATATGCCTGGCGTCTACATCACCCGCGGAATGACTGTATCAATTCCAAACCTCGCCATTCGAGTTCGAGATGATGGTGGAATCGAAGCAGACCCGATTACGCTACATGTTCGGTTTGATGTCTGCCCTACTTGGATCCAGATTGCAAAACGCCATCTCGAAAATGCCTTGATTGCAAAGGCCAACCGCGAGATCGCTTGGCAAGGCACTGACGAATCGCTAAAAGTGCAAACCTTGGAAGCAGAGTTCGAAGCGTCCATGCAAGCAATTATGGCTGCCGCGATTTCCTGGGATGCTGCATATGCTGTTCTACAAGAACAAGGAATTGTCACTCCATCGGTTATCAGGCAATGGCGAAAGAACAGAACGGCACGCCACATACAGATTGCTGAGACCGTTAGGCAGGCATTCTCGCTAAAGCCAAAGGTGGCGTCAGGGTTTAGAGCGAACATCAAAGAGATATATCGTTGCAGAGACTTGGCAGTTCATCCATCCGGAAAAATCGACGCTCCTATGCTCCACCCAGAACTTAACTTAGGAATGGAATGGCGCTTTGTCTATTTCAGCGCCAAAAATGCTGAGTTGATTGTTCTCTCGGCCGCTGGAATGCTTTGGGAGCTTGCGCACAACGGCAAGTCAAAATATCAGCAAATCACCGAGTATCAAGAGGCTCTTGTAGCCAGGCTAGAGGAGATTTTTCCGGATGGCCCCCAAAAACTCCCGGTGAACACCCAGAAAACTTGAATTAGGACAACTTATTTCCAACAAAAAGCCCAGGTCTGCGCAAGGTCCATAGTGCTTGAGGAAATTCACCGAGAATGCGAGTGATTTAAAGCAACATCAGCTAAGTGCAAAAATTGCGAAGCAAAACCAGAATTGCGAAGCAAAAGAAAAAGGCTCTCCGGTCGGAGAGCCTTTTAAATACTGGTGCTGGCTGCAGGACTTGAACCCGCCACCCCCTGATTACAAGTCAGGTGCTCTACCAGATGAGCTAAGCCAGCAAAAACTTCAGCCGGCGATTATAGCCTACTTGATGCGTGTCAGTACAGGCCGGCCACCTTTTTTGGGTGGTTCTGGGTCGTCGTCGCCCTGGTCGGCGCTCTGGGCGGGCTTTTGCTCGGGTTCGGAGACTGGCACCGAGGACAGTACCGGTGCGCTGGCTTCCGCTTCCGGGGCCTCTTGCACGCTCTCGGCGGTGGCCGGAGTCGGGGCTTCGAAGGCCATGCCCTGGCCGTTTTCACGGGCGTAGATGGCGATGACGTTCTCGACGGGGATCAGGAGGTCACGCGAGACACCACCAAAACGGGCGCTGAAGCGAATTTCCTCGTTCTCCATCTTCAGGCCGCTGGTGGCCTCGAAACTGATGTTGAGCACGATCTCGCCATTCTTGACGAATTGCATCGGCACGCGCGTGCGGCTGTCGACGACAACGGCAATATGCGGCGTGTAGCCATTGTCGGTGCACCACTCATAGATGGCGCGCAGCAGGTAGGGCTTGGTGGAAACTTCTTGCATGACTGGTGTGGTGTGCGATACGCGGTGGAGCACGCATCTGCCGGCTGGGCCGGGGTGGAACTGCAAATGAAGATGACTGCGGGTGAACCCAACGACAAACAAACCCTGCCGCGCTGCCGGCAACCGCTGGCAGCGCGACCGATGCGGCTTAGCGGCGCATCACCTTTTCCGAGGGGGTCAGCGCCTCGATGTAGGCAGGACGCGAGAAGATACGCTCGGCGTACTTCATCAGCGGAGCAGCCGTCTTGGACAGCTCGATGCCGTAGTGGTCCAGGCGCCACAGCAGCGGTGCCAGTGCCACGTCCAGCATGGAGAACTCGTCACCCAGCATGTACTTGTTCTTCAGGAACAGCGGTGCCAGTTGGGTCAGGCGGTCGCGGATCTCGTTGCGGGCCTTCTCCTGGCTCTTCTCTGCGGTCTTGGACTTTTCGTTTTCCAGCGTGTGCACGTGGACGAACAGTTCCTTCTCGAAGTTGAACAGCATCAGGCGCGCACGGGCACGCATGAGCGGATCGGCCGGCATCAGCTGCGGGTGCGGGAAACGCTCATCAATGTATTCATTGATGATGTTCGATTCGTACAACACCAGATCGCGTTCGACCAGGATAGGCACTTGGCCGTAGGGGTTCATGACGGAAATGTCTTCCGGCTTGTTGAACAGGTCAACGTCGCGGATCTCGAAATCCATGCCCTTTTCGAACAGGACGAGACGGCAACGTTGCGAAAATGGGCAAGTCGTGCCCGAGTAGAGAACCATCATTTTTTCAGAGCCCTAAAAACAAAAGGGGGGCGAGACGCATAACGCTCACCCCGGTACGCAATTCCGCAAAAACGGCGCGGATATGTGATTGTACTTTTTTACTTGATGTTCTTCCAATAGGACGCGTTCAAACGCCACGTCAATACCGAGAAGAAGCCCAGGAACAACAGGACCCAGACACCAAGCCGCTTGCGCGTGTTCTGCACCGGCTCGCCCATCCATTGCAGATATGCAACAAGATCGGCCACGGCATTGTCATACTCGGCCGTGTTCATCTTGCCCGGCTTGACCTGCTCGAAGCCTGCAAACTTGTGGATGGTCCGGCCTTCTTCGTGAGGGTCCTTCTCCTCGACGAACTTGGCCTTGCGGGTACCTTGCAATTCCCACAACACATGCGGCATGCCGACATTGGGGAACAACATGTTGTTCCAGCCGGTGGGACGGCTGTCGTCCGTATAATAACTGCGCAGGTAGGTATAAATCCAGTCCGGCCCCGATCCAGCCTCCGATGCCTTGGCGCGGGCGATCACCGACAGGTCCGGCGGCGCGGCGCCAAACCAGGCCTTGGCGTCTTGCGGCGACAAGGAGGTTTTCATCAGGTCGCCGACCTTATCCCCCGTAAACATCAGGTTGTTCTTGATCTCGTCTTCGGTCAGGCCGATGTCGCGCAGGCGGTTGTAGCGCATTGCCGAGGCCGAGTGGCAGTTGAGGCAATAGTTGACGAACAACTTGGCGCCGTTTTGCAGTGAGGCAACATCCTTGGTGCGATCGGGGGCGTGATCCAGCGGGAAGCCCCCTTCATTGGCGCAGGCCAGCGCCGGCAGCAACGCCAGCGCGGCAATCACTTTCTTCAGCAATGTCATGTTCTTGTCCTTTGGCGGCTGGCTTAGTGCGGATGGTAGACGACGCGATCGGGTACCGGCTTGAAGGTACCGCAGGCACTCCACCAAGGCATCAGCATGAAGAAGCCGAGGTAGATGAAGCTGCAGACCTGTGCAACGGTGGTACCGATGGCGGTCGGCGGCTGCACGCCGAGGTAGCCAAGGATGACGAAGGCGATGCCAAAGACTACGTACACGTACTTGTGCCAGCCCGGGCGATAGCGGATGGACTTGACCGGCGACTGGTCCAGCCACGGCAGGCCACCCAGGATCACCACCGACAGGCCCATCAGCACCACGCCCCAGAACTTGGCGTCGAACTTGAGCATGCCGGCAATCACCACCAGGCCGATGACGATGGCGGCGATCTTGAGCTTGGCCGTCAGGCGCGACTTGAATACCAGCAGCGCCACATAGGCCGCCACACCGGCAATGAGCCAGCCCATGAAATCAGCCGTGGTGGCACGCAGGATCGAGTAGAACGGCGTGAAATACCAGACCGGGGCGATGTGCGGCGGGGTCTTGAGCGAATCGGCCGGGATGAAGTTGTTGTACTCCAGGAAGTAGCCGCCCATCTCGGGTGCGAAGAACACCACTGCCGAGAACACCAGCAGGAAGATCGATACGCCGAAGATGTCATGCACCGTGTAGTACGGATGGAAGGGAACGCCATCCAGGGGCACGCCATTGGCATCGGTCTTTTCCTTGATCTCGACGCCGTCGGGGTTGTTCGAGCCCACTTCGTGCAGCGCGATGATGTGTGCGACCACCAGGCCGATCAGCACCAGCGGAATGGCGATGACGTGGAAGGAGAAGAAACGGTTCAGGGTGGCGTCGGAGACGACGTAGTCACCACGGATCCACAGCGACAGGTCCGGGCCGATGAAGGGGATCGCACCGAACAGGTTCACGATCACCTGTGCGCCCCAGTAGGACATCTGGCCCCAGGGCAGCAGGTAGCCGAAGAAGGCTTCGCCCATCAGGCACAGGAAGATGCCCACGCCGAACAGCCACACGAGCTCGCGCGGCTTGCGGTAGGAGCCATACAGCAGGCCCCGCAGCATGTGCAGGTAGACCACGATGAAGAAGGCCGAAGCGCCGGTGGAGTGCATGTAGCGCACCAGCCAGCCCCAGGGCACGTCGCGCATGATGTACTCGACCGAGGCAAAGGCCAGGGTCGCATCAGGCTTGTAGTGCATCACCAGGAAGATGCCGGTGACGATCTGGATCACCAGCACCAGCAGGGCCAGCGAACCGAAGATGTACCAGAAGTTGAAGTTCTTGGGAGCGTAGTATTCGGAAAGGTGGGCTTTCCAGGTGGCAGTCAGCGGAAAGCGTGCATCCACCCAGTTCAGGGCCTTGGCCGAGACTGGCGCGTCGTCAGGCAACTTCTTTTCGTGGAATGCTCCCATGATCAAGCCTCCCCTTTCTCGTCCTTGCCGATGACGAGCTTGTTTTCGCCTTCAAACATGTAGCGCGGGACTTGCAGGTTGTCCGGCGCCGGCTTGTTCTTGTACACACGTCCGGCCAGGTCGAAGGTCGAGCCGTGGCAGGGGCACAGGAAACCACCCTGCCAGCTGTCGGGCAGCGAGGGCTGGGCACCGGTCTGGAAGCGCGAGCTGGGGGAGCAACCCAGGTGCGGGCAGATGCCCACCACCACCAGGATGTCCTTGCGGATGGAACGCCATTCGTTCAAGGCGTAGTCGGGCGTCTCGGAGAAATCGGTACGCTTGGAGTTGGGGTCGGCGACGTCGGCATCGGTCTTCTTCAGCGACTCGAGCATTTCAGGCGTACGCTTGAGGATCCAGACCGGCTTGCCGCGCCATTCGACGGTGCGCATCTCGCCCGGTGTCAACGATGAAATATCCACTTCTACCGGTGCGCCGGCTGCCTTGGCGCGCTCTGAAGGTTGTAGCGTGGAGACAAACGCTCCGGCGGTGGCCAAGCCCGCTACACCTCCGGCCGCACAAGTCGCAACAAGCAAACCTCGTCGACTTGTGTCGACCTGATTCTCGTCAGTCATAAAGACCCCATTCTCCAAATGTAAGTTAGCGTGGACCTTCTAAGTGACCCTCATGCAACTTTTTGATTATATATAAGCTGAATAGGGTTTTGTAGCTAACGGCCGATATGGTAGCGACTGCGGGAAAATAAGATTTGACGCAGCGCAACCCATTGTCAAACTGCTCTTTTTATCTGTTTTTTTGCGGTGCGGCGTCAGAAGATGTGCAATTTACTTTTGCCGCCAGGCAGGCTATAACCCGTTGTAAGTCCGCCTCATGTTTAAACAGCAACTTTCAAAGGAGAAACCAAAGATGAGCATGCTCAAAGATTTCCGCGCCTTCGCCATCAAGGGTAACGTGGTCGACCTGGCCGTCGGTGTGATCATCGGTGGCGCTTTCGGCAAGATCGTCAGCTCGCTGGTCGAAGACATCATCATGCCCATCGTGGGCAAGATCTTCGGCGGGCTCGATTTCGCCAACTACTACCTGCCCCTCAATGGCCAGGCCTATGGCCTGCCGCTGGCCGAGGCCAAGAAGGCCGGTGCCGTATTCGCCTACGGCAATTTCCTGACCATCATGATCAACTTCCTGATCCTGGCCTTCATCATTTTCCAGATGGTCCGTGCCATCAACAAGGCGCGCGACTTCGCCAGCAAGCAGGAAGAAGCCGCACCGGCCGCGCCCGCGGTGACACCGGAAGACGTGCTGCTGCTGCGCGAAATCCGCGATTCGCTCAAGAAGCAGGCCTGAGCCCGCTCCCCTTGCCCGACATCACACCGGATTATCGATATCGATGAACCGGTGTTCGATGCCGAAATGGCGGGCCACGAACTCGCCCAGCGCCTGCACGCCATAGCGTTCGGTGGCATGATGGCCGGCTGCCAGATAGACGGTGCCGGTCTCGCGCGCCAGATGGACGGTGGGCTCGGAAATCTCGCCACTGATGTAGACCGAGGCACCGGCCTCGATGGCCTCGCCCAGCATGCCCTGCGCCCCACCGGTACACCAGGCGACCGGCCCCACGGGCTGCTGCGGATCGCCGATCAGCAGCGGCATGCGGCCCAGGCGTTTTTCGATCAGCATGGCCAGGTCGGCGGCGGTCTTCACCGATGGCGAGTGGCAACGGCCGACCCAGCCGATGTCGTTGTCGCCGAAGCGGCCACTGGCTTCCAGGTCGAGGCGACGCGCCAGCTGGGCGTTATTGCCCAGTTCCGGATGGGAATCCAGCGGCAGGTGGTAGCCGAACAGATTGACATCATGGGTCAGCAAGAGCTTCAGGCGACGCTGCTTCTGGCCGATCACGCGCATGTCCTCGCCGCGCCAGAAGTAGCCGTGATGGACCAGGATGGTGTCGGCGCCCCATTCCAGGGCCGCTTCGATCAGCGCCAGGCTGGCCGTGACACCAGTGACCACGCGCCCTATCGTGGCGCGGCCTTCCACCTGCAAGCCGTTTGGGCAATAATCGCGATATTGTGCAGCGTTGAGCGTCTGTCCCAAGAAAGCTGAGAACTCGCTCCTGTTGATGTGACGGGTCATTTCTTCCTCATCCGATTTCAAAACCAAGAATTCTTTATGCGACGTTTATGGCTGTTGTTTGCCCAGACCGTGACGGTGGGTCTGGCCTTGTGGTTCATTGTAGCGACCTTGAAGCCGGACTGGATCGCCGGCGCCTTCAATTCACGGGCGCGACCGGCACAATCGATGGTGCCCATGCAGGAAGCCGCCCCCAACGCGCCCGCACTGGATTCCTATCGCCATGCGGCGCGCCAGGCCATGCCTTCGGTGGTCAACATCTTCACTACCACCGAAGCGCGTCCTCAGAAGAGCCCGTTCCAGAACGATCCCTTCTTCCGCAAGTTCTTCGGCGACCAGTTCGACGAGCAGCAGCAGGATGACAAGCAGTCCAGCCTGGGCTCGGGCGTGATCGTCAGCCCGCAGGGTTACATCCTGACCAACAACCACGTGGTGGAAGCGGCCGACAAGATCGAAGTGGCCCTGGCCGATGGTCGCAAGGCCAGCGCCAAGGTGGTGGGTATCGATCCCGAGACCGACCTGGCGGTCATCAAGATCGACCTGCCCAACCTGCCGGCCATCACCCTGGGTCATCCGGAGAACAGCTCGGTGGGTGACGTCGTGCTGGCCATCGGCAATCCCTTCGGCGTGGGCCAGACGGTGACCATGGGCATCGTCTCGGCGCTGGGCCGCAATCACCTGGGCATCAACACCTTCGAGAACTTCATCCAGACCGACGCGGCCATCAACCCGGGCAACTCCGGCGGCGCGCTGGTGGACACCAACGGCAATCTGCTGGGCATCAACACCGCGATCTATTCACGCACCGGGGGCAACCTGGGCATCGGTTTCGCCATCCCCATGTCGACCGCCAAGACGGTGATGGAAGCCATCATCAGCCATGGCCAGGTGGTGCGCGGCTGGATCGGCGTGGAGCCACAGGACATCACGCCTGAGCTGGCCGAGAGCTTCGGCCTGGGCAAGAAGAACGGCGCCATCATCGCCGGCGTGCTCAAGGGCGGCCCGGCCGATCGTGCCGGCATGCGCCCGGGCGACATCCTGGTGAGCATCGACGGCAAGCCGGTGGCCGATACCACCGAGATGTTGAACGTCATCGCGCAACTCACGCCCGGCCAGGACATCGCCATGACGGTGCTGCGCAAGTCGCAGGAGACCAAGCTCAACATCACCGTGGGCAAGCGTCCGCCACCGCCCAAGAGCGATGACAGCGACGAAGAGTAAACCGACCCGATCCGAGGAGCGTAATTCCATGCATGTGCGTGACCTGATCCAGTTCCTGGGCGAACTGTCCGAGAACAACAACCGCGCCTGGTTCGTGATGAACAAGCCGCGTTATGACATCCTGCGCGAGGAGTTCCTGGCGCTGACCATCCAGCTGATCGCCGAGATCAGCAAGTTCGATCCGGCCATCGCTGGTTGCAATCCGAAGAAGGCACTGTTCCGCATCAATCGCGACATGCGCTTTTCCCACGACAAGCGGCCCTACAAGACCCACTTCTCCGCCGCCATCACGGCCAGCGGCCTGAAGAAGCCCAGCCAGGGCGGCGGTCCGGCCTACTACTTCCATATCGACGAGCAGGGCAAGCTGCTCATCGCGGGGGGCGAATACATGCCGCCGGCCGAGCGCCTGCGCGCCATCCGCAATCGGGTGGTGGAGGATGCGGCGGGCTTTGGCAAGATGCGCAAGAACAAGAAGCTGGTCGAGACCTATGGCGACCTGCAGGAAGAAGGCAAGCTGCAGCGCCCGCCCAAGGGCTTCGATCCGGACAGCCCCAATATCGAGTACGTGAAACTGAAGAGCTTCATCGTCTGGACCGAGACGTCCATCAAGAAGAAGATCCCGGCCGATCTCGGCGCCGAGGTGCTGGGCGGCTTCAAGGATGCCCATCCGCTGGTGAAGTGGCTGCGCGAGATTCCCCTGGTGACGGCGGAAGAATAAGCGCCCTGCCCGTCGGCCTCATCCCCAAAAACAAAGCCCGCTTCACGAAGCGGGCTTTGTCATTGTGCGCGGGACTGGCTAGTCGGATGAACCGGAACTGCTGGGCTCGGTCTCCGGAGCGCGGGTGGCGCGCTCGAAGATGGGCGCCACCAGCAGGCCGACTTCATAGAGCAGCACCAGCGGCACGGCCAGCATCAGCTGGCTCATGATGTCCGGCGGGGTCACCACGGCGGCGATGACGAAGGCGCCCACGATCACGTAGGGGCGGATCTGCTTCAGCTTGGCCAGTGGCACCAGGCCCATGCGCACCAGCACGATCACGATCACCGGCACCTCGAAGGTGACGCCGAAGGCCACGAACATGGTCAGCACGAAGTCGACGTAGCTATCGATATCCGGCGCCACCGACACCGACTTGGGCGCGAAGTTGTTGATGAAGGGGAACACTACCCCGAACACGAAGAAATAGCAGAAGGCCACGCCGGTGACGAAGAGCAGCGAGGACGACACCACCAGCGGCGCGATCAGGCGCTTCTCGTGCGCGTACAGGCCGGGGGCGACGAAGGCCCACAGCTGGTACAGCACCCAGGGCAGCGAGATCAACACGGCCACCAGCATGGTGACCTTGATGGGGATGAGGAAGGGGGTGATCACGCCGGTGGCGATCATCTTGCTGCCAGCCGGCAGCGCATGGATCATCGGCGCGGCCAGCACGTCGAAGATGTGAGCCGCAAAGGGCATCAGGCACAGGAAGACCACCAGCACCACCGCAGCCGCCTTGACGATGCGGCTACGCAATTCGATGAGGTGCGAGATGAAGGTGTCTTCGGCCTGGGTGTTTTCTTCAGCCATGGATTCGGAGCAATGTGTTGAGGTCGGAGGCGAGAGGCCCCATTAGAAGAATCCAGCCGACTTGCCGCTGCCCACCGGACGGCGGTACTTGGCCACGCGGGCCGATGCCGAGATCACGCGGGTACGTTGTCCGCTCTGGTTCTTGTACCAGGCCGGCACGCCGGTGGTACGCGAGAGCTTCTTGCGGCGGAAGGCCTTGGCCTTGATCGCCAGCAACGAGGCGTCGGGCGTACGGTTCCAGCTGGCGCCACCGGCGGCGGCGCTGTCGGAACCGGAGGAATCATCGCCACCGTTCCAGGCATCGTTGATCGAGGCCTCGGTATCGGACATGCTCTTGTGGATGCTGCCGCTCACGTCGCTGGCGGCCTGCTCCACGTCCTTCTGCATCTTGCGCAGCTCGTCGAGTTCGATCTCGCGGCTGACTTCGGACTTGACGTCGTTGATGTAACGCTGGGCCCGGCCGAACAGGGTGCCGGCCATGCGCGCCACCTTGGGCAGGCGCTCGGGGCCGATCACGACCAGCGCGACCACGCCGATCAAGGCCAGCTTGGAAAGGCCGATATCAATCATGAGTCTGTGTGGACATTAGGAACAACAGCACACTGTGTGCAGGAGGACGCCTGGAAGCCAGAGAGCTGGCACCGGGCGCAGGCGGCAGGGGCAAACCATGCAACGCAAGGGTCAGGCCCGCCGCACCAGGGCGACGGGCACTGTGCGATCAGCTGCCGGACTTGTCCTTTTCCTTGGCCTGCACGTCGATGGCCGCTGCGTCCTTCTTTTCTTCCTCGGCGCCCTTGACGCCATCCTTGAAGCCCTTGACTGCCTTGCCCAGGTCGGAACCCATGTTGCCGAGCTTCTTGGTACCGAAGACCAGCATCACGATCACCAGAACAATCAGCCAATGCCAAATACTGAACGAACCCATTCTCTTCTCCTAAGCGGACATCCCTGCCCTGTGTACGAACAAACCTGCCAGCCCCCGGGCCGGCGAAACCTTATTGTTGCACGAAGCGTACCCGCCACGGGTGCGGACCGCCGATCACGTGCATGTGCAGATGGTACACCTCCTGGCCACCATCCGGCCCCGTGTTGATCAGGGTCTTGAAACCGCCGGTGGGCTTGCCCTCGGCATCCACGCCGTAGCCGCAGCCCAGCTCGGCTGCCAGGCGCGGCGCCAGGGTCAGCATCTTGCCCAGCAGCGCGGCCTGTTGCTCGCCGCAATCGGCCAGGGTGGCCACGTGCTGGCGCGGCACGATCAGGAAATGCACCGGCGCGGCCGGGTTGATGTCGTGAAACGCGATCAGGTCCTCATCCTCGTAGATCTTCTTGGACGGGATCTGGCCTGCTGCGATCTTACAGAAAATGCAATTATCCAACGCCATTCTCCAGCATGAGGGGGGTGGGTCGCCGCGTTCAATCCTTGCGGGCGGCTTTTTCGTCGAGGCCGGACAAGCCTTCGCGGCGTGCCAGCTCGTTCAGGACATCCTGTGGCGTCAGCTCGAACTGGGCCAGCAGGACCATGGAATGGAACCACAGGTCGGCGCACTCGTAGAGCACCTTGGACTTGTCGCCCGAGACGCGGGCATCCTTGGCGGCCATCACGGTTTCGGTGGCTTCCTCGCCGATCTTCTTGAGGATGGCATCGTCGCCCTTGGCGAACAGCTTGGCCACGTAGGACTTCTCGGGATTGCCGCCGTTGGCCAGCTTGCGCGACTCGATGACTTCGGCCAGTCGCTTCAGGGTTTCACTCATGATGGGGTCTTGTCGTTATCGGCCGGCTTGGAAGCGGCCGGCTTGCGCACGCGCTTGGGCTTGTCTTCTACGGGTTCGGTGGGCGCCACGGCGGGACCGCCACCGGCCCCCGGAGGCAGATCCTTCAGGACCGGCTCGACGGTGGCCCATTCGCCGCTGTCGGCATTGCCCTCGAACTTCTGGAAGAAGCAGGAATGACGGCCGGTGTGGCAGGCAATGCCGGCCACCTGCTCGACCTTGAGCAGCACCACATCCTCGTCGCAGTCCAGGCGGATCTCGTGCACCTTCTGGAAGTGGCCGGACTCCTCGCCCTTGTGCCACAGCTTCTTGCGCGAGCGGCTCCAGTAGACGGCCTGGCCGATCTCGACGGTACGTGCCAGCGCCTCGCGATTCATCCAGGCGAACATCAGCACGTCATTGCTGCCGACTTCCTGGGCGATCACCGGC
>NZ_JBIUZW010000010.1:0-61966 GCF_044745245.1 Herbaspirillum sp. NPDC087042 | reverse complement strand
CGTCCCATTTGACCTTGTTGAGCCATTTGGCGCTGATGCTCATGCCAGCCTCATGGATATGTTCTGGTCTGCCATGAAGCGCTTGGCTTCCTGCACGGTGTGCTGGCCATAGTGGAAGATGCTGGCGGCCAGTACCGCGTCCGCCTTGCCCTTGGTGATGCCGTCGGCCAGGTCCTGCAGGCCGCCCACGCCACCGGAGGCGATCACGGGAATGCTGACCGCTTCCGAGACCGCGCGGGTCAGGTCGAGGTCGAAGCCGCTCTTGGTGCCATCGCGGTCCATGCTGGTGAGCAGGATCTCGCCGGCGCCCAGGCGCGCCATGTTGCGCGCCCACTCCACCGCATCCAGGCCGGTGGCCTTGCGACCGCCGTGGGTGTAGACCTCCCACTTGCCGTCACCGGCGCGCTTGGCGTCGATGGCCACCACGATACATTGCGAGCCGTACTTGCTGGCGGCATCGGCCACCAGTTGCGGATTGGTCACGGCGGAGGTATTGATGCCGACCTTGTCGGCGCCGGCGTTGAGCAGGCGACGCACATCCTCGACCGCGCGCACGCCACCACCCACCGTCAGGGGGATGAAGACCTGCGAGGCCACGGCTTCGATGATGTCCAGGATCAGGTCGCGGCCATCGGAAGAGGCCGTGATATCGAGGAAGGTCAGCTCGTCGGCGCCCTGGTCGTCATAGCGGCGGGCGATCTCGACGGGGTCGCCGGCATCGCGCAGTTCCAGGAAATTGACGCCCTTGACCACGCGACCAGCGGTCACGTCCAGGCAAGGGATGATGCGTTTTGCAAGGGCCATGTTAGTTGCTGCCGGACAGGCGGTTGGCTTCCAGTTCGCGCGTGAGTTCATCGGCGCGATCCTGGCCGCTGCGCAGGTCCAGCGTGCCTTCGTAGATGGAACGACCGCAGATGACGGCTTCGATGCCTTCATCCTCGACGCGGCACAGGGCTTCGACATCGCCCACGTGGTGCACGCCGCCGGAGGCGATGATGGGGATCGAGACCGCCTGCGCCAGGCGCACGGTGGCCTCGATGTTGACGCCGCCCATCATGCCGTCGCGGCCGATGTCGGTGTAGACGATGGCTTCGCAGCCATAGCCTTCGAACTTCTGCGCCAGGTCCACCACTTCGTGGCCGGACAGCTTACTCCAGCCATCGGTGGCGACCTTGCCGTCCTTGGCGTCCAGGCCGACGATGATCTGGCCGGGGAAGGCGCTGCAGGCGTCATGCAGGAAGCCGGGGTTCTTCACGGCAGCGGTGCCGATGATGATGTAGGACAGGCCGTCATCCAGGTAACGCTCGATGGTATCGAGGTCACGGATGCCGCCACCCAGCTGGACCGGGATTTCGTCGACTTCGTTTTCCTCGGCGAAACGGGCGACCGCCTTGAGGATGGCCTTCACCGCAGCCTCGTTCTTGGGCTTGCCGGCGAAAGCGCCGTTGAGGTCAACCAGGTGCAGGCGACGCGCGCCCTGCTTGAGCCAGTGCAGGGCCATTTCCGCCGGATCTTCGGAGAAAACGGTGGCTTGTTCCATATCACCTTGTTTGAGGCGTACGCAATGACCGTCTTTCAGGTCGATGGCGGGTATGAGCAGCATGGCTAGGGGATGACTAGTCAGTAAAAAAAGAAGGTTTGTCGAAGGCCGGCGGGCCAGTTCTTGCCTTAAAGGCAAAAATCAAGGGTTCCAGTGTACGAAATTCCGATACAGCTGCAAACCCGCCGAGGCACTTTTTTCCGGGTGGAACTGGGTTGCAAAGATATTATCGCGAGCCACGGCACAGGCGAAGTCGCGGCCATACGGGGTCTGTCCGACCACGTGGGCGCTGTCAGCCGGCACGGCGTAGTAGCTGTGGACAAAATAGAAGAAGGCGTTGTCGGCAATGCCTTCCCACAGGGGATGGCCGCCGGTCTGGTGCACATGGTTCCAGCCCATCTGCGGCACCTTGAACAGCGAACCGTCGTCCTGGCGCAGGCCTTCCAGTTCGAAGCGCACCACCTTGCCGGGCAGCAGGCCCAGGCCGGGCGTGTCGCCCTCCTCGCTCCAGTCGAACAGCATCTGTTCGCCCACGCACACGCCAAAGAGCGGCTTGGTGCGGGAGGCCTCGATCACCGCGTCCTGCACACCCGACTCGCGCAGGCTGCGCATGCAATCGGGCATGGCCCCCTGGCCGGGCAGGACCACGCGGTCGGCGGCGCGGATGTCGGCGACTTCGCCGGAGATGCGTACATCGGCTTCGGGCGCGACATGGCGCAGTGCCTGCGCCACCGAGCGCAGGTTGCCCATGCCGTAATCGACTACAACAATTTTATTCATGGCGAAAAATGACGGCGCTCGCGCACCGGGAAACCCAGATGAATTAGCAATACCCTGCGATTTACAGGCTGCCCTTGGTCGATGGAATCGTACCAGCAGCGCGTGCGTCGAGTTCGATGGCCATGCGCAATGCGCGGCCAAAAGCCTTGAACACGGTCTCGGCCTGGTGGTGGGCATTCACACCGCGCAGGTTGTCCACGTGCAGGGTTACCTGCGCATGGTTGACGAAACCATGGAAGAACTCGCTGGTCAGGTCCACATCGAAGGAACCGATCATCGAACGGGTAAAGGGAATATGGTATTCCAGGCCGGGACGGCCGGAGAAGTCGATCACCACGCGCGACAGCGCCTCGTCCAGAGGCACGTAGGCATGGCCGTAGCGGCGGATGCCCTTCTTGTCGCCGATGGCCTTGGCAAAGGCCATGCCCAGGGTGATGCCCACGTCTTCCACCGTATGGTGCGCGTCGATGTGCAGGTCGCCCTTGGCATGGATATCCAGGTCGATCAGGCCGTGGCGGGCGATCTGGTCCAGCATGTGGTCAAGGAAAGGCACGCCGGTATCCAGCTTTTGCTGGCCGGTGCCATCCAGATTGATCGCAACGCGAATCTGCGTTTCATTGGTGTTGCGGACGACTTCGGCGGTTCTCGGTGTAGACATGGTCGGGGTTGGACGGGGTTCTATCGTTCAGGTGATACGCGGAGCTTGTTTGCCTTGGCGTACTGCGATTGTTTACAACTCGTGCAGCGCCGCTTTCAACGCCGCCAGGAAGACGGCGTTTTCTTCGTCTGTACTGACGGTAATGCGCAAACAGTTTTGCAACAACATATGCATTCTACCGGCATTTTTCACAAGTACCTTACGTGCCAGCAAAGCGGCGAAGACTTTATCGGCATCCGGGACGCGGATCAGGATGAAATTGGCCGCCGACGGGAACACCTGCACCCCCGGCAATGCCGCCATCTCGTCGGCCAGTACCGTGCGGGCCACACGCAGCCGGGCGGCCTGGGCTTCCAGCACATCGACGTGCTCCAGCACGAACAGGGCGGCGGCCTCGGTGAGGACATTGACGTTGTAGGGCGGGCGCACCTTGTCCAATTCGCGCAACAGGGCCGGCGCGGCCGACAGGTAACCCAGGCGGATGCCCGCCAGGCCGAGCTTGGAAACGGTGCGCATGAGCACCAGGTTGTTGAACCTGGGCAACTCGCCCATCAGGGTCGCGGCGGCAAAGGGCTGGTAGGCCTCGTCCACCACCACCAGTCCATAGGGCGCGGCGGCCTCGACGATGCGCAGCACATCGGCAGCCTCGTAGAGCGTGCCGGTGGGGTTGTTGGGATAACCCAGCCAGGTGATGACGGGCTTGTGCGCCTCCATGGCGGCCAGCATGGCCGGCATGTCCAGGCTCAGGTCGGCGCGCAGCGGCACGCCCACATAGTCCAGCCCGGCACTCCTGGCCGAGATGCCATACATGACGAATCCAGGTTCGGGCGCCAGCACGGTGCGTCCCGGCAGGGCACAGGCCGTGGAAAGCATGGTGATCAGCTCATCCGAACCATTGCCCAGCAGCACGTCGTAGCCGTCCGGCACGCCCAGGTGCTGGCAGATGCTGGCCTTCAGGGCCGTGTAGGACGGCACCGGGTAACGGTTCAACTCGACCTCGCCCAGGCGCCGCCCCAGTTCCGCACGCAACTCCGGCGGCAGCAGATAGGGGTTTTCCATCGCATCGAGCTTGACCATGCCCTCGGCCGAGGGTACGTGATAGGACTGCCAGCCGCGCACCACGGGGCGGATCACGCGGGCAATCAGGTCTTCAGTCAGGTCGCTCATCTCAGGCTGGCTGGCGGAGGGGTTCATCGTCTTGGCTCTCGGGCGCCAGCGCATCGAGTCGCTGGCGGATCAGTTCGCAATAATCGGGATTGAGTTCGAAACCGGTGAAATGCCGTCCACAGCGGCGCGCCGCGACCGCCGTGGTACCGCTGCCCATGAAGGGATCCAGCACCACCCCGCCCGGCGGACAGGAAGCCTTGACCATGCGCTCCACCACTTCCAGCGGCTTTTGCGTGGGATGGTCGGCACGCTCCTTGTGCTCACGGTGCAGGCGCGAGACGCTCCACACATCCTTGGGGTTGTAGCCCATCTCCAGCCACTTGGCACCCACGAAGATGGAGCGCGAGCGCGCCTTCTTGGTCTGGGCATCGTAGGGAATGCGGATGGCATCGAGGTCGAAGAAATAGTCCTTGGCCCGCGCAAAGAAACCGATGGTGTCATGCACCGACGAATAGCGCCGGGTGCTGCCGCCCATGGAGGGGACGCGGCGATCCCAGATGATTTCATTGATCATGGTCATGCGCTGCTTGAGCATGACGAAGATCTCCGGCGAATTACGCCAGGTCAGGAAGATGTAGAGGCTGCCGTTGGGCTTCAACTTGGGCAGGGCGGCATCGATCCACTGCTCGGTCCAGGCCAGGTAGGCAGCCGTATCGAGCTTGTCGGAATCATTGCCGTAGTCCTTGCCCAACCCATAGGGCGGATCCGCGATGAGCAGGTCGATGCTGCCATCGGGGATGCGCGCCAGCCCGCCCACGGCGGCCAGTGCATCTTCGCAATGCACGCGGTCCAGCCAGCCGTCGCCTGCAGGGGAGTCGGTGGCTGCCGTCATGGTGTCATTTCAGTCGCAGTTCGGCCGAACGGGCGTGGGCCTGCAGGCCTTCGCCATAGGCCAGCTCGGCAGCGATCTTGCCCAGGGTCTGGGCGCCCTCTTCGGACACGCGGATCAGGCTGGAACGCTTCTGGAAGTCATACACGCCCAGCGGCGAGGAGAAGCGCGCCGTGCGCGAGGTCGGCAGCACGTGGTTGGGACCGGCGCAGTAGTCACCCAGCGATTCGGACGAGAAGCGGCCCAGGAACATGGCACCGGCATGGCGGATGCGGTCTGCCCATTGCTGCGGCTCCTGCGCGGAAATCTCCAGGTGCTCGGCGGCGATCATGTTGGCGATCTCGCAGGCTTCTTCCATGTCGCGCACCTTGACCAGGGCGCCACGGTCGGTCAGCGAGGTACGGATGACGTCCTTGCGCGGCATGTCTTCCAGCAGGCGGTTGATCGAGGCTTCGACCTGGGCGATGTAGCCGGCATCCGGGCACAGCAGGATGGATTGCGCCAGCTCGTCATGCTCGGCTTGCGAGAACAGGTCCATGGCGATCCAGTCGGGATCGGTGGCGCCATCGCAGATCACCAGGATTTCCGAGGGGCCGGCGATCATGTCGATGCCCACCACGCCGAACACGCGGCGCTTGGCAGCGGCCACATAGGCATTGCCGGGGCCGACGATCTTGTCCACCTGCGGGATAGTCGCGGTGCCGTAGGCCAGCGCGCCGACGGCTTGCGCACCGCCGATGGTGAAGACGCGGTCCACGCCGGCAATGGCGGCGGCAGCCAGCACCAGTTCATTCTTCACGCCGTCCGGCGTGGGCACGACCATGATGACTTCCTGCACGCCGGCCACCTTGGCGGGAATCGCATTCATCAGCACCGACGAGGGATAGGCAGCCTTGCCACCGGGCACATAGATGCCCACGCGATCCAGCGGCGTGACCTTCTGGCCCAGCTCGGTGCCATCGGCTTCGCGGTAGAGGAAACCGTCGGAGCCGCATTCCTTCTTCTGGCGCTCGTGATAGGCGCGCACGCGGTCGGCGGCGGTCTGCAGCGCATGACGACGTGCCGCGGGCAGGCCGTCCAGCGCCGCCTGCAGCGCCGCGTGGCCGATCTCCAGCGCAGCTACCGAGTCGGCCTGCACGCGGTCGAAGCGTTGGGTGAATTCCAGCACGGCGGCGTCGCCGCGCGCCTTGACCTCGGCCAGGATGCCGGCGGCGGCACGGTCGATGGCCTCATCCTCGCTGGCCTCGAAGGCCAGCACGGCCGAGAGTTGCTCACGGAAGCCGGGAACGGCGGAATCGAGTTTTCGGATGGCAATGCTCATGGTCTCACCTGCTATGCGACAGTATCGTTGAATCGGTCAGCTACTTGGACGACGGGGATTACTTGGCCCGGGAAGCCTTCTCGAAGGCATCGAGAATCGGCTGCAGGCGTTCGCGCTTCAACTTCAGCGCGGCCTGGTTCACCACCAGGCGCGAGGAGATATCGATAATGTGCTCGACTTCCACCAGCTTGTTGGCACGCAGCGTCCCACCGGTGCTGACCAGGTCAACGATGGCATCGGACAGGCCCACCAGCGGGCCCAGTTCCATCGAGCCATACAGCTTGATCAGGTCGACGTGCACACCCTTGGCGGCGAAGTGCTCGCGCGCGGTCTTGACGTACTTGGTCACCACGCGCAGGCGCGCACCCTGGCGCACCGCATTGGCGTAGTCGAAACCTTCCTGCACCGCCACCGACAGGCGGCACTTGGCGATGTTCAGGTCGATGGGCTGGTACAGGCCTTCGCCGCCGTGTTCCAGCAGCACATCCTTGCCGGCCACGCCGAAGTCGGCCGCGCCGTATTGCACATAGGTCGGCACGTCCGAGGCGCGCACGATGATCACGCGCACGGCCGGGTCATTGGTCGGCAGGATCAGCTTGCGCGAGGATTCCGGATCCTCGGTCACGGTGATGCCGGCCGCCTTGAGCAGCGGCAGGGTCTCTTCGAAAATGCGGCCCTTGGAGAGCGCCAGCGTCAGTTGTTGGGTCATGATGTCTGCTTTTCTGGATTCCGGAAACTTACTTGATGCGCTGGATATCGGCACCGATGGCCGACAGCTTGGCTTCCATGCGGTCGTAGCCACGGTCGAGGTGGTAGATGCGTTCCACCACCGTCTCGCCCTGCGCGGCCAGGCCGGCGATCACCAGCGAGGCCGAGGCGCGCAGGTCGGTGGCCATCACCGGCGCGCCGATGAACTTGTCCACACCGGTGACGATGGCGGTGTTGCCCTCCACATCGATAGCCGCGCCCAGGCGATTCAATTCCTGCACGTGCATGAAGCGGTTCTCGAAGATGGTCTCGGTGACATGGCTGGTGCCTTCGGCGATGCAGTTCATCGCCATGAACTGCGCCTGCATGTCAGTCGGGAAGCCCGGGTATTCGGTGGTACGGAAGCTGATCGCCTTGGGACGACGCGCCATCTGGATGCGGATCCAGTCCTCGCCCGAGGTGAGGATGGCGCCAGCGTCGCGCAGCTTGTCCAGCGCGGCATCGAGCAGGCCGGCGCGGGTGCGGCGCAGGGTCACGTCGCCACCGGCAGCAGCCACCGCGCACAGGAAGGTACCGGTCTCGATGCGGTCAGCGATGACTTCATGGGACGCGCCATGCAACTTCTCCACACCCTGGATCACCAGGCGGTCGGTACCGATGCCCTCGATCTTCGCGCCCATCTTCACCAGCAGGTGGGCCAGGTCGCCCACTTCGGGTTCGCGCGCGGCGTTTTCCAGCACGGTCTCGCCGTCAGCCAGGACCGCTGCCATCAGCAGGTTCTCGGTGCCGGTGACGGTGATCATGTCGGTGACGATGCGCGCGCCCTTCAGACGCTTGGCCTTGGCATGGATGTAGCCGCCCTCGATATGGATGTCGGCGCCCATGGCCTGCAAGCCCTTGATGTGCTGGTCCACCGGACGCGAACCGATGGCGCAGCCACCCGGCAGCGACACCTTGGCCTGGCCGAAGCGCGCCAGCAGCGGCCCCAGCACCAGGATCGAGGCGCGCATGGTCTTGACCAGCTCATAGGGGGCTTCCGGCCGGGTGATGTCGTTGCCGTTGAGCACCACTTCATCACCGTTCTCCTGCACGCGCAGGCCCATCTGCTTCATCAGCTTGGTGATGGTGACCACGTCCTGCAGATGCGGGACATTGCTCAGGCGCAGGTCGTCGGCCGTCAAGAGGCCCGCGCACAGGATCGGCAGGGCTGCATTCTTGGCGCCGGAAATGGTGACCTCGCCGGAGAGGCGACGGCCGCCACGGATCAAAAGCTTGTCCATCGTCTTGCCTTATTTCTGGAATTCTTCAGGGGTCAGGGTCTTCATCGACAGCGCGTGGATTTCCTCGCGCATGCGGTCGCCCAGCGCCGCATAGACCAGCTGGTGACGCTGGATCAGGCGCTTGCCGGCGAATGCCTCGGCAACGATGACGGCGGTGAAGTGCTGGCCATCGCCCTCCACTTCGAGATGCTGGCAATCGAGGCCGGCGGCGATATAGCTTTTGACGAGTTCAGGTGTGGGTAGCATGGTGAGGCTCTTCACGGAAAAGGGGACGGGCGGCTGGCTCAATGGGATCCTGCGCGCAGCTTGTAGCCGCTCTTGAGCATGCGCACGGCCAGGGTAGACAGCGCCACGAAGAACACGGCGACGATACCGAGGCTGGTCATGGGAGCAATGTCGGACTGGCCGAAGAAGCCGTAGCGAAAGCCGTCGATCATATAAAAAAACGGGTTGAAATGCGATACCGCCTGCCAGAACGGGGGCAGCGAGTGTATCGAATAGAACACGCCGGCCAGGAAAGTCAGCGGCACGATCAGGAAATTCTGGAACGCCGCCAGCTGGTCGAACTTCTCGGCCCAGATGCCGGCGATCAAGCCCATGGTGCCCAGGATGCCCGCGCCCAAGAGGGCAAACACCAGGATCCACAGGGGTGCGACGAAGTCCAGGTGACCGAACCAGGCCGTCACCACGAACACGCCGGCGCCCACCATCAGGCCGCGCACCACGGCAGCCAGCACGTAGCCGCCGAACAATTCCCAGTGCGACAACGGCGTCAGCAGCACGAACACCAGGTTGCCGGTGATCTTGGACTGGATCAGCGAGGAGGAGCTATTGGCAAAGGCATTCTGCAACACGCTCATCATCACCAGGCCCGGCACCAGGAAACCGGTGTAGTTCACGCCCGGATAGACCTGCACGCGATCCTGCAGCACATGGCCGAAGATCAGCAGGTACAGCAAGGCGGTGACGATGGGCGCGGTGATGGTCTGGGTGGCGACCTTCCAGAAGCGCAGGATTTCCTTGTAGAAAAGGGTACGGAAACCGATCATTTTTCATCTCCCATGATCTGGATGAAGACGTCTTCCAGGTCGGCCTGCTGCAACTGCAGATCATCGATCTCGGCGCCCGAGGCGCGCAGCGTGGCCAGGATGGGTTCGACTTCCTTGTAGTCATTGACGCGCAGGGTGTACTTGCGCGCGGCATTGTCAGCCAGCAATTCTTCGGGATGCGTGACCAGTGCCTTCAAGCCATCCGGCAGGCTGCCCTGCTTCAGGCGCAACACCATCTGCGAGCCGGAAATGCGGCGGATCAGGGCATCGGTCGAATCCAGCGCCACGACCTTGCCGAACTTCAACATGGCGATGCGGTTGCACAGGGCTTGCGCTTCTTCCAGGTAGTGCGTGGTCAGCACGATGGTATGGCCTTCGCGGTTCAGGCGCCCGATGAACTGCCAAAGGGTCTGGCGCAATTCCACGTCCACCCCGGCGGTCGGTTCATCCAGCACGATCACCGGCGGCTTGTGCACCAGTGCCTGGGCCACCAGCACGCGCCGCTTCATGCCGCCCGAGAGCGCGCGCATGTTGGTATCGGCCTTGTTGGTGAGGTCGAGGTTTTCCATGACCTCGTCGATCCACTTGTCGTTGTTGGTCAGGCCGAAATAGCCGGACTGCATGCGCAGCGTCTCGCGCACCGTGAAGAAGGGATCGAACACCAGCTCCTGCGGCACCACGCCCAGGTTCATGCGGGCGGCGCGATAGTCGCTCACCACGTCGTGACCATGGATGGTGACCGAGCCGGAGTCGGCCCGATTGAGACCGGCGATGATGGAGATCAGCGTGGTCTTGCCGGCGCCATTGGGGCCGAGCAGGCCGAAGAATTCGCCTTCTTCGATCGCCAGCGAGACGCCACCCAGTGCCTGCAGCGACTGGTAGCGCTTCTTGATGTCTTTGATGTGCAGAGCGGCCATTGCCTCGCCCATTCGATACGTTACTTGCCAGAAAGAAATAAGGAAGCAGGAAATCCCCCAGGAGATTCGCTGTCACCTCGCCCTGGCCCCGCTGCCCTCCCTGCGTCCTTGGCGGACCGGTCATGACGAGGCCGTGTTGTCGTTGTTGCTATCGAAGATAGCGGTCGGTTTTGCCCGGCCGGTGAGAGGCCGCGTTCAAGGGAGGAAGTCCGGTGCACGAGGCCGCAAGCGGCCTGCAAAAACCTTCGATTATAGGGGAATTCGATTTTCCGGGCCGCCAAAGCAGGAAAGCCCTGGCCGGAAAGTGGAGACCGGATCAGTGATGTCGGTCGGTCGCGGAGGTGGGTGCAGCAATGCCTTGCAACAAGGCGGACACGCCATACAGCTCGGCCAGGCTCTGCAGATTGGCCGGCAAGGCGCCGAAGTCCAGCGCCGCGCCGCGTGCGGCGGCGGCGCGACGCCAGGCCAGCAGTGTCGCCACGGCCGAGGAGTCGACCACGGTCACCTCGCTGACATCGATGCTGGCCTGGCCGCTGGCGATGGCCGAGAGGCCGTCGCGCAGGACTGTGCTGGCATTGGTGAAGGTCAGCGAGGCGCCGGGCTTGAACATGAGGCTCTTTCGGATCGGATCAGCGGATCAAAAAACGGGCTTACTTCTTGCCGCTGGCGCGCGAGGCCAGCTGCTGGTTCTTGTCGGTCAGCGCCTTGATCAGGCCGTCGATGCCGCCCTTGTTGATCTCGTTGGCGAAGGTGCCCTTGTAGGCTTCCACCAGCCAGGCGCCCAGCACGTTGACGTCATACAGCTTCCAGCCGTCGGCCTTCTTTTCCAGGCGATAGCTCAGCTGGATCGGGTCACCACCACGGGCCGAGATGACCTGGGAGTTGACTTCCACTTCGGTGTCGCCAGGAGCGGCGCGCAGCGGCTTGAATTCGATCTTCTGGTCACGCACCTGCGACAGCGCGCCCGAGTAGGTGAACACCAGCAGGCTGCGGAACTGGGTGATCAGCTGCTTTTGCTGCTCAGGAGTGGCCTGGCGCCAGAAGCGGCCAGCCGCCAGCTGGGTCATGCGTTCGAAGTCGACGTAGGGCAGGATCTTCTGCTCGACCAGTTGCATGATGCGGCCGTTGTTGCCGGACTGGATATCCTTGTCGGCCTTGGCCGTGTCCAGAACTTCGGAGCTGATGCGCTTGACCAGCGCATCCGGGGCTTCCTGAGCCGAAGCGGCGCCCGAGAAGGCCAGCGCGGGAGCGGCGAGTGCGGCGATAGCAAAGAATTTGGTGAGCATCTTCATAAGTCGTTTTCCATTCGAGTCAGCAGAAGGTACCGGTGCAGCGCAGCGCGCACCCGGCATGTCCTTCGAAACCCGCTTAGCAGCGGGGTTCCCGCGCCGTCACAGATGGGCACAGGTGTTACAGATGAGGCAGGTAGAACAAGTGGAGCAGATCCGGCATTTTTCAAGATCGCTGTGCGCATCCCGACGACAAGCGCGCAGCGATCCAGCGACGATCATCAGGGCTTGATGGCGTCTTCCTTGCGCTCGCGACCGGCACCAGCGCCATCGATCTGGCTCTGGCGACGTTGCACATAGGCATCGCGCACGAAGTCGTACTTGTCCAGCGCGGCGTCTTCCAGCAGGGTCGAGGCATCCAGCAACTGGGCGCGGCGGTCGACGATACGGACCACCGTGCCGACGTTGCGCCAGCGGGTCGGACGCTTGTAGGTCCAGACGTCGCCATAGAAGTCGATCGGCAGGCCGGCGGTGTCACGCACCGTGGACGGGCCGAAGAACGGCAGCACCACGTACGGACCGGAGCCGACGCCCCACTTGCCCAGGGTCTGGCCGAAGTCGGATTTCTCGCGCGGCAGGCGGGCTTCGGTTGCCACGTCCAGCACGCCACCCAGACCGAAGGTGGTGTTGATGGCCACGCGCATGAAGGTCGAGACGCCCTGCTCGATACGGCCCTGCAGCAGCTGGTTGATGGACGACCAGATATCGCCCAGGTTGCCGAAGAAGTTGCCCACGCCATGCTGGACCGGGGTCGGCACGACGGTGTCGTAGGCTTGTGCTGCCGGCTTCAGGGCCACCTTGTCGACGGTGTCGTTGAAGCTGAACATGGCACGGTTGAAGCCTTCCAGCGGATCGTTGGGATTGTTGGTGCTGGCGCAGCCGGTCAGGGCTGCCGCCGCCAGGGCGAAGGCGCCGAGACGGGCCGCGTTGCCGGTATTGATGGTCTTCTTATTCATTTGGAATCATCCTTTCCCTCTGCCGCCTTGCTGTAGAGGAACTGACCGATCAGGTTCTCCAGCACGATCGCGGATTGTGTCATCTTAATCGTATCGCCCGCGGCCAGGTTAGCGGTATCGCCACCCGGCTCGAGGCCAATGTATTGTTCACCCAACAGACCCGACGTGAGGATCTTGGCCGAGCTGTCCTTGGGGAATTTGTAGCCCGCATCCATGTTCAGCGCGACCACGGCACGGAAGGTCTGGTCATCGAAGCGGATCGAGTCCACGCGACCCACCACCACGCCCGCGCTCTTGACGGCCGCACGCGACTTCAGGCCGCCGATATTGTCGAAGCTGGCCTTGATGACATAGGTCTTCTGGCCAAAGGACATCGAGCTCATGTTGCCGGCCTTGAGCGCCAGGAACGCCAGTGCTGCCACACCCAGCAGCACGAAGATTCCAACCCAGGCATCCAGTGATTTACGTTGCATAGTCCTTTCCTTCTTGTTCGTCGTCGCGCCAAGCACTGGCGCCTTGCTCTCTATCGTTATCGGGGTCTTGCGGTGGCCGCCGTCCGGCCCATCAGCTGAACATCAGCGCCGTCAGCAGGAAGTCCAGGCCCAGCACCATCAGCGAAGCGATCACCACGGTACGGGTCGTGGCACGGGCCACGCCCTCCGGCGTCGGCTTGGCCTCGTAGCCCTGGAACAGCGCCACGAAGGTCACGGCCACGCCGAAGACGATGCTCTTCAACACGCCATTGGCGATATCGGCCCACACATCCACGCCGCCCTGCATCTGCGACCAGAATGCGCCTTCGTCCACACCGATCAGCAGCACGCCGACCACATAGCCGCCGATCACGCCCACGGCGCTGAAGATGGCCGCCAGTACCGGCATGGCGATCACGCCCGCCCAGAAGCGCGGTGCCACCACGCGCTGCAGCGGATTGACCGCCATCATTTCCATGGCCGACAACTGCTCGCCAGCCTTCATCAGGCCGATCTCGGCGGTCAGCGACGTACCGGCGCGCCCGGCGAAGAGCAACGCGGTCACCACCGGGCCCAGTTCGCGCGTCAGCGACAGGGCCACCAGCAAGCCCAGGGCCTGCTCGGAACCATATTTGTTCAAGGTGTAGTAACCCTGCAGGCCCAGCACGAAGCCCACGAACAGGCCCGACACCGCAATGATCACCAGCGAGTAATTACCGATGAAGTGGATCTGGTCGGTGATCAGGCGCGGACGGCGCAACAGGCCCAGCGAGGAACCCAACACGCTGACGAACATGCGCGCCGCAAAGCCTACGCCCACGGCGAATTCACGGATGCTGCGACCCAGGCCACTGAGGAAATTGACAATCATGCCTGGCCTCCCAGTCCCAGGTCCTCGGCCAGCGACTTGCCGGGATAGTGGAACGGCACCGGGCCATCGGCCTGGGCATGGACGAACTGCTTCACGTAGGGATCGGAAGACTCGCGCATCTCCTGCGGCGACCCCTGGGCGACGATCTTGCCGGCCGACAGGAAGTACACGTAATCGGCGATGGCAAAGGATTCGTTGACATCGTGCGACACCAGGATGGAGGTCGAACCCAGCGCATCATTGAGGCGACGGATCAGGTTGGCCGTCACGCCCATGGAAATCGGATCGAGGCCGGCGAAGGGCTCGTCATACATGATCAGTGCCGGATCCAGGGCGATCGCCCGCGCCAGCGCCACGCGTCGCGCCATGCCGCCGGAGATCTCGGCCGGCTTCAGGGCCGCGGCATTGCGCAGGCCCACGGCGTTGAGCTTCATCAGCACCAGGTCGCGGATCAGCGTGTCGTCCAGGTCGGTATGTTCGCGCAGCGGGAAGGCCACGTTATCGAACACCGTCATATCGGTGAACAAGGCGCCGTTCTGGAACAGCATGCCCATCTTGCGGCGCAACAGATAAAGCTGTTTCGTGGCCAGCTCGGGCACGTTCTCGCCATCCACTTCCACCTTGCCCTGCTGCGGCTGCAGCTGCCCGCCGATCAGGCGCAGGATGGTGGTCTTGCCGGAACCGGAACCGCCCATGACCGCCACCACCTTTCCGCGCGGGAAATCCATATGCAGACCGGTCAGGATAGGCCGGTCGCCATAGCGGAAATGCAGATCGCGGATTTCTACGATATTAGGCAAAGGGATTCTTTGAGTTCTTTGGAAAACCGACATTGTAGAGCAAATTTTACAAATCGCTTTCAAGAAGGCAATACAGCGTGTAAATGACCCCGGCTGAACCGCCCCGTTCTTTACAGTTTGCCAGCATCTTCACCGAAGATGCCAACTATTGCCGCCAACCAACTTGCTGACGACTGAGTCAGTTATATATTGCAGATTTCAGAAAATTCTCATTGCGTGGCATGTACGCAACGGTTTGTCAGGGAACCAAAACAAACGATACGCATCGTCTCACAAAACGTATCCGGAAACACCACACAACGCATGCTGCAACGCAAACGATAGGGCGTGGCCGCGCGGCTTGCTACAATGTCGGTTTTGCTTTCGGAAGAATCTGACATGAGCCTCAAATGCGGCATCGTGGGTCTGCCCAACGTTGGTAAGTCCACCCTTTTCAACGCGCTGACCAAGGCGGGCATCGCCGCCGAGAACTACCCGTTCTGCACCATCGAGCCCAACGTGGGCATCGTGGAAGTGCCCGATCCGCGCCTGAAGGCCCTGGCCGAGATCGTCAAGCCCGAGCGCATCCTGCCGGCCACTGTCGAATTCGTCGACATCGCCGGCCTGGTGGCAGGCGCCTCCAAGGGTGAAGGCCTGGGCAACCAGTTCCTGTCGCACATCCGCGAGACCGACGCCATCGTCAACGTGGTGCGCTGCTTCGAAGATCCGAACGTGATCCACGTCGCCGGCCGCGTGAGCCCGCTGGACGACATCGCCGTGATCCAGACCGAACTGGCCTTAGCCGACATGGGCACGGTCGAGAAGGCCATCCACCGCGAGCAAAAGAAAGCCCGTTCCGGTGACAAGGACGCAGCCAAGCTGGTGGCCCTGCTGGAGCGCATCATGCCGGCGCTGGACGAAGCCAAGCCGGTGCGCGCGCTGGGCCTGGACGCCGAAGAAATGCTGCTGATCAAACCGCTGTGCCTGATCACCGCCAAGCCGGCCATGTACGTGGCCAACGTATCGGATAGCGGCTTCACCGACAACCCGCTGCTGGATCAGCTGACCGGCTACGCCAAGGAACAGAACGCCCCCATCGTGGCCATCTGCGCCGCCATCGAAGCCGAGATCGCCGACCTGGACGACGCCGACAAGGTCGACTTCCTGGCCGACATGGGCATGGAAGAGCCGGGCCTGGACCGCCTGATCCGCGCCGCCTTCAAGCTGCTGGGTCTGCAGACCTACTTCACCGCAGGCGTGAAGGAAGTGCGCGCCTGGACAGTCCCCATCGGCGCCACCGGCCCGCAAGCCGCCGGCGTGATCCACACCGACTTCGAGCGCGGCTTCATCCGCGCGCAGACCATCGCCTTCGAGGATTACATCGCCTGCAAGGGTGAGACCGGCGCCAAGGAAGCGGGCAAGATGCGGGCGGAAGGCAAGGAGTATGTGGTCAAGGATGGGGATGTGATGAATTTCTTGTTCAACGTCTAACCAAGAAGTAAGGTTCAGACGAATTCAATCGAATTCAAAATACCCTTCCAACCCCGCTAACTAGCGGGGTTTTTTGTTTTATTTGATTTAGTGCAATTCATTGCCAACCACTCCCAAGGTGGGTATCTTAGTGGGTATACATTAACCCCCATCTCCGAAAAAATAGGGTATAGCCCTTTTCATACAACTGTGCTGACAGATACCAAGTGCCGAACCGCCAAGATTCAAGAAAAGGCCTATAAGCTGGCCGACGGCAATAATCTATATCTTGAGGTTAAAACGAATGGCGTGAAGGCTTGGCGCTATCGTTTCAAGCTTGCCCGTGAGGGCGAAATCAAAGAAAGCATGTTCGCGATAGGCGAATACGCCGTGTCCCCACCTGGTGAAACTACTGAGGCAGCTTTCGCTCGGCGCGCGGGAGGTAGATTCACTCTTGCAGAAGCTCGTGAAGAAAGAGTAAAGGCACGGGACTTGGTCAAACAAGGCATCAATCCCGCACATCATCGTCAGATGGAGCGATTGAAACGCGAACAAGAAGGCATAAATACATTTGAGGTAGTTGCTCGAGAGTGGGTTGCTCTTAAAAGTTGGGAACCAACAACCAAGAAGCGCCGACTCGATATGCTGAGTCGGGTTGTTTTCAAAAAAATTGGTTCACTTCCGTTAAGGCAAATTACTTCGGCACACATCTTGAATGTGCTGAACACGGCCGCCAAGGAGAATGGGCCTAGCGTTGCCGCAGAGGCAAAGCGGTCAATGTCGGCGGTATTTGAGCTTGCCGTCGCGACTCTCCGGGCCGACACAGATCCGACGTATCCGGTGCGCAAAGCGCTCCCCCCAAACAAGACTCAACACAAGCGCCCTCTCGATTCAGAAGAGGTTGGCCAACTTCTTCTCGATTTCAGTCGTCACGGCGGCAAATTCGAAACAGTGTGCGCTTTCTGGCTAATGTGGTGGACACTTTGCCGTCCTAGTGAGGCAGTAGAGGCGAAATGGGCCGAGTTTAACCTTGAAGCAGCCATATGGCGTATTCCTGCGGCACGCATGAAGATGCGCAAAGATCACGTCATTCCGCTCCCATCTCAAGCAGTCGAAATGCTACGAACCTTGCACGGAGTTACTGGCCGCTACGACCAGGTCTTTCCCAACAGAGATGATCGTAGCAAGCCCATGTCCAGTGCCTCGTTCCGCCAAGCATTGCTAAGTCTAGGCTGGGCCGGCAAATATAGTCCTCATGCAACCCGGACCACGGGTAGCACCCTTCTTAACGGAATGGGCTACGCATCCGACTGGATCGAACGTCAACTTGCACATACAGAGCCGAATGCTGTCCGCCGCACCTACAATCACGCTCAATACTTGAACGAGCGCACTAAGATGATGCAGCACTGGGCGGATACGCTTCTGATCTGGCAAGAAAAACAATCGAATGGAGCACCACTAGAAAATCATGGCAGGTAGAGTTTTTTTCAGGGCGGGACAGAGACACTCTTCGCGCTCGGGACACAAGACGGGACTATCAGGACTTCGCGAGGAGCTCAGTCGCTTTTTTCTCCGCCCAATTAGCGAAGTAGACCTGGATATTTTGGTAGATGCATTAGCCATTGCCAATATGGAGAATTCCGCTCAAACGGGCCATGATCGACCGAACCGGAAAGATGCGCTGGCACAGCTCAAGGCTATGACTCGCACAAAAGATGACGATAAGCTGATCCATGCACTCCGCGGATGTGATCGTATGACGTTTGAAGCCATTCAATGGTGCCATGCGGAGATCATCAATGAAATTGTGCTCCAAGCTCATCATTTCGTTGACGTACATGGACACATACATCAGTTCGCCCCCCAAATCGAGCTATATGGGGAACACCATAAACAAAGCAACATCCTCCCCTATTTGCCGATGGGCATTGCAGGGATTCGCAAAGCAATAAACTTTGCCCTCCAGTCCATTGACAGTGATACACCACTACCCGGAGCAACTCATCTGCCTAGTTTTCGTATTCATCCAACTAGTCAGGCAGGAAATCTCAAGAAGACATATCAGACTAAACTCGCCATGACATGTGTGTCTATGTGGGCGGGTTATGGGCGGCCCGATCAGCGCAAGCCTTGGCAAAGTCCTGGAACAGGCAATCAATCTGCCATTGTGAACTTCACTGGAATGATTTTCTCGTTCGCCGGAATGCATCTTTCACATTCTCGCCTAGTCACGCTTCTGAGAGGCGCCCGCATAGAACGATCTCAAGAATTACGTGATCGCAGGAATGCCCGCAAAGGAATATCAAAGTAGCCCAATTAAAGAATGTGACCGGATTCCGGACATATCAGATAGTTCGCCTCATCCAAATTTGATGAAAGTGAACAAAAATGACTGTCCTGAACGCTATGCCTGAAAGCGGCTTACTCCGCGAAAAACAAATCATCGGGGATCTTCGCCGCGGCATTCCTCCCATTATTCCTGTGAGCCACACTACCTGGTGGAATTGGGTCAAAAGTGGCCGCGTTCCTCAGCCGATTAGGCTCGGACCAAAGACCGTATGCTGGAGAGTCGAAGATATTCGTAAGCTCATCGAACAAGCTTGATCGAGACAGCAATGCAAGAACCACCTTACCCAGCTGAGACAAAAGCAGGAGGATTCAGGCTTGAGCTCGATTGCGATCGACTTTTTCAGTCTGATACCTGGGCACTCGCCAACCCTCAGCAACGTCCGATTCTACTGATGTTGCTTGCCATTGCATGGACACAAAAGCCCTGCGGATCACTACCAGGCGAAGATTTACTCATCTCGGCCCGCCTCGGACAATCTCTCTCAGAATTCCAGGAGCATAGCCCCGTTTTGTTGCGAGGCTGGATAAAGGCAACTGACGGGCGCCTCTATCATCCAGTAATGACGGACCTCGTTCTAGGAATGATCGACCGCAAACTCGGCGCCACCCAACGCAAACAAGCGCAACGCGTACGCGAGCGAACAGCGCTCGGTCAAGCCGCCGACATTATTTCCAATGGGACTCACGCAAATGTCACGCGTGACATACGAGTGACGGACAACACTACCACTATCACGAACACGAACATGAACACGAAAGTACCAATTTCTACCGAAATTGGTAATCCCCCCTCAAAGCCGATTAGCTCATCCTCACCTCCCCAACGAGAAGAGAAAAGAGGGCCGAACCGAGGCTCGCGTCTCCTAGTTGACTGGCAGTTGCCTAATGAATGGGAAAAGTGGGCAATGGAGCACCAACAGACATGGACGGTAGAACATGTGTCCGCCGAAGCAGACAAGTTCCGTGACTACTGGGTAGCCAAGTCTGGAAAGGACGCAACCAAGCTGGACTGGTTCGCCACTTGGCGCAACTGGGTACGCAATGCGGCAGCCCTAAAGACTGTCGGCGGTCATGGCGCCTGGTGGGCATCAGATGCCGCCAAGCTGGTCAAGGCCAACGAGGTGGGAGTCGGGCCAGCTCGGCCAGGCGAGCATGACAGCGCCTGGGAGGCGAGAATCCGGGAGGCCATCGACAACGGCGGCCGCCGACCGGCGCGCATACCATCGTCGTCAGCGCCAGTCATCCGCGAATCAATCGAGCAGATTGAACGCGACAACTCTGGCAGCGTGCTGAAGGATGCTGCGCTGGCTCAGCTCAAGGCCATCACGGGCGCGAGGAGTGGAGACATTCGACGCACCCACTGACCATATCTCCGACTCGCCTTCCGCATGTACAGGTGACAGTGCGCCAAGTTGAGCAGTAGGAGCATGTCGGGGACGCTGAACGGCGATATCAGCAATCGGTGCCGCAAGTAGACACTCTTGAAAAAGCCCGCGTGGGCTTTTTCACAATCAAATCTAGGTCGATTCGGCGAGCTGGATGGAAACCTGATGATCGTTATTCGTCATAAAGTCGACGATCCAAGCGAACTTAGGCGAATCAGACGTCCGGGGATCGGTCCCTTCTTCAAATTCCAGGGTGATAGCAACATGTTTCCAGAGGAGTTTTCGCAAGAAATCCAGGATCCCTGCCAACTCTTTCGGCATTCCGTCATATGCTTTTCTCTGTTCATTCAGTCGATGTACAAAATCAGAAACAAGCGGATTCTGAGCATGTAGAAAGCCCCCTGCGCGCTTGTAGAACTCAATAAGACGCGCGTGATTCACTTCAATATCCTTGCGATCAAAGTGAAATATTCCTAGTGCCGTTTGTGTAGGCTCGTCTCGCACGGGGATGGGTAATACATGCGGACTTATTTCCACGAGTCGTTTCAGGATCTCGCTCGCCTTCCAATCACTTGTGGGAGAGCCCTTAGCACGTGGATTCTCGGCCTGCTGTATCAAGTGTAGTGCTGAATAACGCCCACGCTCTCTAGTCATTGCCCCGAAGGTAATGCTCTCGACTATTCGACGAATTTGCAAAAGGCAAAATTCCGCATCAAGACTGCCATAGCCGCTAATCGGCGTTTTGCTGGCCACAATCTTCTCGGCCGTCAATAGACGGATTTTGGCATCCACCATATAGGTATGATAGATGTGATGCGGTTCTATTGAAGTATCCATCTTATCTCCCCCATTTATATCTTGATCATCCCGCCCGGATTCCTCCATTTTTCGGGGTCGCGAAGGTTTCGGGCTCTTTCCCAAGTGGAAATCCCACAATGTAGGCAACCTCCGCCGGCATAGATTTGCCGTCGCCCATTCCAAAGCGCACGGCCATACGGCGTTGGGCATACCGTAGCGACATTCCAAGGGAGCGCAGAGAGTCAATCTTTCCTTGCATCTCGTCATACACGTCGAATTTATCCACTTGAGTATAGAGATCGTAGCTGTCGCGATATTCTCTGAAATAGTCGATGAGGCCAGCCAGTACCTGATCCAGCTCTCGAGGTACGTCATAGGCTGCCTCGAAGAGATCCATCGAACATGTTTCAGCCAGCTGCGCTAACTGCTTCCCGGTGGTCAAAGGCAATGCCGTCAACGTGACATGTTCGCGATCAAATTTCTCCTTTTGGGCAGCCAGCTCCTCGGGACTTGGAATTAAGAAGGGCTTATTGAGGCCATCAATATCTTCAAACTCAAAAGCACACGCGAGCGCTCGGCGAGTGTCTATGCTGCTGGGCTCTCCTTGCTCAATGCGCTGCACTGTTCGTACACTCAGCCCCGAGATTTCCGCCAACTGCTCCTGAGACCACTGTCGGACCTCACGGAAAAACTTGATACATACAGCTAATTCTTCGGGCGACAGCATCCGGGCTTGAGTCGTTTGTTCAGCAGTGTTCATTCAGACCTCCATATGGTGTGTTCGATGCCTGAAGTATGGTGGCGTCCCTGGACAGGCAACACGACAGGAACCCGACACCGCTCTGACATGCCTGCTTAGCCTGTGCCATCGTAGCCTTGATCCGCTGCAATTGGCAAAAAGCCACAGCATCTTGTCTTGACTCTATATTTCAATAATAATTGAATTATTGAATAAAGGGAGCAATAGGCATGGAAACCAAAGCGGTCATCGTCGCCTTGGCGGCACTGGCACAGGAGTCTCGTCTGGCCATCTTCCGACACTTGGTACAGATTGGTCCCGAAGGCGCTGCCGCCAGCAAGATAGGCGAAGCCCTTGATATCGCCCCGTCCTCGCTGTCTTTCCACATGAAGGAATTGGCACACGCGGACCTGGTAACTTCGCGCCACGAAGGTCGGTATGTGATCTATTCGGCCAATTTCGCAGCGATGAACAATGTGCTTGGGTTCCTCACTGAGAACTGCTGCGGCGGCAACCCGTGTTCGCCCGTCAAGACCTGCAATCCGCCAGTCCGCACTGAAGCCTGACGGGTGCCATTGATGCTTGCTGCCACCACTACCTTCTTCATCACCCTGGTATTTGTCATCTGGCAGCCCAAGGGACTCGGCATCGGGTGGAGCGCCTGTGCCGGCGCTGCGGTGGCCTTGGCCAGTGGCGCCATCCATTTGTCGGATATTCCGCTGGTGTGGCATATCGTGTGGAACGCGACCGCCACCTTTATCGCCATCATCATCACGAGCCTGCTACTGGACAAGGCCGGTTTCTTCGAATGGGCAGCACTGCACGTTTCCCGGTGGGGCGGCGGCCGAGGACGGTTGTTGTTCGTCCTGTTGATCCTGTTCGGCGCGGCCGTATCCGGTGTCTTCGCCAATGACGGTGCTGCATTGATCCTGACGCCGATCGTCATCGCTATGCTGCAGGCGTTGCGCTTCTCGCCGCAGGCCACGTTGGCGTTCGTCATGGCCGCGGGGTTCATCGCAGACACTGCCAGCCTGCCGCTGGTGGTCTCCAACCTGGTCAACATTGTTTCTGCCGACTATTTCAAGCTGGGATTTTCCCGTTATGCCAGTGTCATGCTCCCGGTGAACTTGGCCTCTATGGGCATGACCTTATTGATGCTCTATGCATTCTTCCGCAAGGACATCCCTGTCAGGTACGACGTCACACAGTTAGCGCTGCCGTCGACGGCCATACGAGATCGTGCGACGTTTGCGGCCGGCTGGTGGGTGCTAGGCCTACTCCTGCTGGGATTCTTCTGGCTGGAGGGGCTAGGTGTGCCGATTAGCGTGGTTGCCACCGCCGGCGCAGCTATCCTCCTAGTGGTCGCGGCTCGGGGACATGTCATTCCGACCCGGGACGTCATTGCAGGTGCCCCGTGGCAGATCGTGTTCTTCTCCCTCGGCATGTACCTGGTGGTCTACGGTCTGCGTAACGCGGGCCTGACAGATCACCTTACGCTGGTTCTTAACGTCCTAGCCGCTCAGGGGGTGTTGGCAGCAGCGCTGGGGACCGGTGTGCTGACGGCGATCCTCTCCTCAATCATGAACAACATGCCGACGGTGCTGGTGGGCGCACTGGCCATCGATGCTACGACCGTGCAGGGTGTAGTGCGCGAAGCGATGGTCTATGCCAACGTCATTGGTTGCGACTTGGGGCCAAAGATCACGCCAATCGGTAGCCTCGCAACCCTGCTCTGGCTGCACGTGCTGGATAAGAAGCAAGTCCACATCTCATGGGGCTACTACTTCCGTGTCGGTGCGATGCTCACGCTGCCGGTGCTGGTGGTCACCCTAACGGCTCTGGCCCTTAGGCTTCAATAACGCCTTCACGAACAAAGGAATGACATGACCAAGATCTATCACAACCCCGCCTGCGGCACCTCCCGCAATACCCTGGCCATGATCCGCAATAGCGGAGATGAGCCAACCGTCATCGAATATCTGCAGCACCCGCCCAGCCGCGGCGAATTGGCCAAGATGATCCTGGACGCTGGCCTGACTGTGCGCGAAGCAATCCGCCAGAAGGGTACGCCTTACGCCGAGTTCAGTCTAGACGACATCGCGCTGAGCGACGAGCAGTTGCTTGACGCCATGATGGAGCATCCCATCCTAATCAATCGTCCTTTCGTCGTAACCACCAAGGGCACACGCCTGTGCCGTCCGTCAGAGCTGGTTCTGGATATTCTCGAAAAGCCCCAGCAAGGCGCTTTCACAAAGGAAGACGGCGAAGTTGTAATCAATGCGGAGGGACAACGTGTCGCGCCAGCTAACTGAGCTGCCTAACATCGATGCCAGCCAATTCAGAGTGCCGGCGGCAGCAGACTTCGCAGGAATTGGCTCTTCGACCCATCCTCCGCGGTTCCTTCTGTTGTACGGTTCTGTCCGTGAACGCTCCTACAGCCGACTGTTGACAATGGAAGCGGCCTGCTTGCTGGAGGCGATGGGCGGCGAGGTTAAGATATTCGACCCACGCGGCTTGCCGCTACCAGACAGCGAGCCGGAAACACATCCGAAGGTCGTCGAACTACGTGAATTGGCGAATTGGTCCGAAGGAATGGTGTGGAGCTCACCGGAGCGCCACGGCGCCATGACCGGCATCATGAAGGCCCAGATCGACTGGATCCCGCTTTCCCAGGGAGCCATTCGTCCTACTCAAGGTAAGACTTTGGCCGTTATGGAGGTATCGGGAGGCTCGCAGTCCTTCAATGCCGTCAATCAGATGCGCGTGCTTGGACGCTGGATGCGGATGCTTACCATCCCAAACCAATCATCCGTGGCCAAGGCTTATCAGGAGTTTGACGATGCCGGCAGGATGAAACCATCTCCTTACTATGAAAGAGTGGTTGACGTGATGGAGGAATTGTTCAAGTTCACCCTGCTCACCAGGGATGTCTCATCGTTTTTAACCGACCGATATAGCGAACGTCGTGAGACCGCAACCGCACTGGCTACACGTATGAACCAACAGAAGCTCTAGTCTTTCTTCCGCCCCAGCAGTGGGATGACGAATATCTTTGCACAGGGAGGAGCTATGTACGTCTATTTCGACCACAACGTCCTGATTGATGCAAACCATGCTCGGCTTGAGGAAAACTGGGGCGTGTGGCACGAGCTTCAGTCGAAACTTGCACACCTATCTGCAAGAGCAGTGCTCTCGGCATGGCACATGGTGGAGAACGCCAAGGCTCGTGATGATCGGGAGCGCCGATCCTACAGCGCCATGATTACCGAGTTACAGCCACTCTTTCTCAGTAATAACAATTTTGTGAAGCAGAATGAGTTAGTTCGTTATCTCTTTAATGCCGGTGCATGGATGGAAGATGGAGAAGAGCGGTCGCCATTTCACGATAGCCTAGCCGGAATGTGGACCACTTATGGCGGCCCAGTTTTCATTGGCGAACAGTTTGGTGAGTTTGTTGAGCAACTTGCCGCTGATCCTCAACTGCGGGCACAGATCATGACGCCTCTAGCCGAAGCGCCAGAGTTGGTAAGGGCCGCGCGCGAGGCGATTCAGGAAGATCCCGGTTTGATTGGCGCCGAAGCCATCGTCAATCGAAAGTGGCTGTTTGATCATTTGCCAGAAAGAGACCGGCAAGGCCGATTTATACCATTGGCATATAGAGAGTCCGCGGCGCGCTTTGCCGCCGAGTCGATTGGACGGGTATTGGAATCCTGTCCAACGATATTGGCCGACGATCTTCGCTATAGAAAAGCTTTGCTCACAAACAATAGAATTGATGCAAATGACGCTGCCGACACTCAACACGTGATCTTGCCAGTTGTTCACTGCGACCTGATCGTTACACGTGACCGCCGCCTGCGTCGTTTTATCAACGAAGCCGGATTGAGGTGCAGAGCAGTGGAATCACTTGACGCTGTTTAGCCAGAAGTCGCCATCGATTTCAAATTCAGGAAAAACAAGCATGAAAAGACTACTAATTCGGTGGTTCGTAGGTTGGACTGATTCTTGGAATCAGGAGATGCATCGTGAAATCGAGCATCGTGTTATTGAGGCTCATAAGCGTCATTTCCCGGAGATCTCACCAAATCGTGAGGAAACGATCAAGCAAATGAGGGAGTTCTACTACAGCAGAATGATAGCTACGGCCAATCTGCTAATTGCCGCCGGAGCGATTTTACTGGCGCTGGTCGCATTAATTGTCTCTGCAATAGGCGTTATTAAGGCATGGTGAAATCCTGAAGGTGAGCTTTTACAGGGACCATAGTCTTGCCGTCTTTGCATTGAATTTGCAGTAGGTTTGCGAAATTGGAAAAGTCGGTCTGGCTGATCATTGTCTTCCACAGAAAATGTGGCTTTCTTTCACAGGAATGACAATGACAAAAATTCGCACCGATCTGCTTGTCGCAGATACCCGCACTTCCATCGCAACTAAACTAGCTTATAAGCTCGCTACAAAGCAGAAAGAGACGAATTCACTGCTCGCCCGAATTTCGCTTGTCCAGCATCGGCTCATCGATGTGACGTCATATAGCAATGAACTAGAGAATGCGGTCCTTCTCTCCATTGCAGGGAATACCACCGTCGATAGCGTGCTGCAAGAACGATACACACACCTCACCACTCAAATTGCAGCCGCCGTGGAGGCCCGCCGCATTTACATCGAAGCATGCAAAGTCACTGAAACGCAAGTGCAGCCGATTCTGAAGCGCGTTACAAGAGAGTTGCTTGAACTGGAAGAGCAAGCTAGCCTGCTATCAAAGTCAATCGCAAATTTCGCGGAAATGCGTGAAAACGCCGCAAAGAGATTCCGCGATGCTGGCCTCTCCCCTACGGAAATCGCAGCAATACCGGTTACCCCTGCTTCTTCAGATCTTGATGCCTGGCGCGGATCTCTTGAGCAAATCGAAAAGCGGAAGCGGGACATTCTGGCTTTCCTCGATAGCGCGCCAATGTACGAGGAGAAATTGCTTCTCGCATCGGAAGAATCGAATGGTTGAGAGCACAAAGCGCCGGAGTACGTCTCCAGAGGCGAAGATCTTAACGTCACTATGGACCGGACTCTCGCCCATGCTGATCGCGAAGTTTTACCCGGTCAAGCGCATGGAGAGCGACAAGTGGGGGCCGAGCCGGGGTACGCGCAATATCTCCGCTGCCGACAAGTTCGTCGTCGATGATGGCTTCGAAGTGCACTGCCCTATTTCGGATGGCAATCAGCATATGTCGTTTAACTGGACATCACCTTTCGAGGGTGCTGGTGCTGAGTCCAAGATTCCAACGATATCAGCCCTCCTACAGAGTGGCTCGCTCAATTCTTTCGTTCAATCACTCGGCGGAGGGAAAATCGGCGATGGTCAAAGTAGCGCCACTTCTGGCGCTCTAGCTGCAGCATTCGGACGGACCGGTATCACTAAGCTGAATTCCACCCAGGTCTTCAATGGCATGCCACCGGTGAAATTCCAGGTCACGCTGCATTTTCGTGCCCTCTTAGATCCGTTCGAAGAGGTCGAACAACCTATCCAACAGCTCTTGGAATGGGCATCACCTCAATATCTCGCTAACGATGGACTCTTGGTCTCGGCACTGAAGAATGGCCTCAGTGCCGGCGTCATAAACACCGTTTTCCCGTCTCTTTCGCCGCAGGTCATCGCGATGGAATACGCCGGGAAGGTCTATTCCCCGCTGGTCATCGACGATGTCAATAAGCCTCTGACGGGGCCGATCTACTCGGATGGCTCCCTTGTCAATACGTCAATTCAACTTACGATGTCGACGCTCACAGCCATTGATCGTCGCGACATCAGAGATTTATATCGGAGAAATTAGATGCCACCACGCTTAATAAAGAAAGACTGGGAAGCCATCAAGGCGCAGCATTTAGCTGGTCAGACTGCCTGGGCGTTGAGCGGACTCTTCGGGGTTTCGAAAGCCACCATTCACAGCAGATGCTCACGAGAAAAATGGCGACAGGAAAGCCCGGCCAGACATGAAGCGCCTGCTCGCGATGCAATCACGGAGCTTACCGAGGCGATTCATCAGCTAACGTCTGCAATTAAAGAAACTCGTTGAGGAGTAACTGAAATGAGTAAAAAACCGATACGCCGCAAACCGGTAGACATTAACATCATGCTTACGCGCCACAACTGGCGTAAAAAGCCGCACCCAAAAATCGCAGAAGAGTATGCAGCACCTGGCTGTTTAACCTTCGAAGAGATGGCAAAAGAACTCTACGTGAACTCGCCGATCCTCGCAATTTGGCTAAGAGAAAATAATTGGATTATCAGAGATGCCGGGAGCTCATGTTGGCGGGCCAACGATGCTGCGCTGGCCAGGGGAGATGTAACGTACCGGCTACTTGAGAAGCCAAGAACACGCTTCCCAGATTTCGTAGTCATCACTCCTTCAGGCCGGCGTTCACTATTAAATCTCGTAGATCAAATTCAATCATTTTCAAAATGGACACATACAAGACAAGACGCATGAGGGTATATCGCGCTAAGCTTACCTCAGCAGGATTCAAGAGAATCTCCATCTGGATCTGCCCCGAGCTCGCGGAGCATCTCCGCGGGCGACGCAGATCGAAAGAGTGCAATGGGCGAACACTGGAGCGCCTGCTATTGGGAGAGGCGAGGAAAAGGCCCCCGTATTGAAGGCCGATTCGCCATGCTTTCGGACTTTTCTTACATACGCGCGTGAAGGCGGTGCTAAATACGACTTTCTTCTCGATAGTCAGCGAACATCTCTTGCGTGCTTTTCATATTGAAATGGCCGATAGTGCTTCGTTCTACTGACTTATATTGACATGGGAATAGTGAAATGAAATGTCCATATTGTCGAAGTACAAATCTCGTTCGCGATACGCGCAACATGGACTACGACTATGACGGAGAAAGCACCGTGATTAAAGCGGTGACCGGCGACTACTGCTCAGCATGCGGCGACGTTGTTTTAGAGGACGCAGAATCCGCCCGTGTTATCGACGCAATGCATACCTTTCATAGGAAAGTCAACGCTCCCATCCTCAAACTCCTAGAATCCCACAAATACGATTCATCGGCATATTCTCTGTGCGGCGCTTGCGGGGCGAATGGGTTAGTACATGCGGTCCTTCCCCTTTCCTATACGTACAAGGGGGTAACAGCCGAACTACCCGACGTTGAGGGTGACTATTGCACCTCGTGTGGAGAAGTGATTCTCGACAAAAGCAATGGTGACAGGTATGGACTCTTTGTACGCGACTTCAGACGTAGGATCGATATGCCTTGATCTGAAATCGAAATAGCAGCAATCCATCAGGTGTCGTTCTTGGAGGGGAATCCTCCATTACAGCACCTGAACGTCAGACACCAGGAAAATTATCTTATCTACGCCAACAGCACCGTTTATGGTTGAAGCGAAGCAACTTTTAATTTTTCGCACTGGTTGCACTCGACAATCGCCGGTGCAGTTCTTTTACCAAGCAGAAAGTCAGTACAGGGGCGGCACTGAATCCTTCTCTGAACTTAATTCTGAGATAGAGAATTTTTCCTCTCGCGACTCAATATTGATGAATACGGCCCTGCATTTAGTTTGCTCGCTATCTCTCGAGCCAAAACTTCTTTACCACACTAACGAGTAAATCGCGCCCCTCTTTGCTCTTCGCGATCATCACCATAGCGTTCCATATCTTGGTTGAAGTAGTTTTCCACCAAACCTCTCTGGGGTAGACAGAAAGATCAGCTTTAGATTTACTTATCGCTTTTTCAAACGCCTGTTGCTCTTCAGGCGTAATATTAAATTTGGCCTCTAGATCTTTCACCCTAATCTGCAATTCATCAAGCTTTTTAGCCATCTCCTTTCGCTCGTCGGAATTAAAATAACCAGCTGGATCGCTCTCTGAAGCTGCAGCTTCAGCAAAAAGATTTTGAGCCGCCTCTACAAACTCCGTATCAAAGTTATTCATACCGCTAGCCAGGTCATCGCGTATATTTTTCAACCAATTTCCAATACGCCCAATACACGCATTGATGTCGTCATGATTTTTCACTTCGACATTCTTGTAGTCGCCTGGCCGCTCGATCGTCTCGAAGCCCTTCTTTCCTCTTTCCCTTGGCGTCGCCATCAAAGCTAAAAAACCACTCTCGGATGCCTCTCCAATGATGAACGTATATGCTGGCTTTGCTCGAAACGTCAGTTTGGCCAACTGCTTGGTGTCATCAGAAAAATTTGCATCAAAGTCTGCCGCGCAAAAATCTTCTAGTTCCAGATGGATATAAATGAGGTTAATTACCGATTGTTTTAGCTGCGCCATGATTCGAGAGTTTTAGATAGACAATGGTGCCCCATCAATGGAGGTATCCCCAAATTTGGGGATACCTGGACTTCCAGCCTGACTCAGCGCTAAGGCGATAAACTCGCGCAAGCGGAGATGCCCCTGAAACAGATGTTCCTAGACTTTAGGGAGCTGAGATATGAAGGGTCGTAGACCGCGTAGCGGACTTCGGAAGGCAATGAAAAGCGGGACAAATGGAGAGGGGTAAATATCAACATCGAAATTCCAATCCGCTCATCGACTAAAAATTCTAAGTACTTGATTTTACGGGGCGCTCTAGTAGAGCAGCATCTTTGATCAAGTTGAATACATATTGAGTATTAGGTATTTCCTCGCGACATAACTTTTAGAAGTCATTTTTAAGGCGGAGGGACTTTTCCTTTAGCTCTTTGTATAAGCGCGCGCAACCAGTCGAGCCCATTTTCATCGACTTTTTTCCACTGTTCCGCCGTCAGCCGTATTGAGCGTAGCTCGAGCCGATCTTCTGGGGCTTTTGGCGGCCTTCCTCGGCCTAGCTTTTTCTCATCCATCTAAAGAGACTATCACAACACTCAAGGAACAAGAAATGCAAAAAGGCTTATTTTCGTTGTACAAAAAATATATAAAAAAAATAATTAATGTGTCACAATAAATAAATTCTCACTACATATTCAGGACACTTAATCTATGAATCCAATAGACATCGACGCAATGATTCATCAAGCAAAATCGGACATTGGCATGCTGTCGCAATTGGCCAAAACCCACCTTGCAGAATTAGAGCGGAAAAACGAGCAAGTGACTAGCCTGGCGCTAATGGCTGCTCAATATGTCAAAAACAATGACTCGGAACCAGATCCCATCACAGAAAATACGCTCAATGTAATTTCCAACATTGCGGGCGACTCACATTCCTTTTCGGCGCTGGCGAAGCTACTTTCAGCAATCAACTCGGTTGCGATCAAAACGGGACGCGGCAGGAACTAACATCTCGCCTTAGAGAATTTCACCGCGAAAGAAATGAAAAGGATCCATATACGGACATTTAGAGGTGATATCCGGACCTCGTCAAGACCGTTCATCGATAGTACGAAGAATCACAGGTGCACTCACTAAAGAATTACATTAGATTTCCGGTAGCCTTGATCAGTCGATTCCTCAAAGAAATAGAGCCCCCCCAAATTTTCGATATAGCTAGCGTATCGAGACTTCTCGCTCTTATCGCGCTCGAATTCGTTTTCCGGAAGGATGTAGCATGGTAGCTGCTGCCGTTCAGGTTGACTTCTCCAGCCCGTATTCACCAATACAGAAGGACCTGGCGTTATGCATATAAGGAAGTCAAAGCACGCGTTGGAGCTGATTTTTGCATAGCTAATGGATTCTCCATATACCTGTACGGTGCACTCTCGGTCGAATCCATCTTTGTAGATAACAAGATCTTTCCCGGGAATTCCAGAATTGCTGACATGCACGGTCAGGCCAAGATGCATCAAATGTATGAGGCTACGTACTGCTCGGCCGCAGCGGCCTTACGAGAACTGTTTCTCGATCAGCGCTGATGAATCCCGTCCATCCCCGTCCCACGTCATCAAGATGTTTAGCCAGCCAATAGATGCACGATGCCCATCCACCATAGCGAGACTCTTCATACCCTTCGCTAGAAGCATAGGAAAAAACCAAGGACTAATCCCCACTTGGCGGGCCCAGGAAAATGAAAACAATTTCCCCTCTAACAAGAAATTTCTTTGAATATGTTCGGCGCAAGCGCTAAAAAAATAGGGTATAAAAGAGGGTATGAAATTAGCATATTAGATTTAAAGACCAGTATTTATAAGGATTTCAGGAAGATATTCTTGTTTAACGTCTGAGCCTCTTCATCCAGATTCACTCAAGTACCAAGCTTTCTCAAACCCCGACTCACACTCGGGGTTTTTTATTGCTCACCACTAGACAGTTTCATTGTGTGTAACATGCACTCAGACTATCGGAAGGACCGCTCGCGATATATTGAGAGCCAAGGGACGATTGACGAGGAGTAAGCCACCATGACCAGGAAATATCGTAGCGAATCCCATGCGGCAATCCATGAGACGATGGAGGCGCTGCAAGTCATCGGCGCCATCGACAAGCAGACCATGCGCGAATTTGACAAAGGCTGCCTGACACCGATACAGGCCCTGCCGCCTGATACTGCCCTCACCTCCTCCCACTACTCAACTGCGGCATCAAAAACGACTGCCTGAAATACTCCCGCACCGCCTCCATCGCCGGCGTAAACGCCACCCCCTTGCGCCACGCCAGCCCCACATTCATGGCCGGCACATGATCCATCAGCAAGAGCGTCTCGATGCGCAAACCCTCCAGCGACCACGGCCGATACACCAGGTCGGACAGAATCGCCACACCCGTCCCATTGGCGACCATGCTGCGCACCGCCTCCACCGAGCTGGTGCGCATGAGGATGTTGGGCCGCCGGCCGCTCTGGTCCCAGTAGCGCAAGGCCGTGCGGTCGGCCTCGTCCACCGTCAGGAGGATGAAGGGCTCGTTGGCGACTTCGGCCAGGCTCACCACCGTCCTTTTCCCCAGCGGGTGGCGCGCTGGCAGCCATAGTCGGCGCACGGAGCTGAACAGGGTCTCGTAGGCGATATCACGGTGGCGCAGGTTGGAGGTCAGCACCACGGCCATGTCGATCTCGCCGGCGACCAGGCTCTGCTCGATCTCGGCACGCTCCTTCTCGTGCAGCTTGATCTTGATGCCCGGGTAGGACTGCGACAGCCGCTGCAGATGGTGTGGCAAAAAATATCCCAGCACCGTGTAGCTGGCCGCCACCCGCAGGCTGCCGCTGGCACTGTCGTCGGGTAGCGGGCTCTTCATCGCATCGTCGACGCTGCGCAGGATGGAATAGGCGTGATTGAGAAAATGCCGGCCGCTGTCGGTCAGGTTCATGCCCTGCGGCGAGCGGACAAAGAGCGGTGCGCCCAGCAGGCTCTCCAGCTCCTGGATCGCACTGGTCACCGAGGACTGCGAAATGTGCAAATGAATCGCGGCCTGGGAGATCTGCCCGACCTCCGCCGTCGCCACGAAATACCGGATCTGCCTGAGCGTGATGGCCACGTTTGATGCCTCCCAAAGCTATCGGATTTTTCGATATCACCCCCTCTGATAATACATCTATCCAATACCAGGACCGATTCCTATACTCGATTTCAAGCGTGGATTCCGGCCACGCAGGAGAGACAGACAATGAGGACAATCGACCTGAATTCAGACATGGGCGAAGGCTTCGGCCCCTGGACCATCGGCGATGGCGTCGACGAACACATCATGCCCCTGATCAGTTCGGCCAATATCGCCACGGGCTTCCATGCAGGCGACCCGGCCACCATGCAGCGTACCGTGGCACTGGCCCAGCGTCATGGCGTGGCCATTGGCGCACATCCGGGCTTGCGCGACCTGGTCGGCTTCGGTCGCCGCCACATCCATGCACCCGCCCACGAACTGGTCAACGACATGCTCTACCAGCTGGGTGCGCTGCGCGAGTTCGCACGCCTGCATCACCTGCCGCTGCAGCACATCAAGCCGCATGGGGCGCTCTACATGCACCTGGCCCGCGATGACGAGGCGGCCCGTGTCTTCGTCCAGACCCTGCGTCGCCTGGACCCGAACTTGCTTCTCTTCTGCATGCACGGCTCGGCGGTGTGGCGCGTGGCGCGGGAGCTGGGGCAAGCCGTGGTCTGCGAGTTCTACGCCGATCGCGACTATGACCGCAGCGGCTCCATCGTCTTCACCCGCCACGTCGGTGCGCTCGATGCCGAGCAGGTCGCGGCCAAGGTGCTGCGCGCCTGTCAGGAAGGGGTGGTGCGTACCGTCGAGGGCGAGGATGTACCTATCCACTTCGACTCGGTCTGCATCCATAGCGATACACCCGGCGCACTGGCCCTGGTGCAGGCCACGCGCGCGCGCCTGGAGGCGGCCGATATCGCCATCGGCGCACCTTCCTGAACCTCTGTCTGTCCCTGTCACACGCTCAACAAGGAGAAAATCATGGCGGTCCACGATGTCCACTCGCCGCTGCCCGGCACCTTCTATCGCAGGCCCAGCCCCGACGCGCCCGTCTATGCCGAGACCGGCGAGCGCATCCAGGCGGGCCAGGTGATTGGGCTCATCGAGGTGATGAAACAATTTACGGAATTGCAGGCCGAGCACGCCGGCACCCTGCAGGCCTTCCATGTCGACAACGGCGACCCGGTCGAGCCGGGCCAGTTGCTGGCCGTGATCGACGGCGATGCCTGAGGAACGCCCATGACCAGCTCCATCCGTAAATTGTTGGTGGCCAATCGCGGCGAGATCGCGGTGCGCATCATCCGTGCCGCGCAGGCACTGGGCATCCCGACGGTGGCGGCCTGTAGCGAGGCCGACGCCGATTCGCTGGCTGCGCGCATGGCCGATGAGGTTCAGCTGATCGGGCCGGCGCGGGCCGATCGCAGCTATCTCAATGTCGAGGCGCTACTGCAGGCGGCACGCGCCAGCGGTGCCAATGCCATCCATCCCGGCTATGGCTTCCTGTCGGAGAACGCGGCGTTTGCCGAGGCGGTCACGGCGGCAGGCCTGATCTTCGTGGGTCCGCAGGCCGAGACCATCCGCCGCATGGGCGACAAGGCCGAGGCGCGACGTACCGCAGCGGCGGCCGGCGTGCCGGTGGTGCCGGGTTCGCCCGGGGAATTGGAGGACCTGGAGAGCGCCTTGGCCTGCGCCGAGCAGGTCGGTTATCCGCTGCTCATCAAGGCCTCGGCCGGGGGTGGCGGGCGCGGCATCCGCATCGCCCATGATGCGGCGGAACTGGCGCGCGAGTTTCCGGTGGCGCAGAGCGAGGCGAAAGCGGCCTTCGGGTCGGCGGCGGTGTATCTGGAGCGTTTCATCCGCGCGGCACGCCATATCGAGGTGCAGATCCTGGGCGACGGCCAGCGCGTGGTGCATCTGTTCGAGCGCGAGTGTTCGTTGCAGCGACGTCGCCAGAAGGTCTTCGAAGAGGCCCCCTCGCCTGCCCTCACGCCGGCGCAGCGACTAGCCCTGTGCGAGAGTGCCGTGCGCCTGGCCGAGGGTCTGGGCTATCGCGGCGCGGGGACGCTGGAATACCTCTTCGATGCGCACAGCGGCGAGTTCTTCTTCATCGAGATGAATACCCGCATCCAGGTCGAGCATCCGGTCACCGAGATGATCACCGGCATCGACCTGGTGCAAGCCATGCTGCGCATCGCCGGTGGCGAACCGCTGGGTCTGCAGCAGTCCGACATCCGCATGCAGGGTGTCGCACTGGAGATGCGCATCAATGCCGAAGATCCGCAACGCAATTTCTTCCCCTGCCCCGGTACCGTGACCGAGCTGGCCTGGCCACAGGGCGAAGGCATCCGGGTGGAAAGCCATCTCTATCCCGGCTATCGCGTGCCGCCCTACTATGATTCGCTGCTGGCCAAGCTGGTGGTGCATGGGCAGGATCGTGCGCAAGCCCTGGCGCGCGCTGCCCAGGCGCTGGAGCAGACTCGCCTGGCTGGCATGACCACCACCATGCCGCTGCACCGTTGGCTGCTGGCCGATGCCCGGATGCACGCCGCGCAGTTCGATACCGGTTCGCTGGAACGCTGGCTGGCCGAACCGACGACCCTGCGTACAGTCCAGCTTGAGGAGCTTTGACATGCAGACCACGCCCATCCGCTACAGCATCGCCGGGGACGAACACCTCTTTGCCGAGGTCTCGGAGGCGATGTCGCTGGAGGCTTTCTTCCGCGCCATGGCCATCACCCGCGCCGCGGAGCAGCTGGCGCTGCCAGGCATCCTGGATATCTGCCTGGCCAATGCCTCCTTCCAGATCCGCTTCAATCCCGACCTGATCCATCCGCTGGCGCTGCTGGAACAGGTCAAGGCGCTGGAAGCGCAGACCCGCGCCGAGCGGCGCATCCAGACGCGCATCATCGAGATCCCGGTGCTCTACGACGATCCCTGGACCAACGAGACCCAGGCGCGCTTCCGCGACCGGCATCAGGATCCCTCCTCCACCGATTTGCAATACGCTGCCCGCATCAATGGCTATGCCGATGTACAGGATTTCATCGCGGCCCATAGCGGCAGCCCCTGGTTCGTGTCCATGGTGGGCTTCGTGGCCGGGCTGCCCTTCATGTTCCAGATGGTGGAGCAGGAGCGGCAATTGCAGGTGCCCAAGTACCTGCGCCCGCGCACCGACACACCGCGCCTGACGCTGGGCCATGGTGGCTGCTTCGGCTGCATCTACTCGGTGCGCGGTGCGGGGGGTTACCAGATGTTCGGCGTCACGCCCGCCCCGATCTATGATCCGCAGCAGGGCCTGCCCTACCTGCAGGAGTCGATGGTGTTCTTCCGCGCCGGCGACATCGTGCAATTCAAGCCCATCGATCGCGCCGACTACGATGCCGCCATCACAGCCGTGGACCAGGGCCGCTTCGACCTGCGCATCCGCGCCACCGGCTTCGACCTGGATGCCTTCCAGGCCGATCCGCAAGCCTGTATCCGTGCTCTCAAGGAGGCCCTCCATGACGATTAAGGTGAAACAGCCCGGCCTGGCGACCTCGGTCCAGGATGGCGGACGCGAAGGCTACTACCACCTGGGCATCCCGCCCTCGGGGGCGCTCGACCAGTTCGCCCTGCGCAGTGGCAATCTGCTGGTGGGCAACGCCCCCACGGCAGCGGCCCTGGAATGCAGCCTGCTGGGGCCGCAACTGGAATTCCAGCGCGATGCCCTGGTGGCCGTGACCGGGGCGCGCATGCAACCCCGCGTGGATGGCATGGAACAGCCACTGGACACGGCCTTCAGGGTCAGGAGTGGGCAGGTACTGAGCTTCGACTATCCCAAGGCGGGGGCGCGCAGCTACGTGGCCATTGCCGGTGGCATCGACGTGCCGCTGGTGCTGGAGAGCCGCTCCACCTATGGCCTGGGTGCACTGGGCGGCTGGCAGGGACGCAAGCTGGCCGTGGGCGATCTGCTGCCGCTGGGCTCCGCCCCGACGCAGGCAGCAGAAGGACGCCGCCTGCCCTTGTCGCAAATTCCCGTACACGAAAAACAGGCCACCCTGCGCGTGGTACCAGGCCTGTACATCCATCGTCTCACGGCGGAAGCGGTCGAGCGCTTCTTTGACGATACCTGGACCGTGGGCTCGGAAGCGGACCGCATCGGCTATCGCTTCAAGGGCGGCCAGCCGATGCAGTTCGTGCCGCGCGAGCAACCCTTTGGCGCCGGTTCCGATCCGTCCAACATCGTCGATGCCTGCTATCCCATCGGCTCGATCCAGATCCCCGGTGGGCTGGAACCCATCGTGCTGCTGCGCGATGCGGTCTCCGGCGGCGGCTACGCCACCATCGGCACGGTCATCAGCGCCGACCTGGACCTGATCGGCCAGCTGCAGCCCAATCACAAGGCACAGTTCGTGCGGGTCACGCTGGAGCAGGCCCTGCAGGCAAGACGACACCAGCAACAACGCTTGCAGCGCCTGAGCCACCTGTTTTCTGCCTGACCGGGCCAAGCCCCCTTCACCACCTCGCTGTTCATCGCCAGGGCCCGCCCTGGCGAGGGGGGCTGCTTCGCCTTCGTTTCATCCACCGTCACATCGACATCCACATCCTTTTTCGAGGGAGATCCTGACATGGCCGCGCTATCGCACACCGAGCATGAGGAAATCGATCATTCCACCCACCCCATCCCGGTCGCCGGGCGCATGGGCAAGCTGTCGCTGACCATGGCCTGGTGGGCCGTGTGCAGCGCCATTTTCTATATCGTCGTGGGGGCGTCGCTGGCGCTCAGCTATGGCGCGCGCAATGCCATCATCGGCATGCTGCTCTCGGTGGTGAGCTATGGCCTCATCAATGCCTGCATCAGCCGCTACGCCATCCGCACCGGCTGGTCGGTGGCCTTGTTCTCGCGCATCCTGTTCGGCCGCCTGGGGGCCTCGCTGGCCACGCTGATCTTCTTTTCCACCGCCATCTACTACGCCGTCTTCGAGGGTTCGGTGATCGCGGTGGCCCTGCATCACCTCTATCCTTCGCTGCTCTATCCGGTGGCGGCCCTGATCGTGGTGCTCTACAGCGTACCGCTGGTGTTCGGCAGCGTGCAGCACTGGCTGGACAAGTTCAACGGCGTGCTGCTGCCCTTCTACCTGCTGGGCCTGCTGATGGCGGTGGGACTGGCGGTGAGCCAGTATGGCTACCAGCCGCAGTGGCTGGACTTCGGCCCGGCCGTACCGCCTGCGGACGGCTGGTGGAGCTGCTTCACGTATTACATGGGCGTGTGGGTGCTGATGATGTTCACCTTCGACTACGCCCGCTTCGGCAAGCCGCAAGACGCCCAGTACCATGGCCGCTTCAACTTCGGCATGCCCTTCTACCTGGTCACCATCCTGCTCAATGGCATGGCCGGCATCTACCTGGCCGCCAGCATCCCCCAGGACGGCGCCTTGAGCGAGGTCTCGGTGGTGATGGCCATCCTCAAGCTGATGGGCTTCTGGGGCCTGCTCTTCGTGTGGGTCACGCAGACCCGTATCAATACCGCCAACTATTACCTGGCCACGATCAACATACAGGCCTTCTTCCGCAACCTGCTGGGGCTGCGCCTGTCGCGGCTGGTGTGGGCGGTGGTGGTCGGGATGGTGGTGTACGCACTGATGCTGGCCGATGTGTTCGCCTACCTGCTCAAGGCGCTGGCCTACCAGGGCGTGTTCGTAGTGGCCTGGGTCGGGGTGGCGCTGGCGCATATCCTGGCGGGTCGCTCGCAAGAGGAATCGGCCCACCATGCCGCCCTGAACAAGCTCGGCCTGGGTGCCTGGCTGTGCGGCACGCTGGCCGGCTTCGTGCTGATGGAGATGACGGGCTTCTGGTCTTCACTGTCGGCGCCCTTGAGCTTCGTGGTCTCGATGGCGGTCTATGCCGGCGGACAACTGCGCAGCCGCGTCGGACAAGTGGTGACGGCTGGCGAATGAGGGCGACGTGAGGGCCCGATCACTGGCTTGCGGTGAATAGGCTCTTTATTCACCGCAATTTCTGCGGTGAATACGAGAGCTCCTCCCTCGGGCGCGCCATATCGAGGTTCTTAATCGCCTGTCGCTGCGCTGCTGTCATGCTGATCCAGCCGCCCAATCTCCTCTTCCAGCGCCCCCACCACCCCATCAATGCGCGCCCGCAACCAGGCCCTGCCCTGCTCCTGCGGCATCTGCGCCAGCATCAGCAACATCGGTGCCGACAGGCTCACGCGCAGGTACTGGCTGCGCTGGCCGTCGGCGCCCATGCAGGGTACCGGCTGGCCGATGGCGTAGACGTGCTCTTGCGCCTGCTGCGGCTGCATCTGGTTCAGGTGGCGATAGACGGTTTCCACTTCCGCCCGGCTCAGGCTGCGCTGGCCACGCCTGTCCCTGCACCGCAGGGCAAACAGGCTGCGTGGTTCGCCGCGGCCGTCGCGCAGCACATCGAGCAAGCCCAGCGAGGGCGATGCCGCCACTCGCTGCGTGAGTGCATCCTCGAAACAAGCTAGCCATTCCCGGCGCACCTCGGCGGGTAGACGTTGATATCGCTGCATGGCATACAGCGCCGCTTCCCAGCGCGCCAGCACACCGAAGTTGGGCTGGCCCTGTGCATCCACATCGGGCGCGTCCTGCGGCCACACGGCGGCCCAGTCCGCGCCTCCCAGCAGCGCGCCACAGAAGGCGGGGGCGCCATAGAACTTGGAGCCGGTCAGTACCACCAGATAGTGACGGGCCAGGTAATCCTGCAAGACCTGCGCCTCGCAGCGCAGTTGCGAGCAATCGACCAGCACGCTGGTGTGCTGCGGCGAGATGGCGGCAATCTGCTGCACCAGGGCCTGGCCGGGATAGCAGCAGCCTGACTTGGATTCATCGACCCGCACCACCATCACCGGCACATCCTCGGCCAGCGATTGCCTCACCACCCGCAGGAAATCCTGGTCGATCGCCTGCGCGCTGCGACAGGCGCCGTCCGCGCCACGGATCGCGATCTCGGTCAGCTCGGCCATCAGCTTGCCCTGCTGGCGGCTGCCCTCCAGCAAGGCCTGCGCGACCTTGCTGCCGGTCTCGCTGGCCTCGCCCATGACGATGCGAAAAGGCCGGCCGAACTTGCGCAGCGATAGCGCCGAGGCCATCGCGTGGGCGTCGGTGCCGGAGCGATGCAGATGCCACGACAACCGCGCCGCATCCAGGCCCCAGGTGGTACAGAAGCTCGTGCGGATACGTTGTGCTTCGCGCTGCCACAGGGCGGGCTGGTGATCCGGGTCATCGCTGCATTCGCCATGCATGCGCTGGCGGAATGCATCGACCGCGGCCCAGGCTTCGGCGGAGATGTGCGAAGCAGTAGAAGAGGAAAACTCGACCAGCCCGGCACGGGGGGCCGGGCTCACGCCATATTTGTTCTGCCCGCGCTCGCCTTGCAGGGCGATGCGCTCGTCGCCGCCCTGCACCAGCAGGGCGGACAGGCCCGGCAGCTCAGGCATGGCGATGGCCGGCGCTCTTGCGCACCATGGCCTGGAAGGCGTCGAAGACGCGCTGCATCACGCCCTGCTTGTAGGGGAACATGTCCACCGGGTCCATGGCGTGGACGATCATGCCGGTGTCGACCTCGAAGATCAGCAACTCGCCGTCCGGGGTCTCGCCACAGTCGATACCGAAGTAGTCCAGCGGGAAGGCCTCATGCAGGCGCGCGAAGGCGTCTTTGTGGCGGGCCGCGAAGTCCCGGTCGAAGTCGTGCATGACGCGGGCTTCTTCGTCACGGCGTTCCTGGCGCTCGGTCATGTCGGCGTTGAGGTAGTGCACCATCCAGTTCGACGAGATCGCCATGTGGCAGAGGAAGGGCTGGCCCTCGATGAAGACGATGCGGTACTTGCGGAACAGGTCATCGGCGCTGCGATAGTCGATGAAGCTGGAGACGTAGAATTCACCGATCTCTGCGTGAGCGGCCAGGTACTCGCCCAGCGTGGCGCTGTCGGCGATCTGCTGCAGCTCCTTGCCGGCATGCGAATCGACCGGACGCACGATCAGCGGCCACTGGCCATCGGCCAGCCAGCCGGCGATGTCGGCGCCGCCGGCGATGGCCAGGGCATCGGCGCGCGAGACGCGTGCGGTCAGCGGCATGCTGATGCCGGCTTCGCCGTTGAGGATCAGCGAGACCGTGTCGCGGGCCAGGCACAGCGAGTGCAGGGGGGTGTTGAGCAGGGGCGAATTCCAGCCGTCCACGGCGCTGCCCAACTCGGCCAGCAGGTCCTGCGTGGCGGCCGATTCGCCGATGGCGACGAACAACACGTCGTGCGGCGGCAGGGTCTGCGGCAAGGGTTCGCCGGGCATCAGGTAGAGCGTTTCCAGGCCGATCTCGGAACCCGAGACCAGGAATTCCAGCGGCGTATTGGCCATGAAATTGCCCGGCGCCATCAGCGCCAGCAGGCGCAGCGCGGGTTCGCCCTCGGTCGTCGGGATACGGTAGTGACGCTGCAGGCTCAGTGCGGCCATCTGCAGCTTGTCGGCCATGACTTCGTCGCCGCGCACCTGCATCAGGAAGGACAGGTCCATGTAGCGCACCGCATCCTCGGGATGCTCACCCAGGTGGGCGATGATGCGGTTGCCCAGCGGGTTCAGGTCCTGCCCCTGGAAGCCGGCATGCAGCAGCGCCTGCTGTCCCAGCAGGAAGGGGGAGCCGGGAACGAAATCCAGTTCGCTGGAGGAAGTGGTCATGAGGGTCCTTGTCAGGCTTGCGCGGCAAGCAGTGCGCGGCCGGTAGTGAGGGTGAACTCGACCAGCTCGTCCAGTTTGGCGCGGCCGGTGCGGTGATTGAGGAGTGCCGTCCGGATCACGTACTGCCCGCCCAGCCGGGTGGAGGACGGTGCGGCGACGCCGGAGAGCTGGATGTCCCGCAACAGGCGGGCATTGATGTCGGTACTCAGTTCGGGCGGGGTGCGGTAGCGGAAGCAGACGATGTTCAGCTGCACCGGTGCCATCAGTTCGAGTTCAGGCGTGGCGGCGATGCATTCGGCCAGGTATTGCGCGCGCTCGCAGCTTTCGGCCATGGCCTGGCCGAGCTTGTCCGCGCCCAGTACCTTCAGGCTCATCCACACCTTGAGGGCGCGGAAGCCCCGCGAGAGATCCGGGCCCAGGTCGCAGGGCCAGGGCGAGCCGGCCGAGAGGCCGCCGGGTTCGCGTGCCAGGTAGCTCTGGTTCAGGTCGGCGAAGGTTTCGACCTGCCACTGGGCGCTGCGCACCAGGATGAAGCCGGCGTCATAGGGGACGTGCATCCACTTGTGGAAATCCATGGCAATCGAATCGGCGCGCTCGATGCCGGCAAACTTGGGCGCCAGTTGCGGCGACAGCAGGCACAGCGCGCCGATGGCGCCGTCGACGTGGAAATGCACGCCATGTTCGGCAGCCAGGTCGGCCAGCGCGTGCAGGTCGTCGATGCTGCCGATGTCGACCGAGCCGGCCGTACCGACGATCAGGAAGGGGCGCAGGCCGGCGCGCAGGTCGGCCTCGATGGCCGCACGCATGGCGGCCACATTGACGCTGCCATCGGCCTGCTGGTCGATCAGGCGCAGGTTGGCGCTGCCCAGGCCGGCCATGTCCATGCCGCGCGAGACGCAACCGTGGGTGCCGCGCACCGCGTAGGCCACCAGCGTCTGCGCATGGTCCCGCACGCCCTGGGTACGCACCTCGGCGCCCAGTGCGCGGCGGCGCGCCACCAGTACACCGATCAGGTTGGCCATGGAGGAGCCAGTCACGAACAGGCCGCTGGCCTCCTCGGGGAAGGAAAACAGCTGGGCCACCCAGCGCACCACCTGGCGTTCAAGCTCGACCGGCATATGGTCGCGCCCGCCCACGTTGGCGTTCAGGCCGGCGGCCAGCATCTCGGCCAGCATGCCCACGGGCGTGCCGGCACCATGCACCCAGCCCATGAAACCGGGGTGGGTGTTGCCGACCGAATAAGGGAGTATTGACGTACGGAACTGTTGGTAGACCTCGTCCAGCGGCGCGCCGGTGGCCGGCAGGGCTTCCCTGATCGAGTCGCGGATGGCCGCGCCCGGCTGTTGCCACACCGGTCCTGCGCCGGCCGCTGCGCCCTGGAGGTGGTCGAGCATGTCGTCGAGCATGGCATGCCCCTGACGCCGCAATGCCGCCCAGTCGTCCGGGTCCAGAGGGCTTTTCCAGTCCTTACCTGCTGCATCCATCCATCTACCTCTCGCATGGCGAGTCAACACCGAGAGCGAAGAGTATAGCCGGTAACGCCGGGGCCAAACCGGCAGATAAAGGCGCTCCAGCCCCTCATTTCCTTGGAAGAAATGCGGGGCTGGCGCTGCTAGAGCCGGCAGGCCGGTTCAGTGGCGGGCCACGCCCAGGTAGCTCTCGACGATGCGCGGGTCGGCGGCCAGGGTCGCGGCCGGGCCTTCGCAGGCGATCTCGCCCATCTCCAGCACGTAGGCGTAGTCAGCGATCTGTAAGGCGGCGCGGGCGTTCTGCTCCACCAGCAGGGTGGTCACACCGGTGCTGCGCAACTGGCTGACGATGCCCAGGATTTCCTTGGTCACCAGCGGTGCCAGCCCCAGGCTGGGCTCGTCCAGCATCAGCACCTGCGGCTTGGCCATCAAGGCCCGGCCCACGGCCAGCATCTGGCGCTCGCCGCCGGAGAGCGTGCCGGCGGCCTGGCGGCGCCGCTCCTTCAGGCGCGGGAACAGGGTGTAGACGAACTCCTGCTGGTCCAGGTAGCCAGACTCGCCATTGCGGCGGCGCTTGTAGGCGCCCAGCAGCAGGTTGTCCTCGACCGACATGGTGGTGAAGAGCTCGCGCTTCTCCGGCACCAGCGAGAGGCCGCGCGCCACCCGCTCCTCCACGTCCATCTGGCTGACATCGCCGCCCTGGAAGCTGATCCGTCCGCTGGCCGCAGCGCCCGCGGGCAAGGCGCCCATCATGGCGTTGAGCAGGGTCGACTTGCCGGCACCATTGGGGCCGATGACGGTGACGATCTGGCCGGCGCGCAGCTTCAGGGTCGCCCCGGTAAGCGCGGCGACCTTGCCGTAGCGGGCCGACAGGCCACTGACTTCCAGCAGCACGGGCGCGACCGGCGCCTGGGGGGATTCGGACACGACGGCCACATCCGGCGTCACGGTGGCAAGACTCATCATTGGGTTCCTCCCAGATAGGCTTCAAGGACCGCCGGATGCACCTGGATCTGGGCCGGCGTACCTTCGGCAATCTTGGTGCCGAATTCCATGACCACGATGTGGTCGGTCAACTGCATCACGAAGTCCATGTCGTGCTCCACCAGCAGCACGGCCATGCCTTCGCCGCGCAACTTCGCCAGCAGCTCGGCCAGGGCCTGTTTCTCCTTCAGGCGCAGGCCGGCGGCGGGCTCATCCAGCAACAGCAGGGCCGGATCGCAGCACAGGGCGCGGGCGATCTCCAGGATGCGCTGCTGGCCCAGCGCCAGGCTGCCGGCGGGCCGGTCCAGCAGGTCGCCCAGGCCGACGCGTTCCAGCTGGCGCCTGGCCTCGGCCATGATGCGTGCCTCCTCGCCGCGATTGATGCGCAGGAGGCTGGCCAGGATGCCGCGCTGGGGCGCGAACTCGCCCCGGCGGAAGGCGCCCATGGCGGCGTTCTCCAGCACGCTCATGCCCGGTACCAGGCGCACATGCTGGAAGGTACGGGCGATGCCGCGACTGGCAATCGCGCGCGAGGACAGGCCGGCCAGCGATTGCCCGCGATAGTTGAGCTTGCCGCTGGTGATCGCCAGCACCCCGGTCACCAGATTGAAGGTGGTCGACTTGCCGGCGCCATTGGGGCCGATCAGGCCGACGATCTCGCCAGCCTTGACGGAGAAGCTCACATCGTTGACCGCGACCAGCCCACCGAACTGCTTGCGCGCCGCGTCCACCTCCAGGATCACGTCGCCGCGCTGCGGCTTGGGCAATTGCGCCAGCGGCGCGGCATCGGTGGCCACCTTGCGTGGCCGGCGGGTGCCGAACCTGGCTTGCAGGTGCGGCCACACCCCTTCGTTGGCGAACTGCAGGAAGATCACCAGCGCGATGCCGAAGACGATGGCCTCGAAATTGCCATCCGCCCCCAGCAGGCTGGGCAGCCACGACTGCAGGGCATTGCTCAGCACCGCCAAGAGACCCGCACCGAGCAGCGCCCCACCCACATGCGCGGCACCGCCCACCACCACCATCAACAGGTAGTCGATGCCGTACTTGAGACCGAAGGGCGTGGGATTGACCGTATGCTGCAGATGCGCGTACAGCCAGCCCGAGATGCCGGCCAGCACGGCCGCATAGACGAAGATGACGATCTTCAGGCGCGCCGTATCGACTCCCATGGCCTCGGGCATGACGTAGCCATACTTCAGGGCGCGCACGGCGCGGCCGGCACGCGAATCGAGGAAGTTGACCACCGACACCAGGGCCAGCACCACCACCACCCAGATCAGCAGGTACATGGAGGCGCCATTGCCGAACTCGATGCTGCCGATGGCAATGGAGGGGATGTCATTGATGCCGTCATACTTGCCCAGCAGCTCCAGGTTGCCGAACAGGTAGTACAGCGACAGCCCCCAGGCGATGGTAGACAGCGGCAGGTAGTGACCGGAGATGCGCATGGTCAACACGCCGATCACCAGCGCCGAGCTAGCGGTCAGGGCGATGCCGGCCAGCAGGCCCAGCCACGGCGAAAGATCATACTGGGTGGTCAGGTAGGCGGTGGTATAGGCGCCGATACCGACGAAGGCCGCCTGCCCGAAGGAGATCAGCCCGGCCACGCCGGTCAGCAGCACCAGGCCCAGGGCGACGATGGCATACAGGCCGACGTAGGACAGCAGGGTTACCCAGAACGGCGGCAGGCCCAGTGTGGGCAAGGCCAGCACCAGGGCGAAGAACAGCGCCGGCAAGGCGGCGCGATGCTTGGTCAGGAATTGCATGGCGGTCTCCTCAGGCTTCTTCGTCGACGTGGTGGCTGGTCAGGGAGCGCCACAACAGGATGGGCAGGATGACCGTGAAGACGATCAACTCCTTGTAGGAACTGGCCCAGAAGGAGGAGAAGCTCTCTACCAGCCCCACCGACACCGATCCCAGCGCCGCCACCGGATAGCTGGCCAGGCCGCCGAAGATGGCGCCCACGAAGCCCTTCAAGGCGATGATGAAACCGGACTCGTAGTTGACGATGGTGAAGGGCGCGATCAGGATGCCGCACAACGCGCCGATGCCGGCGGCCATGGCGAAGGACAGCTTGCCGGCCTGGTTGATGCCCACGCCCACCAGCCTTGCCCCGAGGCGGTTGACGGCGGTGGCGCGTAGCGCCTTGCCGGTCAGGGTGCGTTCGAAGAACACATAGATGGCTGCGATCAGCGCGGCTACCGTCACCAGCACGATCACGCTCTGGCCCGAGACGGGGCTGTCACCCAGGGTGAATTGCAGGTCGGTGAAGGGCTTGGTATTGCTGCCTTCCGGGCCGAACATCAGCAGGCCCAAGCCGACCATGGCCAGGTGCACGCCCAGCGAGACGATCAGCAGCACCAGCACGCTGGAATGCGCCAGCGGCTGGTAGGCCACGCGATAAATCATCGGCCCCATTGGCACCACGATGCCCAGCGCCAGCGCAATCTGCAGCGGCATGGCCAATTCCTGCAGGGCGACGTGGCGTGCCAGTACGTAGAGCGCGAGCGGATAGACCAGCTGCACCAGCACCAGCAGCGGCAGGCGCCTCAAGATGCGTGCGCGCGAATCGGCCAGGCGCAGCGCGGTGCCGCTCTCGACCGCCAGCGTCACCACGCCCAGCGCCACCAGCAGCAGGGCCGTCCCGGGCGCCTGCCCGTTCTGGATGGCCGCCAGGGTCAGGGCGCCAAAGGCAACGAACTCCCCCTGCGGCAGGAAAATGACTCGCGTCACCGAAAACACCAGCACCAGCGCCAGCGACAACAGCGCATAGATCGCGCCGGTCGTGATGCCGTCCTGGACCAGCACCGTCAGAATGCTTGTATCCACCTTATCTCCTCCTGTTGAATCCGGCCGCCACGGTTCTTGCCGTGACTGGCCGGAGATGTCCCGGGTCTTGTTCGACCTTTTTATTGTGTTGGCGCGGTGCTGCCGTCCTGCTGTACTGCGGCCCCCTGTTGAGGAGGCAATGAAGCGGTTCTTGCCAAACTCCTGTCGATTCAGTGCGAGGACCGCGCGCCTTCGATACGCGGCGATGCCGCTACTCAGGACGAACGGTCATCGACTCTCATCAGGAAACATCAGGCGGCCGGCTTCTTGGCCACCAGGGTGAGGATGTCGTAGGAGGCCACCAGCTCGCCGTCCTGGTTGCTGACCTCGACGTCCCAGGCCACCACGCCCTGCCCCTGGCCCTTGGCATCCTTCTTGTTGCGGTCGATCTTGCGCTTGCAGGTCAGGCGCGCGCTGATGGTGTCGCCAATGCCCACCGGCTTGACGAAGCGCAGCGTGTCCAGCCCGTAGTTGGCCAGCACCGGACCGGGCGCGGGCGAAACGAACAGGCCGGCTGCCGCCGAGAGTACGAAGTAGCCGTGCGCGATGCGCTTGCCGAAGGGCGATTCACGCGCCGAGATCTCGTCGAAGTGCATGTAGAAGTGGTCGCCCGAGAGGCAGCCGAAATTGACGATGTCAGCCTCGGTGACGGTGCGGCGATGGGTCGCCAGCGAATCGCCGATCTGCAGATCCTCGAAGTAGTGGCGGAAGGGATGGATGCCCGATTCGCGCACCTGCGCGCCGCGCACATGCTCGCCCACCACGGCGGCCAGCATCGTCGGCGAACCCTGCACGGCAGTGCGTTGCAGGTAGTGCTTAACGGCGCGCGAGCCGCCCAGTTCTTCGCCGCCGCCGGCACGCCCCGGGCCGCCGTGCTTCAACTGCGGCAGCGGTGAGCCGTGACCGGTGGATTCCGGCGCGCATTCGCGGTCGAGCACCAGCAGGCGACCATGCCAGGCCGCCGCCACCGGAATGGCGCGGGCCGCCACGGCCGGCGTGCGCGTGACCAGGCTGGCCACCAGGCTGCCACGTCCGCGTGCGGCCAGGGCCAGGGCTTCGTCCAGGTCGTCATAGGGCATCAGGGTGCTGACGGGGCCGAAGGCTTCCAGCTCGTGCACCGGGCTGCCGGCCGCGGTGTCGCGCGCCAGCAGCAGGGTCGGCGCGAAGAAGGCGCCCTCGCCCACGCCCTCGCCTTGCGGCGCAAAGGCGCCACCGGCACCGAGGATGACATCGGCGCTGCGCTTCAACAGGGCCACGCGTTCCTCGACATCCTTCTGCTGCGCCCTGGACGCCAGCGGCCCCATGCGCACCTGCTCCAGTGCGGGGTCGCCGACGACGATCTTCGACAGCCGCGCAACCAGGCGTTCGGCCACCGCATCCAGATGACGGCGCGGCACCATGGCGCGACGGATGGCGGTGCATTTCTGGCCGGCCTTGGTGGTCATCTCGCGCGCCACTTCCTTGACGAAGAGATCGAACTCCTCGTCATCGGCGGTCACGTCGGGACCGAGGATGGCGCTGTTGAGCGAATCGGCCTCGGCATTGAAGGGAATCGAATTGGCGATCAGGTTGGGATGCGCGCGCAGCTTGGCGGCGGTATCGGCCGAGCCGGTAAAGGTGACCACGTCCTGCGATTGCAGGCGATCGAGCAGATCGCCGGTGGAACCGATCACCAGTTGCAGGCTGCCCTCGGGCAACAGGCCCGATTGCTGGATCAGGCGCACGGCGGCTTCGGCCAGATAGCTGGTGGCAGTGGCAGGCTTGACGATGCAGGGCATGCCGGCCAGGAAGCTGGGGGCGAATTTCTCCAGCATGCCCCAGACCGGGAAGTTGAAGGCGTTGATGTGTACCGCCACGCCGCCGCGTGGCACCAGGATGTGGCTGCCGGCGAAGCGGCCCTGCTTGCCCAGCGGGAAGGCCGGACCTTCGTGGACCAGGTTGGAGGACGGGAATTCATTGGTGCCGATGCTGGCATAGGTGAACAGCGTGCCGCTGCCGCCTTCGATGTCGATCCAGCTGTCGGCGCGGGTGGCGCCGGTGTGGGCGGAGACGGCATAGAGCGTCTCCTTGTGTTCCGTCAGGTACTTGGCCAAGGCCTTGAGGATGCCGGCACGTTGCTGGAAATCCAGCGCCAGCAGACCGGCCAGGCCACGGCCACGCGCATGCGCCAGCGCCTCGCCGAAGTCGATGGATTCACCGTGGGTGCTGGCGACGGCGTGGCCATTGACGGCACTATGCAGTGCCTGGGCCGGGCTTTCGCCGAACCAGCGGCCGGCGATGAAACTCTGTAGCAGGGGAGGACGGGCAGTCATCGGGGACTCCTGTGGAGAACGATTGAAAACGGTGAGGCAGAGAGATCAGCGACCGCGCCAGGCCCGGGCAGCCTGGTCGCGGCAAGCGAGCAATGCAAAGTGAAAAGGCCGGGTCCGGATCAGGGCTGGTATTGCCAGGCGCCGTCGACGATCTTGACCATCACCGAAGCACGCTGGTCCAGGCCCAGGTGGTCGGTGGCCGACATGTTGTAGACGCCGTGCACGCCGGTGACTTCCTTGGTCGATTCCAGCGCATCACGCAGGGCGGCGCGGAATTCCGGGGTTCCCGGCTTGCCACGCTTCAATGCCACGGGAATGGCGGCCTGCAGCAACTGGCCGGCATCCCAGGCATAGCCGCCGAAGAGCGAGACACTGCCCTTGCCATGGGCCGCTTCATACTTGCCCACGTAGTCCAGCGCGACCTTGCGGATAGGGTTGCTGGCCGGCAGTTGTGCCGCCACCAGCACGGGGCCTGCGGGCAACAGGGTGCCATCGAGCATCTTGCCGCCCACGCGCAGGTAGTCGGCATTGGCCACGCCATGGGTCTGGTAGATCTGGCCCTTGAAACCACGCTCCTTGAGGGCGCGCTGCGGCACCACGGCCGGGGTGCCGGAGGCAGCGATGAGGATCGCATCAGGCTTGGCCGCCACCAGCTTCAGGGCTTGCGCCGTGACCGAGGTATCGGTGGGGGCGAAACGCTCGTTGGCGACCAGCTCCAGTTTCTTCAGGCCGGCAGCTTTCTTGAATTCCTCATACCAGCCGTCGCCATAGGCATTGGCGAAGCCGATGAAGGCGATGCGCTGGTGGCCGCGCGCGACCATGTCCTTGGCAATGGCCAGCGACATCATGATGTCGTTCTGCGGGGTCTTGAAGACCCACTTCTTCTTGGCATCCATGGGCTCGACGATGCGCGCGGCAGCGGCCAGCGAAATCATCGGCGTCTGCGACTCGGCGGCCACTTCAATCATCGAGAGCGAGTTGGGGCTAACCGAGGAGCCGACGATGACGTCCACATTGTTTTCGGAGACGAAACGACGCGCGTTCTTGACCGCCTGCGTGGTGTCGGAGGCATCGTCGAGGACGATGTAGTTGATCTTCTGCCCGCCGATGGTGGTGGGCAGCAGGGCCACGGTGTTCTTCTCGGGAATGCCCAGCGAAGCGGCCGGGCCGGTGGTCGATACGGTGACACCGACGTTGATGTCGGCGTGGGCGGTCAGCGCCATGCCGGCCAGCGCCAGCGCGATCAATGAACGAGCGAACTGCATGGAGGTCTCCTAGATGGTGTTGTCATTGTTGGGTGCATCTGCTGCCTGCCTGTCAATGACGCGACCATGGAGCGCTCACGTCATCTTTTCTTCTTCCCGCCGCCGTCCAGGCCCACGGCGCCGATGCCACCAAACAGCAAGTCCGAGACGACCACGGCCATGCGCTCATGGGTCAGCTCGCCATCGGGCTTGAGCCACATGAACATCCAGTTGATCATCCCGAACAGCAGCATGGCCAGCGGCTTGGCCATGCGACTGCGATCGAGCTCCGGGCGTACCGCGCTCATGGCGTCGGCCACTGCCGCTACCACCTTGCGCTCCCCGGCCAGGATGCGCTCCTGGTCTCCCGGCTCCAGGAAGCGCACGTCCTCGGTCAACACCCGGTGCTGGCTCTGCGCATCGCTGTATTCCTCCACGAAGCGCTGCACCAGCAGCCGCAAACGCGGCTCCGGGCTCAGGTCCTGCTGCGCGACTTCATCGACCAGGCCGCACAGGCGGTCGATGTGGTTCTCGCAGATGTGCATCAGCAGCTGATGCTTGTCGGCAAAGTAGTGATACAGCGAGGCCTTGGACAGGCCACATGCCAGCGCCACTTCATTCATCGATGTGCCCACGAAACCATTGCGCGCGAACAAGGCTGCCGCCTGTTCGATGATGGCTTCGCGCTGGTTCTCGTATCCCGCTGCACGCTTGCGTGGCATAAGTGCGTCCTCTTGGTTATTTCCGCAAAGTCATGATTGTGCCGCAAATCAAAACTCTTTCGCTGCATTTGCCTTGACCTGGATCCCGCTGCTGCTGCAATTCGGGATCCGCGTCCTGGCTGGATGCGGCTGGAAATACAGAGGCCCCGCCCAGATGGCCATCGCCATCGATGCTTTGCCGCCACCGGTCAGCAAAAAAACTTCAAAACATTATTGACCAACCGGTCGGTCGAAATTATTATTCCCTAAAAAACAGCGACAGGCAAATGCTTTTTTCGGACCTGAAACGACCGGAAATGAAGCGCAAAGCCGTGCCGCTGCAACGAACCGGTAGCAGCCACAGCGGTGGCTTGCCGACAAAGGAGACGACCTTGCCCTGCTATTCAATCGAAGGCGTGATCCCGGTGGTGGACCCGGACGCCTATGTCCATCCGACGGCGGTACTGATCGGCGACGTCATCGTCGGCCCCGATTGCTATGTCGGCCCGGCGGCTTGCCTGCGCGGCGACTTCGGTCGCATCGTGCTGCAGCGTGGGGCCAACGTGCAGGACACCTGCGTGATCCACGGCTTCCCCGGCCACGATACGGTGGTGGAAGAGAACGGCCACATCGGCCACGGCGCCGTCCTGCACAGCTGCGTGGTCAAGCGCGATGCGCTGGTGGGCATGAATGCGGTGGTGATGGATGAAGCGGTGGTCGGCGAACAGGCCATCGTCGCGGCCAGCGCCTTTGTGCGGGCCGGCATGCAGGTGCCGCCGCGCACGCTGGTGGCGGGCGTTCCCGCCAAGGTGGTGCGTGCCCTGAGCGAGGAAGAGATCAGCTGGAAGCAGGCCGGTACCCGCACCTATCACGACCTGACCAAGCGCTGCCTGCGCAGCATGTGTGAAGCAACACCCCTGAGCAAGATCGAAGAGAACCGTCCCAGGCTGGTCACCCCGCAGGTAGAGCCGCTCATTGCAGCCAAGCGGGCCTAGCCAACCGGACCTCGCAGTTTTCAGTTTTTTGGTTTTACCCACCTGAAGCGGGCCAATGCGGCCAGGACCGTGTACGCCCGTCACTCAGCGTGCCACCCTTTCACGGAGAAGCAGCATGTATGCACAAATGGTAGAAACCGGCCTGTCCAAGGTACGTACCCTGGACGACATGTCGCCGCAAGAACGCGCCTTCCAGGCGCGCATCGATGAGGGCGTCAAGATCGAGCCCAAGGACTGGATGCCCGAGGCCTATCGCAAGACCCTGGTGCGCCAGATCTCGCAGCACGCCCACTCGGAAATCGTCGGCCAGCTGCCCGAGGGCAACTGGGTCACGCGCGCCCCGACGCTGGAGCGCAAGGCCATCTTGCTGGCCAAGATCCAGGACGAGGCCGGCCACGGCCTCTACCTCTACAGTGCCGCCGAGACCCTGGGCGTGTCGCGCGATGCGCTGCTGGACGACCTGCACGCCGGTCGCGCCAAATACTCCAGCATCTTCAACTACCCGGCCATCAGCTGGGCCGACATGGGCGCCATCGGCTGGCTGGTGGATGGCTCGGCCATCATCAACCAGATCCCGCTGTGCCGCTGCTCCTTCGGCCCCTATTCGCGCGCCATGGTGCGTGTGTGCAAGGAGGAATCCTTCCACGCCCGCCAGGGCTACGACATCATGCTGGCGCTGTGCCGCGGCACGCCCGAGCAGAAGCAGATGGCGCAGGATGCGCTGAACCGCTGGTGGTGGCCGGCGCTGATGATGTTCGGCCCCTCCGATACCGAGTCGGTCAACAGCGCGCAATCGATGCAATGGCGCATCAAGCTGTTCTCCAACGATGAACTGCGCCAGCGCATGGTCGACCAGACCGTCCCGCAGATCGAATACCTGGGCCTGACCGTGCCGGACCCCGACCTGAAGTGGAATGAGGAACGCGGCCGCTACGACTTTGGCCAGGTCAACTGGGATGAATTCCATGAGGTCGTGCGCGGCAATGGTCCCTGCAACCGCGAACGCATCGCCACCCGCAAGAAAGCCTACGACGACGGCCAGTGGTTCCGCGAAGGCCTGGTGGCGCATGCCGACAAGCAAGAGGCCCGCAAGGCTGCCTGATCCCTGATCCCTGATTTACCGTCCAGTCAAGCAAGCACTCCGTCAACAACATGCCAGTGGCCGCGCCTAGGCCGGCCCGCCAACAAGGAAAACATCATGAGCAAGGAATGGCCCCTCTGGGAAGTCTTCATCCGCAGCCAGCACGGCCTGGCCCATAAACACGTCGGCAGCCTGCACGCCCCCGATGGCGAGATGGCCGTCAACAATGCGCGCGACGTCTATACCCGCCGCAACGAAGGCGTAGGCATCTGGGTGGTACGCGCGGCCGACATCGTCTCCTCCAGCCCGGGCGACAAGGCGCCGCTGTTCGAGCCCTCCAACAGCAAGGTCTATCGCCACCCGACCTTCTTCCCCATGCCGGCGGAACTGAAGAACCTCTGAGGCCGGAGAACGACATGACACAGAAAACCGACTACGTGCGACGCCTGGGTGACAACGCCCTGGTGCTCTCGCAACGCCTCTCCGAATGGTGCGGCAAGGGTCCCGCGCTGGAAGAAGACATGGCCCTGATCAATGTCTCGCTGGACCTGATCGGCCAGGCCCGCATGTGGCTCACCTATGCCGCTGAACTGGAGGGCCAGGGCCGCAGCGAAGACCAGCTGGCCTTCCTGCGCGATGCCCACCAGTTCCACAACCTGCTGCTGGTGGAGCTGCCCAACGGCAGCTACGCCGACACGCTGGCGCGCCAGTTCCTCTTCGATGTGTGGCATTACTTCGTCCTCGAAGGACTGTGCGAGTCCAGCGATGCGCGCATCGCCGAGATCGCCCAGAAGAGCTTGAAGGAAGTCACCTACCACGTGCGCCGCAGCACCGACCTGATCATCCGCCTGGGTGACGGCAACGAGGAAAGCCACCGCCGCATGCAGGACGCCATCGATGCGCTGTGGATGTACACCGGCGAACTGTTCAGCGCCGATGCACTGGATGAGGCCATGGTGCAGCAGGGCCTGGCGCGTCCGCTGCACGAGGTGCAACAGAAGTGGCAGCAGCACGTCACCGATGTACTGCTGCAGGCCACCCTGCAGATCCCGGCCGCCGGCCTGTGGATGCAGAGCGGTGGCAAGGCCGGTCGCCACACCGAACACCTCGGCTACCTGCTGGCGGAGATGCAGTTCCTGCAACGCACCTATCCGGGAGCCAGCTGGTGAGCGATCCCCTCCTCGTTGCGCAGGCCGGCCCGGACGCGCTCGCCACCATCAAGGCCAGCGTCTGGGAATGGCTGGAAGCGGTCCCCGATCCCGAGATCCCGGTGATCTCGGTGGTGGACCTGGGCATCGTGCGCGACGTCGAAATCACCCGCGCCGCCGATGCCGATGCCGATGCCAACGCCAACAACGCGCTCTGCTGCACCGTGGTCATCACGCCCACCTATTCCGGTTGCCCGGCCATGCGCCTGATCGCCGACGAGATCACCACTGCCCTGCAGGAAAAGGGCTTGCCGCAGGTGACCATCCGCACGCAGCTGGCACCGGCCTGGAACACCGACTGGATGAGCGAGAAAGGCCGCCGCAACCTCAAGCAGTACGGCATCGCGCCACCGGCCCAGCAGGTCATCGACATCCGTGGCATCAGCCCGCGCCAGCATGCGGCACCGCAAGTGCAATGCCCGCATTGCGGCTCGATGCAGACGGTCTGCGTGAGCCAGTTCGGTTCTACCTCGTGCAAGTCGCTCTATCAGTGCAAGGACTGCCGCGAGCCGTTCGATTACTTCAAGGCCCACTGAGCCGGCCCACTACGGATATGCCGGCCCGGTCCACCAGAACAGAAGGCACAACATCATGAGTAAATTCTATCCACTGACCATCTCGAACGTGAAGCAGGAAACCCGCGACACCATCGTGGTCTCCTTCGCCGTGCCAGGCGAGTTGCAGGATACCTTTGCCTACCAGCAGGGCCAGCACCTGACGCTGCGCTCGGAGATCGGTGGCGAAGACCTGCGCCGCTCCTATTCGATCTGCTCGGCCGTGCAGGAGCGGCAATTGCGGGTGGCCATCAAGCGCAATCCGGGCGGCCTGTTTTCCAACTGGGCCAACGAGACCTTCAAGGCCGGCCAGAGCATCCAGGTGATGCCGCCCATGGGCAACTTCAATGTCCCCCTGGATGCCGCCAACCGCAAGCACTACCTGGCCTTTGCCGCCGGCAGCGGCATCACGCCGATGATGTCGATCATCAAGACCACGCTGCTGACCGAGCCGCATAGCCACTTCACGCTGGTCTATGCCAACCGCGCCTCGTCCTCGGTGATCTTCAAGGAAGAACTGAGCGACCTCAAGGACGCCTACCTGGAACGCCTCAACGTGGTCTATGTGATGAGCCGCGAGCAGCAGGACGTGGAGCTGTTCAATGGCCGCATCGACCGCGCCAAGTGCGATGCCTTCCTGGCCTCCTGGATCAATCTCAAGGATATCGATGCCGCCTTCCTGTGCGGCCCCGAGGAAATGGTGCAGGCGGTATCGGCCTCGCTGCAGGCCCATGGCATGGCCAAGTCCAGCATCAAGACCGAACTGTTCGCCGCCACCCTGCCGCAGCACAAGAGCAATACGGCGCGCCCGGTGGTGGGCAACAAGGAGTGTGAAGTGACCGTCATCGTCGATGGCTATCACAACGTCTTCACCATGGACAAGGAAAAGGAATCGGTGCTGGAGGCAGGCCTGAAGCATGGCATCGACCTGCGCTACTCCTGCAAGGGCGGCGTATGCGCCACCTGCCGCTGCAAGGTGGTCGAAGGCAAGGTCGACATGGATGCCAACTACGCCCTGGAAGACTATGAAATCGCGCGCGGCTTCGTCCTGAGCTGCCAGTCCTTCCCGGTGAGCGACAAGGTCTTGCTGGACTTCGACCAGGACAACTGAGCCACCGGCATCAAGGGAGAACGCATGAGCACCGCATTTTTCGAACGGCACCGCGACACGCTGGAGCAGGCCGTACAGGCCCTGGAACAGCGCGGCTACTGGAGCCCCCATAGCGAATCGCCCAGCCCGCGCATCTATGGCGAGGGCGCTGCCGAGGCCGGCCGCCTGGCCTACGAGGCAAGGCTGGAACACCCCTTCGTGTTCACGCCGGAGCAGGCCGGTGGCGACCAGCGGGTCGGGGCGGAGGTCTCGCCCTATGGCTTCGCCCTGGGCATCCGCTATCCGCGCCCCGATCTCGATCGCCTGCTGCCGGCGATGCAGCTGGCCGCGGCCGGCTGGCGCCATGCCGGCCCGCAGGTCTGGACCGGCGTGGCGCTGGAGATCGTCGCGCGCCTCAACGCGCGCAGCTTCGAGATCGCCCATGCGGTCCAGCACACCACCGGCCAGGCCTTCATGATGGCCTTCCAGGCCGGTGGCCCGCATGCGCAGGACCGCGCGCTGGAAGCCATCGCCTGCGCCTGGCAGCAGTTGCGCGCCATCCCCGCCACGGCCCAATGGGAAAAGCCGCAAGGCAAGCATGCGCCGCTGGTGATGAACAAGTCCTGGCGCATCGTGCCGCGCGGCATCGGCCTGGTGATCGGCTGCTGCACCTTCCCGACCTGGAACAGCTACCCCGGCCTGTTCGCCAACCTGGCCACCGGCAATGCGGTCATCGTCAAGCCGCATCCGGGTGCCATCCTGCCGCTGGCCATCACGGTGGAGGTGGCGCGCCAGGTCATCGCCGAGGCCGGCTTCAACCCGGACATCGTCACGCTGGCCGCGCATGATGCCGCCGATAGCGAGATGGCCCGCACCCTGGCCCTGCGCCCGGAGATCGGCCTGATCGACTTCACCGGCAGCAGCGCCAACGGCAACTGGCTGGAAAGCCAGGCCCGGCAGGCGGAGGTCTATACCGAGAAGTCCGGCATCAACCAGATCATCATCGACAGCACCGACAACCTGGCCGGGATGGCGCACAACATTGCCTTTTCGCTAGCGCTGTACTCGGGCCAGATGTGTACCACGCCACAGAACATCTACATCCCCAAGGAAGGCATCGCCACACCGGAGGGGCGGGTCGGTTTCGAGGACGTGGCGCAGGCCATCGTGCGCGCCCTGTCCAGGTTGACGGTGGACGCGGCCAAGGCGGTCGAATTCCTGGGCGCGATCCAGAACGAGGCCGTCCTGCAGCGCATCGATACGGCCCGCCAGGCCGGCCAGGTGCTGCTGGAGAGCACCACCCTGGTTCATCCGCAATTCCCGCATGCACGCATCCGCACGCCCCTGGTGGTGCAGGCGCGACGCAACGAGGCCATCACCCAGGAATACTTCGGCCCGGTCAGCTTCATCATCCCGGTCGACGACACCGCCACCGCGATTGCGCTGGCCCAGCGCACCGCCAGCGAACACGGTGCACTGACCCTGTCGGGCTACAGCACCGATGCCGCCGTCAAGCAGGTGATGCAAGACGCAGCGGCCGATGCCGGCGTGGCGCTGTCGCTCAATCTCACCGGTGGCGTCTTCGTGAACCAGTCGGCTGCCTTCAGTGACTTCCACGGCACCGGCGCCAACCCGGCCGCCAATTGCGCGCTGGCCGATGCGGCCTTCGTGGCCAAGCGTTTCCGCGTAGTGCAAACCCGCGAACCGGTCCCCAATCCCGCCTAGGCTGCCTCCATGACTTCCTCCACTGCCATGCACTACGAATCCATCCTCTTCGAAAACCGCGACGGCATCGCCGTCATCACCCTCAATCGCCCGGACAAGCTCAACAGCTTCACCGTCGCCATGCACCTGGAACTGCGCGACGCCATCGCCCGCCTGCAGGCCGATGCCTCGGTGCGCGTGCTGCTGCTGACCGGCGCCGGCCGGGGCTTCTGCGCCGGCCAGGACCTGGGCGACCGCGCCGTCAAGCCGGGCGACTCCGCCGTCGACCTGGGCGAATCCATCGAGAAATACTACGGCCCGCTGGTGAAGTCGCTACGCGCCCTGCCCTTCCCGGTGATCTGCGCCGTCAATGGCGTGGCCGCCGGCGCCGGCGCCAATATCCCGCTGGCCTGCGACATCGTGCTGGCGGCACGCTCGGCCAATTTCGTCGAAGTGTTCTGCAAGCTGGGGCTGATCCCCGATACCGGCGGCACCTACTTCCTGCCGCGTCTGGTGGGCACGGCACGCGCCATGGGCATGGCGCTGCTGGGTGACAAGATCAGCGCCGAGCAGGCCGAGCAGTGGGGCCTGATCTGGAAATGCATCGACGACGACCAGTTGATGGAGCAGGCCCGCGCCATGGCACTGCACTTCTCCAAGGCACCGACCAAGGGCCTGGCCGCCACCAAGGCCACGCTCTACCAGAGCCCGGCCAACACGCTGGAACAACAACTGGACCTGGAACGCGACCGCATGCGCGCCCTGGGCCACAGCCGCGACTACCGCGAAGGCGTGGCTGCCTTCCTGGAAAAGCGCGCACCGCAATTCACGGGGCAATGACATGAGCGCGCATTCCGCCACACACGCCCTGCCGCCATCGGTCACGGTGGCCGTCATCGGCAGCGGTACCATGGGGGCCGGCATTGCCCAGGTGGCCGCCGCCGCCGGCCATGTCGTCTACCTGTTCGACACCCGCCCGGGCGCGGCCGAGAAAGCCATCGCGCAGATCCGCGCCATGTACGACAAGCTGGTCATCCGGGAAAAGATGAGCGGCGAATCCGCCCATGCCGCCAGCATGCGCCTGCGCGCCGCCAACGTGCTGGAAGACCTGGCCGGTGCCGGCCTGGTGGTGGAAGCCATCGTCGAGCAGCTGGACGTAAAGCAGGAACTGTTCGGCCGGCTGGAGGAGATCGTTGCCGACGACTGCATCCTGGCCAGCAATACCTCCTCGCTCTCCATCACCAGCATCGCCGCCCGGCTGCATCGGCCGCAGCGCCTGGTGGGCATGCACTTCTTCAATCCGGTGCCGATGATGGCACTGGTGGAAGTCATCCATGGCCTGGCCAGCGATGCGCTGGTGGCGCAACGCGTGTACGACACCGCCCGGCTCTGGGGCAAGTCGCCCGTGTTTGCCAAGTCCACACCGGGCTTCATCGTCAATCGCGTGGCCCGTCCCTACTACGCCGAAGGCCTGCGCCTGCTGCACGAGCAGGCCGCGCAAGCGCATACCATCGATGCCCTGCTGCGCGAGTGCGGAGGGTTTCGCATGGGGCCGTTCGAACTGATGGACCTGATCGGCCACGACGTCAATTTCGCCGTGACGCAATCGGTGTTCCGTGCCTATTTCAACGATCCCCGCTTCACGCCCTCGCTGATCCAGCAGGAGCTGGTCAACGCCGGTTACCTGGGACGCAAGAGCGGACGCGGTTTCTACACTTATGGCGCGGACGGCAAGCAGTCCGCTCCCGCGCCGGCGACCGAAGAACCCTGCCCCCTGCCTGCCCCGACGGTGCAACTCTATGGCAACCATCCGCTGGTCCAGGTGCTGCGTGAACGCCTCAAGGGTCATGTCGAATTGCACCCGGCCCACGCCAGCGACATGCTGATGAAGGCGGGTTCGGGTCGCCTCTTCATCACGGATGGCCGCAGCGCCACCCAGCGCGCCTACGACTTCAACTGCCCCGACACCGTGGTGGTCGACCTGGCGCTGGACTATGAGAAGGCCACCCGTCTGGCCGTGGCGGCAGCCGACCAATGCCAGCCGGCCGCCCTGTCGTCGATCACGGCCGTGCTCCAGGCCTGCGGCTTTGCCGTCACGCGCCTGGCCGATGTGCCGGGCCTGGCTGTCATGCGCACCGTCTGCATGCTGGCCAATGAAGCTGCGGACGCCGTCAACCAGGGAGTCTGCAGCATCGCCGATGCCGACATGGCGATGAAAAAGGGCGTCAACTATCCACGCGGTCCGCTGGCCTGGGCCGATGCCATCGGCATTCGCACCGTGGGCGAAGTATTGCGCAACCTGTCGCAAACCTATGGCGAGGACCGCTACCGGGTCTCGCCGCTGATCCAACGTCTGCAAGCTTCCGGAAGGACTTTCCATGAGTGATACAACGCAAGCGTCCCCACCCACCCCGGAACAGGCGCAAGCCCTGGCCGAGGCCACCGTGCAAGCCATGTACCCGCGCGACAACGCCTCGCAGGCGCTGGGACTGAAGATCCTCGACGTCGGCCCCGGCCATGCCCGCATGAGCATGCTGGTGCGCGGTGACATGCTCAACGGCCATGCCACCTGCCATGGCGGCTTCATCTTCTGCCTGGCCGACAGCACCTTTGCGTTCGCCTGCAACAGCCGTAACCTCAATACCGTGGCATCGGGTTGCAGCATCGAATACGTGGCGCCGGCCTTTCGCAACGATGTCCTGACCGCTCACGCGCAGGAACGCATGCTGGCCGGGCGCACCGGCGTCTACGACATCACGGTGAGCAACCAGGATGGCAAGCTGATCGCCCTGTTCCGCGGGAAATCCTACCGCATCAAGGGCGAGGTCATTGCCGGACTGCAAGCGGCGCTGTGATAGCGATACGTACAAAAACAAGACACAATTCAACAGAGACTGGAGAACGACATGACCACCCGCATTCCCCAACCCGGTGACCTGGAAGCGATCGAGACCGCCAGCCGCGACGAGCTGCAGGCACTGCAGCTGCAACGCCTGAAGTGGAGCCTGAAACACGCCTACGAGAACGTGGCCCACTACCGCAATGCCTTCGATGCCGCCGGCGTGCATCCGGACGACCTCAAGAGCCTGTCCGACCTCGGCAAGTTCCCCTTCACCACCAAGAAGGACCTGCGCGACCACTACCCCTTCGGCATGTTCGCCGTACCGCGCGAACAGGTCGCGCGCGTGCATGCATCCAGCGGCACCACCGGCAAGCCCACCGTAGTCGGCTACACCAAGAACGATATCGATACCTGGGCCACCGTGGTGGCGCGTTCTATCCGTGCCGCCGGTGGCCGCGCCGGTGACATCCTGCAGGTCTCGTATGGCTATGGCCTCTTCACCGGCGGCCTGGGCGCCCACTATGGCGCCGAGAAGCTGGGTTGCACCGTCATCCCCATGTCGGGCGGACAGACCGAGAAGCAGGTGCAACTGATCCAGGACTTCAAGCCCAGCATCATCATGGTCACGCCCTCCTACATGCTCAACGTGATCGAGGAATTCCAGCGCCAGGGCCTGGACCCGGCGGCCAGCTCGCTGAAGGTCGGCATCTTCGGCGCCGAACCCTGGACCGATGCCATGCGCCGCGAGATCCAGGAACGCGCCGGCATCGACGCCGTCGATATCTATGGCCTGTCGGAAGTGATGGGACCGGGCGTGGCCTGCGAGTGCATCGAGAGCAAGGATGGCCCGGTGATCTGGGAAGACCACTTCTATCCCGAGATCATCGATCCCGAGACCGGCGAAGTGCTGCCCGATGGCGAGGAAGGCGAACTGGTCTTTACCTCGCTGTCCAAGGAAGCGCTGCCGATGATCCGCTATCGCACGCGTGACCTCACGCGCCTGTTGCCACCGACCTCGCGCTCGATGCGCCGCATCGGCAAGATCACCGGCCGCTCCGACGACATGCTCATCATCCGTGGCGTGAACGTGTTCCCGACCCAGATCGAGGAACTGATTCTGAAGCTGCCGCAACTGGCGCCGCAATACCAGCTGCAGATCGAGCGCCATGGCCACATGGATAGCATGTGCGTCTTCGCCGAGCTGCGCGAGGATGCCTCGGCCGAGCACGTGGAGGCGCTGGAGCGCGAGCTGCAGCACAGCATCAAGACCTATGTGGGTATCTCCACCAAGGTCACGGTAGTCCCGGCGGGCATGATCGAACGCTCCTCGGTGGGCAAGGCCAAGCGCGTGATCGACAACCGCAGGAAGGCCGATGCGGCCGTGGGGGGGGGGGGGGGGGGCCCGCCCGGGCCCCCCCCCCCCCCCCCCCCCCCCCGCCCCCCCCGGCCCCGGCGCCGGGGCGGCCGCCCCCCCCCCCCCCCCCGCCCCCACCCCCAACCCCACAACAACCCACCACCCAAAAACAACAACCACGCCCAAACGCACACCACC